>JBGCFZ010000069.1:0-6444 GCA_045110355.1 Lewinella sp. | reverse complement strand
TACCCCATCATCTTAACGCTACGGTCAACAAACGCTTTCAAATCAGCCCCAGACAACAGCTGTTGACTCAGCAACGCCAACTGGTAAAGGTGAGTAGCGTTTTCGGTCCGTTCGCCTTCGTCCTCCTTGCCCAGGATCTGTTCCTTCACCACGGGGTTATTCGCGTTGATGATGACGTTGTACATGTCGGGGAACATGCTGGTGTCCATACCCTGGAGCATCTGCATCTCCTTCATGCGGCGCATGAATTCGGGGCGGACGATCTGTACCGGCGCATCCGTCGTATCGAGCGGCTTGAGTTCTACGGAACCAGCCTGGCCAACAACGTCGGTAAAGATGGTTTTGACCGTAGTCTGGTCTTCTTCGCTCAGCAGGTTTTCCTTTTCTTCGTCTTTTTGGACGAGTTGATCGGGCGTAGCGGAGTCTACACGTACGAAGGTCATACCTTCCTTCTGCTCGAGGCTCTGGATGAAGGGCGCGTCAATGGCGTGTTCCAGTTTGAGCACGTCGTAGCCACGCTCTTGCGCACCGGCTACCAACGTATGTTGCTTGTCTTCATCGGCGGTGTAGATGGCCACCAGCTTGTCGTGCTTGTCGGTCTGGTTTTCTTTGATCCGTTCCTTGTATTCCTCCAGCGTGAACTTCTTCTCGTCGGTGTTTTCGAGCAAGACGAACTTGACGCCCCGGTCGTAGAACTTCTCTTCGGAAATCATGCCGTACTTCACGAATACGCCCAGGTCGCCCCACTTGTTTTCGTAGTCTTCCCGGTCGTCTTTGAACAGGCTGTTCAGCTTCTCAGCTACCTTCTTGGTGATGTACCCCGTGATCTTCTTCACGTTGGTATCTGCCTGGAGATAGGAACGGGAAACGTTCAGCGGGATGTCCGGGCTGTCGATCACGCCGTGGAGGAGGGTGAGGAATTCAGGTACGATCTCCTTCACGTCGTCGGTCACGTATACCTGGTTGCTGTACAGCTGGATTTTATTCCGCTGCAGCTCCAAACCGCCGGATACTTTCGGGAAGTACAGGATACCCGTAAGGTTGAACGGGAAGTCAATGTTGAGGTGGATCCAGAACATCGGCGGCTGCCCCATTGGGTAGAGCTCGCGGTAGAAGTTTTTGTAGTCTTCGTCCGTCAGGTCCGCAGGGTTTTTCTTCCACAGCGGCTCGGTATTATTGATGATGTTGTCCACCTCGGTCTCCACCTTAACGGGCTCGGGCTTTTCTTCTCCTTCGATAACGGCCACATCTGAGTCTTCGTAGGTCGTCTCTGTCTTAGTTCCAAAACGAATGGGAACGGGGAGGAAACGGGCATACTTATTCAGCAGGCCTTCAATCTCTCCTTCTTCGAGGTACTGCACGCTGTCTTCGCTGATGTGCAGGATGATGTCGGTACCGCGGAAATCCCGATCGCCTTCGCCAATCTCGTAACTCGGGTCGCCTTCGCAAATCCAGCGAACAGACGCAGCGCCTTCTTGCCAGCTTTGGGTAACCACCTCAACTTTATCGGCTACCATGAAGGCAGAGTAGAAACCAAGACCAAAATGGCCGATGATGCTGGCCTCGTCTTTGTACTTGTCCACAAAATCCTGCGCAGAAGAAAGGGCTACCTGATTGAGGTATTTTTCAACCTCTTCTTTTGTCATTCCGATGCCGCGGTCACGAATGGTCAGGGTCTTGGCTTCCGCATCGATCATGATGTCGATGGTCGTTTCACCAATCTCTCCTTTTACCTCCCCTTTGCGGTTCAGGGTCTGGAGTTTACTGGTTGCGTCAACGGCGTTAGAGACAAGTTCCCGAAGAAAAATTTCCTGATCGGAGTAGAGGAACTTTTTAATGATGGGGAAGATGTTCTCGGTTTGTACCGATATGTTACCTTTCTGCATAACAAGGGTGATTGTTAATGGCTAATTGTTGATTATTAATTGACGGAGCTCCTGATGGTAGTTGGAACTGCCGGCTGGAACATGCGCAAAACGCGTTCCAGACAGTTTTTCCTGACTTTTTGACGGGAACGAATTACTCCAGGATCATCCGGAGGTCCAAATTGTCTTGTTCCAGGACGGCTGTGCTGCCAATTCGTTGGGCTTCGCGCTGGGCGAGGTACACTTGTTCGGTTTGTCCGGGGGTGGGGACGAGGATCAGTTTGTCGCCCTGGGTGATGGCGTAAACATCCATCAGGGTGCTGTAGCCGGAGCGGCAGACGATGTGTTGGGCGGCGGGTAGAATCCGGGAGAGCAGATCAGTGTCGGCAAAATCGTACACGGTGATGCTAGCAGGGACATTGGTTAGTGGCTTGGCTCCACCCGGAAGTCCACGTATTAATATATGGTGGCCTGGAAGGTCGATTAGTTGTCGCAAAATAATGTCTTCAAGTTGCGTCCGCATAGGCTCCGGGCCAGATAGTAGGGCGAGGAGGTTTACTTCTCCGGCGGACGCAATTTGTAATTGCGATTGGACCCAAGGCTCTTGGAGCCGTCGGGAGATGTTTAGTCGACTTAAGGGGCCAATAAAATGAACAGTGTTGTAGCCCCCAGGGTCCGACAGTTTGCCACTGATCCGCTGCTCCGGTTCCGAATAATCCGGCACCCAAAACTCATCAAACCGCTGGAGGTAACGACGGTAAGTCCAGGAAACGAGCGCGTTGTGCGTAATCGGATGAAGCTGGTGGGTAAGGAAGACGGACGGCACCTGTGGATGGTAGCAGCCAAAACGATTGTCGGAGATGATCCGGTCAATCCCCAGCTCCTTAATCAACCTTTCCATGCACCTGCGTTCGCGCCAAATGGTGCTGATCCAGCGGGGGAGCTGCAGTGCTACGTTGATGGGCATGGAACGGGTTGGGTACGTAACGTTGTAGGGCGGGAGTTCGTAAACGTTGAGGCCGGGGCGTTCGGCTTCCAGGAATTTTTTGGCGCGGCCGCAGGATGCAAAGAAAGTTGTTTCGCCGGCCGCCTCCAGTGCTTCGGCCAGCGCCAGACTGCGGGAGGCATGGCCCAACCCCCAGTCGAGAATGCAAAGTAAGTTCCGACGACCGGGCTGGGGGAAGTGCATAAGACAAAGGTATTGGTTACCCAGCATTTATGCTGGCGAACAGGCACGAACAAGCTACCTTTGCCGTTACCTCCCGGTGTGGGCACTTCAGTGCCCGTTTTATGCCGGTAACTATGGGCACTGGAGTGTCCTCGCCAGATGACGCGAATTATGCAACAACGATCTACCTTCTTTGCCTTTCTGTCTTTTTCCTGCACCTGCGACCCCGCCCCCTCTGTAAAGGGGAAAAAGAAGGAAAGGAGAAAAGGATACAGTCGTAACAACTTAGGGGCGATCCGTTGGCTGCTTCCCATACTACTTTTTACCCTTTCCCCTTTTCTCTCCGCACAGGTGACAACGGCCTCCATCACCGGCAAGATCACGGACCTGGTGAATGAAGCACCCGTTGACTTTGCCACCATCTACGTAAAAGGCAGCACCTCCGCCGTCGAAAGCGGAGCTACTGGGCGTTACCTCATCACCGTCCCCGCAGGAGAAGACTTTATCCTGGTGTTCAGCCGGCTTGGTTATCGGGAAACGGAAGTCAATGTCGGAGTCTTGCCCGAAGCGAGTACGAAACAAATTGACGTAGCCCTTGCCCCGGCTGAGAGCACGCTTGAAGTCGTCGTCCGGGAAAGTAAAATTGAAGAAGGAGGGATGATCCGCGAGACACCCGAAGCACTGCGGCTACTGCCCTCCACTACGGGTAACCTCGAAAGCATCCTGCCGCACCTTGCCCTAGGGGTAAGTTCAGGTGCCGGCGGCGAACTGACCAGCCAGTACAACGTCCGTGGTGGCAACTACGATGAAAACCTGGTGTACGTCAACGGTTTTGAGATTTACCGTCCGCAGCTTATCCGCGCCGGGCAGCAGGAGGGCCTCACCTTCGCGAACATGGACCTGACGCGAAGCCTTAGCTTCAGCTCCGGCGGCTTCGAAGCACAGTACGGCGACAAACTCAGCTCGGTGCTCGATATCAAATACAAACGCCCCGACAGCCTCCGTGCTGGTGTACAGGCCAGCTTCCTCGGTGGCTCAGCTTACCTGGAAGGAAGTTCGAAGGTTAATGAGTCCGGCCTGAAGAAATTCCGGTACCTCCTGGGTGCCCGCTACAAAACGACGCAGTACCTGCTCGGTAGCCTGGAAACCAGTGGGGAGTACACACCAAATTTTGTGGACATTCAGACTTACCTGACTTATGACTTTAACCCGGAACTCCAACTGGGCCTGATCGCCGACTACAACCGGAGTATTTACAATTTTACCCCGCTTGAGCGCAGTACCGCCTTCGGCGGTTTCTTCGAAACGCTACAACTTTTTACCCGCTTCAACGGCGGCGAGCGGGATGACTTCCTGACCCAGATGGGCGGGCTGTCACTCACCTACATCCCGGAAAAGAAGGAGAACCCATTCTTCCTTAAATTATTGACCTCTGCCTTCCGATCCGACGAGAATGAAGGCATCTCCATTGCCGGAGATTACAGCCTCGGGCAGCTGGACACCGACCTGGGGTCGAATACCTTTGGCGAAGTCCTCAACGAACTGGGAGCAGGAACCCAGCAGCAGTTTGTCCGGAACTTCCTAGACATTCAGGTCTACAACGCCGAACTACGTGGCGGCCTGGAAGTAAGCAAGCGGACCGCCGAGGTAAGTAAAGCCCACTTCCTGCAGTGGAGTCTCAAGGCCCAACACGAGGTGGTGGATGATTTCATCAACGAATGGGAACGACTTGACTCCGCCGGCTACAGCCTGCCCTTTGATCGGACCGAAGACGCAGTGGAACTCTTCTCCGTACTGAAAACCGAAAACCAACTGCAAAGCACCCGTTTCAGTGGCTTCCTGCAAGACACCTGGACCTGGAGGAAGGAGGACGTGGCCGACATCCGCCTCAGTGCCGGTGTCCGCGGTACCTACTGGGACCTGAACAAAGAATTTGTCATCAGCCCCCGTGCCCAACTGCTCTACAAACCGCTGGGCGGCACGGCCGACATCAGCTACAAACTGGCCGGTGGTCTCTATGCCCAACCCGCTTTTTACCGGGAAATGCGTGGCGCCGATGGAACGGTGAATACTGATCTGCGCAGCCAGAAATCTGCCCACATCGTCGGTGGCATTACGTCTGACTTTTACTACGGGAAAAAGAACCCGAAGAAATTCCGTCTCATCGCCGAAGCGTACTACAAAAGCCTCTGGGACCTGGTGAGCTACGAAATTGAAAATGTTCGCATCAGATACTCCGGGCAGAATGATGCCACCGGTTATGTGGCTGGTCTGGATTTGCGGTTGAACGGAGAGTTCGTCCCCGGCGCTGAATCCTGGGTAAACCTAAGCTTGTTGCAAGCCCGTGAAACACTGACCGATGTGCAGCACGCCACGGTAACCGGCCGTGATCCGGAAACGGGCGAAGCCATCCGGGAAAACGTAGACTACGTGCCCCGGCCTACCGACCAGCTGTTTCAGCTCAGTCTTTTCTTCCAGGATTACCTTCGCAACAACGATGCTTTCCGGACCCACGTTAACCTGACGGTTGGTGGTGGGCTGCCCTTCGGCATCCAGGGCAATAACATCATTGATCGGAACACCCTACGTTTTGATACCTATCACCGGATCGACATTGGCTTCAGTTTCCGGCTCTACGACCGGGAAAAGTCGAAGAAACGGGACACCCATTTTCTGAGGTTTACGCGGCAGACCTTCCTTAGCCTGGAGGTGTTCAACCTCATGCAGGTGGCTAACCAGGCAGGTAATACCTGGATTAAGACGATTGGTAACCAGCAATATGCTGTGCCTAATCGGCTGACGGGGCGGCGGATCAATCTGCGGCTGAAAATGGATTTTTGATCAAACGCTAAATGGCGGCTGGCGGCTGAAAGACACTTCTTGCCTGCGCATATGGGGGATAAGGTCAATAAGAGAAATACTGGTCCAGATCCTGCACCAAAAAACCAGTGGCCAGCATACGGACACCGTCCGTATTCGACGGTGATGAATCGTTGATAAACACCAATTGTTCGCCGGCCTGTAACACGATGATGGGGGCCCGCCCGGTACCGAGCGTTACGTTACCGCCTTTGCAACTTCCGGATACGTAGACCTGAGGATTTACCCTGCCAGCTACGGGGGTCTCGTTTGCTCTTGATCCGCAGATGTTTACCCGGAATTGCTCGTCAGCAGTGCGGCTCATTCCCATCACTTCGATCATGTCAATGACCAGTAGCCAGCCATTGGGTATGGCCCTTGGCTGGCCACTGCTGTTGATGCCGAATGGGAAGCCGTTGCCATGAGTATCTACTAAATCCATGTCTTCCCAGGTCGTGCTGGGCTGGGTGTTGAACATCGCCAGTGTTACCGGGATGGGGCGGTCGGCCATGGAAGATTTGTTTAAGACTTCCCATTGGCCATTGGTAAAAC
>JBGCFZ010000068.1:0-3331 GCA_045110355.1 Lewinella sp. | reverse complement strand
TGGTCTGTAAAGTTTGAAATTGAGTGCAAGCTGCTGATGGTTTTTAGCACCGTGACTTCGTTGCTGAAATCCTCATTTAGCTATGGCTAAAATCCGGTTTCAGCGCCTTGCCACGGCACGAAAATCCTGCGGACTAAACGGGCAGATAATTATGAACTCACCCACTAGTGTTCTGTCAGGCTCGAAATTATGTCAGTTTCCAACTTGACGGAGTGCTGGGCATCCGTTTCATTTACGAATGACGGACATCTTCCCATGAAAAAATAGTGGGAATGATTAAGTGGCGGTAATGGAGTATTTACTGGCTAGCCCACTAGTAGGTGCTATCTCGTTGCCTGGGACGGCGTCCTACTTATTTGTTTCAAATTTTGGAGTATTGTTCCACGCACTTGTGGGAAATAGAATACGTAAAGACTCCCTGGCATTGAACTGACAGCATCGAAGAAAATTGATATACTTATAAGGAGGGGAGGTTATTTAGGACAGGAGGTGCCACGTTTGAGGTATTTTGTTGACTAACCAATAACTGCAAAAGAAAAAACAAATGAAGAAAGGAATTGTAAAATCAGTAAGCAAAAGTGGGACGCATACTTTTAGTAAATTCAATTGTGACAGCATCGTTTTACTGAAAGGATTAGGCGTTGAAGGTGATGCCCATATGGGGGTGAATGTAAAACACCGTTCAAGGGTAGCAAAAGACCCTAGTCAACCTAACTTAAGACAAGTGCATCTTATTCATGCTGAACTTTTTGATGAATTGAAGCTGAAAGGATTTAATATTCAAGCGGGTGAAATTGGAGAAAATATTACCACGAAAGAAATAGCGTTGCTGAGTTTGCCTAAAGGGACTATTCTAAAAATTGGTAAAACCGTTAAAATTGAAGTAACAGGCTTAAGAAATCCTTGCAAACAACTTGATGCACTACAAAAAGGGTTGATGAAGGCGGTATTAGACAAAGACAAGGATGGAAACTTGATTCGAAAGGCCGGGATAATGGGGGTCGTATTAGAAGGAGGTGAAGTAAGCGTTGGTAATAATATTGTTGTAGAATTGCCGCCAAAACCATTCGTGAAATTGGAACGAGTGTAAAAATACCAGTAATCAATTGAGGGGGGGTGAAATCAATAACAGCCCCGAACCCCGCTCCTGAAACCTTTCTATTGCATCCTGCGGCCCCGCCTAAAATTAGGTTAGATCTGCTTTCGAAGTTCCCGCATAAGCACACTAACATCAGGGTCTGCATAAAGCCTTCCTACCAGCTCGATGTACCTGGCGGTAAATCTTTCGTTGTCGGCCAAATCTCCAAACAGTTCTTCCTGTCGTAAAAAAGCCAAGGGGGTCTCTTTAGTTTTCTTCGCCATTTTTTGCAGCTGTTCCCGCTGTTCATCGATTACCTCCAGTGCGTTGCCGAAGCGGTCGGTGTGGGTGTCGCTATAGTAGCACCAGGCGGCGATGATGAGGACCGAATAATCGATGCTGCCACCCGCAGCCAGATTTTCCCGAATGGTCTCGATGAGGAATTTTGGCAACTTAGCAGAACTTTCCGCGCAAATACGTGCCAGGCCATCCTTCACGTTGGGGTTGCCAAAGCGTTCGATCAGGCTGTCTTTATAGGCCTCCAGGTTTATCCCTTCCACGGTGTCGAGTACCGGGGTGGCTTCTTTGTCCAGGAAGTCGCGTAGGTAGTCGGCAAAGAGCGGGTCTGCGATGCAGCCGTCGATGGTCTTGTGGCCGTGGATGGAGCCAAGCAGCCCAAGTACAGAATGGCCAGCATTCAGCAGCCGCAGTTTCATCTTTTCGTAGGGCGTAACGTCCGGTACGAACTGTGCGCCTACGGCTTCCCAGGCGGGGCGCCTAGCAGAGAAATCATCTTCGATGACCCATTGCATGAAGGGTTCGCAGGTGACGGGCCACTCATCCGTAAGACCGAATTCCTGTTGTAGGTAGTTTGTGTCCGCTGGGGTTGTTCTTGGGGTGATGCGATCAACCATGGCGTTGGGGAAACATACATTACTGCCAATCCATTCCGCCAGCTGGGGGTCCAGCCGTTCGGTGAAGGCCAGCAGTGCTTTGCGGGTCACGTCGCCATTGTGCTGCACATTATCGCAAGATTGTACGGTAAAAGCTTCGCGGCCTTCGTCTCGCCGATTGCGGAGCGCAGCGGCCAAATAGCCGAAAACGGTGACGGGCCTATCCGGGTGTTCCAGATCATGACTAACGTCGGGATTTTCGAGATCGAAAGCCCCGGTGGCGGGGTTCACGTTGTATCCTCCTTCGGTGATCGTCAGGGAAACGATCCGTGTTTCCGGAGCGGACATGCGGCTGATCACTGCAAGGGGATTATCCGGCCCAAGCAGGAAATCCACGATGGAACCAATGACGGTCGTTTCGATCTTTCCGTCAGGGTGGCGGACGATCATGGAATAAAGGAAGTCCTGCTTTTTAAGGACCTCGCTCATTTTACGGTCGCCCTCCCGCAAGCCGACACCGCAGATTGCCCAGTCTTTTGCCTTTCCCGTTTCCAGGAGCAGGTGTGTGTAATAAGCTTCATGCGCCCGGTGAAAACCACCCACGCCGATGTGGACGATGCCGGTTTTGAGTGAGGTACGGTTGTAAGCGGGCCGGGCGATTCTGTTCGATAGGTTCGACAGGTTTTTCTGGCAAAGGGAAGAAGTAGCAGGCATGGGGGCTAAGCTTGGCTTTGGTTAAGTTTTTTCTGACGCTGCAGTCGCCAGTACGCAGCGACAAAATACACGAGAGTACCAATGAATGCGTAGCGGTAAAACAGCGCCCGGTTGGCTTCGTAGGAGGCCATGTCCGGACTGCGGAACATGGTCAGTAAGCCCAGCACGAGAATGAGCAGCAGGCTAGCGCCAGCGAGAATTAATAATAACTTGGAGAGGGCCGAAACATCGGCGACCGCTTCGGTTGCTTCGTCTGCTTGCTTAGTCTGGTAAACTTCGATGCGTTCGTCGAGTTCGCGAGCGGCGGCTTCTGCTTCCGGGTAGTTCTCTGCTGCGCCGTAGCGTTTGGCCATTAAGATGTATACCGCCATGGTTACCACCCAGGTGGGAAGGAAGAGGTAGTAGAAAGAGATGACGTCAAGGGCATTCAGGCCGAAGCCGAAGATGAGGCCAACGGCCCAGGCGGTTACCGCCGGTGTGCTGTGGTTCAGTCCTCGATAACCGAGCCAGTAACGGGTCATCCCAAGTTTAGGGAAAAGTACATGTTCGGCGAAAACGATGCCGCCTACCGGAACTACCAATAGCCCGGCATAAGTAAGTAGCGGTAGAATTTGGGTGAAGACGAATGGGAAACAGGCTACGATGA
>JBGCFZ010000067.1:0-9193 GCA_045110355.1 Lewinella sp. | reverse complement strand
ATCGAGGTTACTGAAACTCTGGCTACAGTTCATGTCCAACGCTACGACTTGCATCGGATCGGTAATCTGTGGCACCTCATACCCCAACAGGTAACGCTGGGCGAGGAATATCTCGAAACTGGAAATGCCGTTGCGGTAATCACTGGTTTTCACCGGCTCAACGTAATACATCCGGCCAACCGTTAGTCCGGTCAGTGTACTCGCCACACCATTACCGTCTTCCGGCAGATTAAGGACGTAACCACCGTTCGGTTCCGAAAGCTGGAAGGTTACGCCCTCTACTTCCTCATTATTATTGGTGTAGGCCTGGCTGCTGATGTTACCCAGCAGGTTTTCGGTAATGTCCACAAAGCCGGGAAGGTAAGTAGCGGGCATCAACAGGGGCACACCACTACGGACGCCACTTACTTCAAGTTCCACCGGCTGATTTACCAAATGAATGTCTGTTGATCCCGTGCTTCCCCCAAGCTCAAGGTGCAGGAAGAACAGTACGTTGATGCCCGATTCTCCAAGGCCAATACCATCGGTACCGTTGGCCACAAAGCTGAAGCTTTGGTTATCCGTATTATACTGTGGAGCGATCGCCGCTGCGGACACATGAGTGATGGTGGCCAGCGAAGGATCGTCCAGTGCAAAGGTTCCCGCAATCGTAGCGATGTTATCTGTTCCCTGAATAGAAACGGGAATCCGTACGGAGTTGCCAGCAAAGCTGCTGGCACCGCCAATAATGATCTGTACGTTGCCGCTGGCGCTGACGGTTATCTCCTGGCAGTTGGTTTCTGTGCCACATTCGTTCGTTGCCGTCAGGCAAACGTTGTAGGTACCGCCTTCCGCATACGTATGAATTGGGTTCGGCGTAGTACTCGTGGCGGAGTTGTCCCCAAAGTCCCAGGCGTAGGTTCCAGGACCAGTGCCATTCGTAAAGTCTACGGCCAAACCATTGGTAGCGGTGGTGAATGCAGGCTCGGGTAATTCTCCTTCCTGGCCTCCGTCAATGGAGGAGAAGTTCATCTCCGAACAGCCTTCACTGCTCCAGGCCTGGACGGAGTAATCTCCAATTGGAGCGGAGATGTAAAGGTCCTCCATTACGTCAGTAAATTGCTGTGGAGAAGGCCCGTTAATCACCACCTGGTAAGGCGCGCTTCCGGCAATGAAGTGGACGAAAAAACCGCTACTGTCACAGCTGTTATCTATGGAAAGTTCGAACAGGTTGGCCGAATTGAAGCCCACCTGAATCGTTTCCATGTCCATGCAGCCGTTCGCTTCGGTTACCTTGATCTTGTATTCACAAGGCTCCATATTGAAGAGTTCAAACTCTCGTTCGGCAGTAGTGAAAGTAGTATCTATCATCCCGTCACACAGGCGGGTTACTTCCACATCGAAGGGGCCTACACCGCCATTAATGTCGCTCCACAGCTGATTTAACTGGCCGCAATCATTGAAGATCAGGGACGTCACCAGATCAAGGTCCGTCGTCGTATTATTAATGGTAAACTGGCCTGTTTCTACACAGCCGAGACTATCAGTGACGAATACGGTGTAGTCGCCGCTGGGCAGGTCCGAGCGGGTGAAGGTCGTATCGTTGGTCGTCAGGTCATCACTTACGGGGCCATTGTAGACAATGTTAAAGGGGGCGCGGCCGCGGGTGATGTCCAGGTTGAAGGAGCCAAGTTCATTACACTCGCCTGAAACCGAGGTAAGGTCGAAAAGATTGACGTCTCCCGGGAACACCGTTATTACGTCCATCACCATACAACCAGCAGCATCGGTCACGATGATTTTGTAATCACAGGGCTCCAGGTCCATCAGCTCAAAGCCGACGTCGCCGGACACAAAGTCCATCAGGGTCGTACCGTCACACAACCGGATTACCTCAATGGAGAAGGGGCCGGTACCGTTGAAGATGTCCACCCAGATTTGGTTGTACTGGCCACATTCGTTGTAGATCAAGGCGGCCTGTAGCAAGAGGTCATTGGTCGTTGCTTCCAGCGTCACCGATTCCGTTTCCAGGCAGCCGCTGGCGTCGGTCACCGTAAAGGTGTAAATACCAGCCGGCGCATCGTTGATGGAAAGTTCATTACCGTTCACGGTGTTGCTTCCGGATTGTGGGCCCGTGTACACGACGTCGTAGGGGGATGTACCCCGGATAAAGCTGAGGTCAATCCGGCCGTTCTGTCCACAAGGTCCACTAACTGGTGTAATGTTTACCAGGTTAGCAGCAGCATCTTCCACACAGGTCTCCGTCATTACCATACAGCCCGTAGCATCGGTGACCACTATTTTGTAACAACACTCTTCCAGATCAGTTAATTCAAAACCATTATCGTTGGTCGTGAAGGTATCATCCACGGTATTGTCACACAAGCGGGTCACCACTACGGAGAAGGGTCCGGTACCGCCATTGATGTCGTTCCAAAGCTGATTATACTGCCCACAGTCGTTGTTGATGAGCGCTGTCTGTAAGTCAAGGTCGCTCGGAATATCCGTTAGGGTAATTTCTTCCGTTTCCGTACAGCCATTAAGATCGGTAACGGTAATGGTGTACGTACCCTCTGGGAGGTCAGACAAAATCGCCTGGCCGTCAACATCAGTCAGGCTACCATTTACCGGGCCAGTGTACGTGATGCTGTAAGGGCCAACGGCAACACTGTTCATTACCATCACTTCAATGCTGCCGGGCTGGCCACACACGCCGTTCGTAGGGATGGCGTTGAACAATTGGTAAGGCTCCACCGTGACGGTGCGCATGGTCATACAACCGTTGGCATCCGTGACGGTGATCTTATAATCACAGGGAATCAAGTTAAACACCTCGAATCCTGCTCCGATAACTTCTACGTCGACAGCTACACCATCACAAAGGCGCGTGACTGTTACGGTGTATGGTCCGACACCTCCTACGATATCGTTCCAGATTTGGTCAGGTCGACCGCAGTCATCAGTAACAACACTTGAGACTACGTCAAGCGTACCGTCGTTCAGCAGGGTAATACTTTGGGTTGTCTCACAGCCGGAGCCATTGGTAAGATGGAAGGTGTAGGTCCCTGCTGGCAGATCATTGACGCGGTATTCCTGACCAACCAAATTGACGTTGCCGTCGACTGGTCCTGTCCAGGTAATGAAGTAAGGGTCCGCTCCGGCGGTTATTTCCAGGTCGATGTAACCAGAGCCTCCACACGCGCCGTCGCCGGCCGTGAGAATCAGGAAGTCTTCATTCGGGTCAACGTTCACCGTAAGCACCCGGCTGCTGGTGCAGCCGTTAGCATCCTCGACGACGATGGTATAAGTACAGTTTTCCAGGTCCGTCAGGTCAAATGCTCCGTCGGCCGAGGTGAATGATCGGTTTTGGCCCGGGCAGGCATCCGTAGAAACCGTTACCAGGAAGGGTGCTTCACCGCCGAACATCAGCGTTCTGATGTTGTCTAGCTGGCCACAGCCATTGGCATAAAGGAAACTACTTTGATCGTTGGCAGACAGTCCACCGTTTACCGTCATTTCGGTAGTTACCGAACAATCTCCGAAATCAGTAGCCGTGACCGAATAAGTACCGGGCGGCAGACTGATCAGGGCAGTCCCCGTTCCGTCAACCGTTAGGTTACCACTTATCGGCCCGGTATACGTTACGGTATAATTGGGTGTCCCGCCACTGATGAGCAGTTGCAATTGGGAGTCATTGCCGTCACAAGCTGCCAGGGTCTGGGTAACATCGAGGTTAAGGTTACCACCGTTGTCCTCTACAAAGACCGTCTCTGACTGGTCGCAGCCATCGGCTGCCCAGATGGAGAAGTTGTAGGTGCCTGCCGGTAAATCATTGAGCACGGTAATTTGCTCAGAAGTATTTATGGTTCCGGAAACCGGGCCAGTGTAATTAATGGTATAGGGAGCTGTGCCCGTAGAGATGTTGACGCGAACGGCTCCGGGGAGTGAACAATTGGCCGGCGTTGCCGACACATCAACCTCCATATTTCCACTGCCAACCACCAGTTCCTCTTCGTAGGAACAACCAAAGGCATCGGTAAGCGTAAAGGTGTATTGCCCTGCAGGTAAAGACCGAACACGGAAGTTGTAGCCATTCACCGTAGCACCACCCACTACGGGGCCACTGACGGTGACACGGTAAGGCAAAGTACCGTTGGGAGCACGTACGACGATCTCCCCCAGGCTTCCATCACATCCCACAGGCTCCGTCCAAGTAGTAACATCAAGGTTACCAGAGGCGGCATCTACCCAGACATTTTCAGTAACCGTACATCCACCGGCATCAACTACCCGCACGGTATAATCTCCCGCAGCGAGTGGTGTAATCACAAAATTAACGGAGTTGGTAGTAAACGTCCGGTTCAGGTCTCCACTGAGGTAAACGGTGAAGGGGGCGTTACCGCCAGAAGTAAGGCGTACGTCAATTCGGCCATCTTCACCACAACCTGCTGCAGTAGGGGTAAATGTTCCCGTTAGTCCGCCATCACCGTTGGTGATGGTAAATGGATAAGTTAGTCGGCAACCATTACCGTCCTCGATGGTCGTCACATAGTTTCCGGGAGGGAGATCCGTAAAGCAGAAATTCCCCGTTGTACTAAAGGCTGAACGACAAACCGGGCCGACGTAGTGGGCCGTATATGTTGGGCTCCCACCCAGTACTTCCAGGCAAATACTTCCGGCAGCCTGTCCGCAACCGGTGCCTGTTTGGCTGAGCAACTCGGCACTTAAATTACAGGAGGAAGCACAGTCAACGGTGAGGCCGTAGTTAGAGATGGCACCGTTGTATCCATCAACAACTACGTAGTAGGTCCCCGCTGGTAAATGCTTGGAAATTTGTTCATTACTAGTCCCGGCATTCTGGCTGTAAAACAGGCCACTCCGGCGGCTGCACTCACTGAGTAGGAACAGCTCCAGGTTGGCGCTTAGTCCGGTGAGGTTAATCGTTACCAGGCCAGCTTCGGTAATGGTAAAGGTGTGTACAATTTCCGGACCGTTGTTCTCTACGTTCAGCGTTTGCCCGCAGGTGTAGGTGCTTACATCATCCGTGCCCCCGGCGTTGGTTCCGTTATAGGTAACGCCACAAGTAAGTGGCACAGATTGGCTACAATCAAGGTAGCCACAGCTAAGTTCCAGTCGATAATCACCACCAACTCCGGCAGCTACCTGGTCTACTACAATGTAGTAAGTACCATTGGGTGCATCTTCCAGGACTATGCCTTCGTTGTTGGTTTGGTTATTGGTCGTTGTACTGGAACCAACTACGGTGTAATTTCCACAATCGCCGGTCAGCAAGAAAATGTCCATGTTCAAGCCTGGCGTCATGATCTCAAGGCCTACTTGCAGATCACCGGCAGACGTTTTTTCAAAAACGTATACCCGGTCCGGTCCTTGCATAAGTGCCCCCGTTGCTCCGGGATAACTGTTGATCTGATTACCGGCACCGATGGTAGTTTCATTTGGAAGATAATCGCCACATTCGATCACCCTTGCCTCATCACACCAACCTGAAGAACCGTTACAGGGTCCGTTGGTGTAGTTGAGCACACCCGCTGCATCTGCATAACAGGCGTTGATATAAGTCTCCCCATTACAACCACAGACAAAAACGGGGGTGGTGCCACAATCCTCGGTATCGGTGATTTGCCCGGGGTCGATACAAGCCATATCACAGCTACCGGAGGTATAACCTCGTACACCAGACGCTTCTGCCAGGCAGGCGCTAGCATACTGTTCTCCGTCACATCCACAAACGGGGCCATCATTTTCGGAACAGATCAGCGAAATAACCCCAGTTGATTGGTTCAGGCTCGTACCGCTACTGACTAAGATCAAATTAGGATCATAACAGCTCAAATCACCATCGCAGACGCCTGAGGTGTAGTTGATCACACCAGCAGCTTCAGCAGCACAGGCATTAGTGTAGGTAACGCCGTTGAATCCACAAACGGGGTCATAGTCGGTTGAACAATTGGCCGAAGGGTTCATATTTTCCACCACCAGACCGGGGTTCCAGCAGGCACCCGGGGTGTAAAAGGTTATACCGGCGGTCTCCGCAAAACAGCTATTGAGGTAAGTAACGCCATCACTTCCACAAACTGGATTTACGGTAAAGGAACAGGCCGTAAGTTCTTCGAACACCAGGGTATCGGTCGCCACTGGGTGGGTTTGAAAATCTTTGTCGAACAGTATCAGACTGTCGATGACGATAGAAACTCCCACCATCTCTTCAGGATTCAGCCCATCAGCCAATGGCATACTGATCCTTGTTATGGGGCCGGTATTACCCACCGTCCGGTTTTCGTGATTTACGGCAGTAATGGTAAAGTCCATTTGCCGAGACGTGCTGTCAACGTGTAACCAACGCAGAAGTCGGTCGCCATCCCTCTGAGCGAAGAAGGACGTCTCTTTAACGTAGCCTTCGTAATCCGCTAGCAGCTCGCGGGAGAACGTAGCGTTAAAGCTCATCCCGTGAAACTCGGAGAAGGTACTGTCTGCTCCACGAAGGTTTACGTCCAGCAGCAACATAGTGCCGGTAGGTGTTAGTTGAATACCGGCGGGAAGCAGTTCAAGAAAGGCTTCGTGATTTCCGGAAGTATCGGGCTTTTCCCATGCGTCAACATTGGGGGCGGGGACGCGGGTGCGGTGTTGGTTGAGATAGAGCACGCGAAAGTCCCGGCCGGTCGTTTGCCCATCTCCATCAAAATCGGTGAAAACGAAGTTACGTCCGTCGGGATATGTAGTCTCCCACATCCCGTCCGTTGGCTGGCCTACCCAACTGCTACTGGCATTGGGGCGTTCTTTCCCATCAAAGCCAAATGCGTGGGCCCAGTACAGCATATCCATACCGTTAACTGCGCCATTCTCGTTAGCATCTCCAGGCCATACCACCACTTCCTGTGCACTCAGTGGAGTGCACATCATGGTAAGAACAGCCAGGATTACGCTGTAGGTAAAAATCTTTTTCATAATCGGGATTATGGGATAAAACTTCTGTGTTGTTAAAATGATCAGCTCGCGACGGTCGGTTATCCGAAGCGCAAAATAAATCGGTAAAACGTTGAGCTGTAAGGTGAGCGCATCATTCTTAGCAAGCCAGAAATCAACGTTAATGACGATTTCTCTCTTTGGCTTGACGAATCTCTTTTAAAAGGGTCACCTAGGTACAGCTGCTAATGCCCCCTAAAGGTAGTCATTTAGACCGTTTCTGAGCGATTATTAACCATTCCCGGGGGTCTGGCTACCGTTACGGCCTTTAAACCTCCCTTTTAAGGGTGAGATATACGGAGTGTTAAGGAAAATTGAAAGATTGTTTATTTCGGTTGAGGACTTGTTGTCCGAGTATAACGATGCAATAATACCCCGTTCAGAGAACCTTCGGCCCCGTTCGCACTCGGGCTACAAACCCTCGACCGAGGTAAAGCCTACCACTATCCACGTGGGATACAAGTCTTCCGCCATTACCTACCTTAGTACCTCAAAATTGCTACATCATGCCCATGAAGCACCCGCTTCTTTTTTCTACACTGTTTCTTTTGTTCTGTGCCGCCGGATTCAATTCCTGTACTTCAGACCAACTCCCAGTAGGCGACCTGATCGAATTACCGGCCGACGGGCCAGTACTCGTAGTCGGGAACCCCGACCGAACGGTACTCGATCAACTTAAAAGTGCGGTCGCTCAAAAGAGCCTTACCGCCCCTTATCGTAACCTGGATGAAGACAGCCTTTTCAACTATCGCAATCTGGTGCTTCTTAGGGTGGAGGCGGACAGCCTTACGGCCCACCGCCGCAGGTCCGTCGAACGTTTTGTGCTGGCCGGAGGCCAGCTGTTGATCGTTGACGACCGGCCCGCCGTCCCCTATGCATGGACGTGGTACGACGAAGTTCGAGCAGTTGCCGACCGCGTCAATGACCACGGAGCCGGGCAAGTTTTGGCGATCACGGGAACGGGGCCAGCG
Organism: Lewinella sp.; assembly: GCA_045110355.1. Lineage (GTDB taxonomy): Bacteria > Bacteroidota > Bacteroidia > Chitinophagales > Saprospiraceae > Neolewinella. Next base: position 1,259 of record JBGCFZ010000067.1, on the reverse strand, counting down.
CCGGAGACGTTCTTTGCCCCAAAACCAGCCAATGCACCTGCGGCCGCGCCAAATTATGCCGCGTTGCCACCACCAGCGCCAAAGGCCGACCGGTTCCAACTGGAGATACTGGACGACAACATCTACGAGCCCATGGAAATGGAAATACTGCCCAACGGCAGTGTTCTTTTCCTGGAGCGTCGGGGAAAAATGAAGCTTTGGGAAAAGGGGACGACCAAGCTCGTTCGTGATTTCGACGTGTGCATTGAAGGCAACTACGAAGACGGCCTCCACGGCCTCGCCCTTGACCCCGGATACGGAAAGGACAATGACTGGATCTACCTGTATTACAGCCCCGCTCCCTGTGATTCGACCGACCAATTGCTGAGTCGTTTCGACTACAAAAAAGGGGTGATCGATACCGCCAGTGAAATCGTGGTATTACGGGTCACTGTGCAAAGGGATAAGTGCTGCCACAGCGGCGGAAGTCTGGAATTTGACCGTAACGGACTACTGTACCTGAGTACCGGCGACAATACCAGCAGCAAAGAAAGCGATGGCTACAGCCCCATTGATGAAAGGCCCGGACGTGGTCCGTTTGACGCGCAGAAATCAAGTGGCAACACCAACGACCTTCGGGGTAAGATTCTCCGCATCAAACCGACGCCGGAAGGGGGCTACACCATCCCCGAAGGAAACCTTTTTGCCGATGGCGACGGCGGACGTCCTGAAATTTACGCCATGGGCTGCCGGAATCCTTTTCGTATTGCCATTGACCCTTGGACCAACTTTTTGTACTGGGGTGACGTTGGCCCCGACGTAGGCCAACCCGGTCGGTACGGCCCCGAGAGTTTTGATGAATGGAACCAGGCACGCACTGCGGGCAACTTCGGCTGGCCTTACTTCGTAGGCGATAATTTCGCCTTCAACGAGCGGGATTTTGCGACCGACGAGGTTGGCCCGGCCTTTAACCCCGCCAACCCGATCAACGAATCACCCTATAATACGGGAGCCAGGGAATTACCACCAGCCAGGCCAGCTTTCATCTGGTACCCTTACGGCCCCAGCAAGGAGTTTCCGGTACTAGGCCAGGGGTCCCGCTCAGCCATGTCGGGCCCTTTCTACGACAAGGACAACCTGGTGCCGATCACCAACAGCGCTTTGCCGGAATACTATCACGGCAAGTGGTTTATCTATGAATGGGCAAGAAGTTGGATCAAAGTCGTTACGCTGGACAGCGCACGCGAAGAAATCGTTCAGATCGAAGACTTCCTTCCCGA
>JBGCFZ010000066.1:0-5433 GCA_045110355.1 Lewinella sp. | reverse complement strand
TTCACAAATAGGCTAATGTGTCTTTTGTGTGAGGAAGATATGGCTGCACCTTTACATTGTCAGGAAGGGGAATGCTCCTAAAAGCCTGTACAAAGAGATACTATTCTGAGATTACGATTATCCGTGAAAGCGTGTTCTGGTGGTTATATGGTTACTGCCAGAACACATTCACTTTCCCGGTTTTTCTCAGCTAACGATATATGTTCATGGGATTATTGAAAGCCAAGACCAATTGAGGTCTTGGCTTTTTTGTTTTACGGTACAGCGTGCTGATTAGCAGTAGGGTTGTTGGTCCTTCTTTGCCCTACACCTTTCCTTGCACCTGCGCGCCGCCGCCCAAAACAAAGCACTTTTCCTCCCGCTCCAGTCACTATAAGCTACCTTTGCGGCTAATATAAATACGCCAAGTAAGTGAAATTAGAGATCCTCTATCAGGACGACCACCTCATCGTCATCAATAAACCCGCTAACCTCCTCTCCGTGCCGGACCGCTATATTGCGGATATTCCCAATGTGACTAGTATGTTAGGGGCTAAATTTGGCGATCCGATAATTGCGGTACACCGCCTGGACAGGCCAACAAGTGGATGTTTGGTGGTGGCACGTACGCCAGAAGCCCACAAGGAACTGAATCGTCAATTCCAGGACCGGGAGGTAGATAAAGTGTACCACGCAATCGTAGAGGGCCAGCCTGCTGATGAGGAGACGGAGGTGGATGAGCCAATTGCGCCAAACCCCGGTAAGTTAGGAACCATGATGGTTAGTAATAAAGGCAAACATGCCTTTAGCATTTTTAAGCCGATGGAATTCTTTGGCCATCAGTTTAGCCTGGTTGGCGTACAGATATTTACGGGACGGACGCACCAAATCCGCGTTCACCTTGCCTACGCCGGATATCCGTTGATGGTGGACCCCCAATACGGCAAACGCGAGGAGTTCAAACTTTCTGAGATAAAACGACGCTACAACCTGAAAAAGGATAAGGAGGAAAGGCCACTGCTCAGCCGCGTGCCACTGCACGCCTCTCGCTTAGCCTTTGACCACCCGGAGACGGGAGAACGGATGTCTTTTGAGGCAAAGATGCCCAAAGACATGCGTGCTACGTTGAACCAGCTTAGGAAGTTGGGCAAATAGCAGTACTGATACTACTCCGCTTCTTCCACTGAGAACCCAATACTTTCGATGGCCCCAAGCACTGGCTCGCGGGAATGTTGCTCCACCGTCAGGTAGTAATCTCCGGATTGCTCGAAGCGGGCATTCTTCAGGAAAGTTATGTCCAGATTGCAGGATGTTCCGGAACAATCACCTTTCCACGCCCCAAAAGCACCCGCCAGTTGGAGGGACAATTGCTGAGAATTTCGCTTTCCATTCGGAAACCCGGTGTGCAGTTTGATGTAAAAATTTTGATAGGGGAAGTCGGTGCCGTGTTCGAGATGGAGCACGAAGTTATAGGCGGTTTCGGGTTCGGTGATGCTAAACTGGAAGTGTGTGGAGTCTGGATACGCCCAGCCGGTTTCGGGCAGCTGCACCTCTTCTTCGTAAATAACGGTTGGTCCGCAGGCAGAGCAAATACAGGCGAGCAGGAAGAGAAAGGGGAGGATTCGCATGATAACTTTTAGTTGTTCTCTGGCTGAAAGGGTGATCGGCTTCCAATTGAACGATGGAGTGAGGGGTGATAATGTGTACCGTTCGGCCTGATTAGGGAACAAAAACCTGAGCTGGCTTTTGTCATTAGCAGTCAGTCGAATCCTTTTGGCTTGGCGCATCTGGACAAAAGTTGGTCCGCTGGCTTTAGTTGATCGGAATGCACTATCGCGTAGCGATTATCCTCAGTGATTACCCCGTACGTAGTGCGGGGTAATAGCCATCCGTCATCGTAAATGGATTGCCTGCGGCAATCAACGGTAAGCCGTCAGACAATTTACCGGGGACTTTGTCCCCGGTAATCACTAAGGGAAGTCGCTACGGGACAGTTACGCCAAAGAATTAGTGTTCTGACTAAGTCTCAGAACTTATGAAACGACCTACTGCGTCGGACGGACTTTCCAGTCTTTGCTAATGGAAAGGTATCCGTCTGTCGGCAATTGATCGATCGATAACCCGCCTATGAAGGAAATCTCCACAGGCAGGTTACTCAGCAGTTAACTAAAATACTCCTTCATGCGCTCGAAGAACCCTTTATCGCCCTTTTCCAGCTTAGGCTTGAAGTTTTCCATACTTCTCATCTTTTCCAGGAGAGCGGTTTCTTCCTTCGTCAGTGTTTTGGGGGTCCAAATATTGACGTGGATGAGTTGGTCTCCGGTACCATAAGCTTGGAGTGCCGGGAGTCCTTTTCCGCGCAAGCGGAAAATTTTGCCGGATTGCGTTCCGGCAGGAATCTTAATCTTTACCCGTCCGGTGATGGTGGGCACTTCGACGGAAGTGCCCAGCGCCGCATCGGCAAAGTTGAGGTGGAGGTCGAAAATCAATTTCTGCCCATCACGTTGCAGGAACTCATGGGGTTTTTCTTCGATGTTGATCAGCAGGTCTCCTGCCGGGCCACCCCGTCGGCCAGAATTACCTTTGCCCCGCATGCTGAGTTGTTGCCCTTCTTCTACGCCTGCAGGAATGTTCACCTCAATGGTGTCTTCTCCGTACACACGGCCTTCTCCCTTACAGGTGTTGCAGTTCGCCTTGATCATTTTTCCCGTACCACTACAATTCGGACAGGTGGTGGTAGTGGCCATTTGCCCCAGGAAGGTAGAGCGTACCTGACGCACGACGCCTGCGCCACCACAGGTGGTACAGGTGGATACACTGCTAGAGTCTTTAGCGCCACTGCCATCGCAGGTCCCACATCGTTTTTGTCGTTTTACTTTGATGCGTTTGGTAACGCCTTCAGCAATTTCCTCCAGGGTTAAGGATACTTTTATGCGAAGGTTGGAGCCTCGTTCTCCGCGCGGCTGCCGCCGCGCACCCCCGCCGCCGCCGAAGAAGTCTCCGCCGCCCCCGCCGCCGAACATTCCGCCGAACTGGTTCATGATGTCTTCCATCGTCATCCCCCCGGCACCACCTCCGCCAAAGCCTCCGCCTTGTTCAAAGGCACGATGGCCCATCTGGTCGTAACGGGCCCGTTTTTGCGCATCGCTGAGTACATCGTAGGCTTCGGCAGCTTCTTTGAACTTCTCCTCCGCAGCCTTATTGTCCGGATTCTGATCCGGATGGTATTTCATGGCCTTCTTGCGGTAGGCCTTTTTTATGGCGTTTTCGTCAGCACCTTTCTCTACGCCAAGTACTTCGTAATAATCTCTCTTAGCCATGCTAGATTTGCTTGCTTGTTGTTCAAATGGATGTCGGTCAACCTAATTGCGATATCAGCTGAAGGCCAAGGAGCAATCCGGTGTCAACAATCATTATTTTCCGACGACGACTTTGGCGTGGCGGATGATTTTGCCGTTAAGGAAATAGCCCGTCTCGACGGTGTCTACTACTTTACCGGCCATGTCTGGGTTCGGGATTTCTGTAATGGCTTCGTGAAGGTCCGCATCGAAGGTCTCCCCGGTGCTGGTCATTGGTTTTAGCCCCTGAGCCCCAAGCGTAGTGTAGAGTTTCTTAACAATGAGGCCAACCCCACTGTCCCAAACTTTCTTGGTGGATTCGTCACTTTCAGCTTGTTTGGCCGCCCGGTCAAAATCATCAAGTGCGGGCAGTAAAGCCATCATCGTTTTTCGGCCGGCCGTCTCCATCAGGTCGAGTTTTTCCCGCTGACTACGGCGCTTGTAGTTCTCGAATTCAGCATAGAGACGAAGGTGACGATCGTCCTTTTCGGCAATTTGAGCTTCCAGTTGCCCAACCATATTGTCGGTATCCGCAACGGCACCTTCTTCAAGGTGATCCTCAATAGCTTGTTCGACTTCATCCCCCAGGATATTTCCCTCCGGTTCGGCGCCAGCGTTTTCGAGCAGTTCGTCGTCGACGATCGGTTCGTTAGCTTTTTTCTTAGACATGTTGAATACGTTTTTAAACATCGGGATAAGGGCTGCAAATGTAAGGCCATCCCCGACAGTTGGTCATAATGTCAGGTCAGGACGACAAAACGTGACAAGGTGCCCTTACCAGGACAGAATCTGAAGATTTTACATTTTGTGCCAACTAATGGTAACACTGCTTCCGTCTGACCTTTAAAATCGCAGGTCCGGATGAAATACCTATGTAATTGCCTTATTTTTTCTTTCTTATTCCTGGCCACAGGGCTTTCTGGCCAGCAGTACCGTTTACGCCTGGACTTGGAGATGAGTGGCGTCTTTAATAGCGACCAAGATATAAGCCCCGTGGTGGCCGCAAGCCTTGAAGCATTGATTAATTTATCGCCCCGGACCTTCCTGGTCCCAGAGGCAGGCGTACAACTGATGCATATTTCCAACACCGAATTTGTCGCAGCTCCATTGTTTATTCCAGGTTAAATCCCGGTTGACCTTAATTCAGCACCAGAATGGTCAGTTGCTGCGCAGACGAACACGGTTACAGTGAGTAGTCGATATACCTTTTAGCCCCTTGCCCGTTCCAGCAGCACCATCATCATGGTGCCCAGCACCAGACGTGTCTCTTCTCCTTCTTCGAAAGAGGTGCTTTTTTCCAGTTCAAATGACCGACTGATTAAATCAGGCTTTTTGTGGAAAACCGCGACGAGGGTGCCGTCGGGGCGGGTGACGTTATAGCTCGGATTCAAAAAATAACCGGTGAACATTCCCAGAATAGGTATTTCCCCAAGCAAACTATCGATTACTTTGATCCATCCATTGCCTTCTTTTATCACCAGGTCCGGTTTCCCAGCTTCGTCGTAGAGTTCGTATTCAGCTTTCCAGAGCGATCGGGCTCCCTTACGAACCAGGCGGCCACATTCCTTACCTGAGCTGTCGCTAAAGCTGTAACTGGCGTTATAATCCAACCAACGGTCGGCCTTGATTTTATATTGAAGGTCTGTTTGGCTTTCGGATCGAAAAACCGAGATGTCTTCTTTTAGTTTGAAGGCTTTTTGCTTCACAAAGGCGACAGGTTGGCCGCCTTCATCTACTACGGAGAACTGGGGATTGATGACGCCAAATTTGAATTTGATGGTTAACGGGTAATTCAGGTTTTGCATAGGTATTTGTTTATGTGGTCTAACAAGGGTTAAATGTAAGGGATAAAGAGGGAATATGTAGGTGGCGCGGCCGCAGGTGCAAGGGGAGGGTGGGGGAGCAAGGGAAGTCTCCCGTCGGACGGTTCAACGTAAAGAGGACACCTTATCGGCTTTAACGGACTTCCCGTCGGACGGCTACGCGTCAACGCCGGAGGCGTTGGTACGTGGGCCGTCGGGCGGGTTGGTGAGATGGGGGATGCTAGCCTCTGGGCCTCCTGTCGGGTTTTACCCCGGCCAGCCTCCGAGCCGTCCGACCGCCTGCGCCCCGGCTC
>JBGCFZ010000065.1:0-4820 GCA_045110355.1 Lewinella sp. | reverse complement strand
ATTTCTATCCCCGTTTTTCCTTGCCCCAAGACAGGAGAAGCTAACAGGTCCGCGCACCTTGTTGTTAAATGACTCCTTGTTATCATTAGACGCAACCTCTTCACCGTTAATATAAAGTATTATTTTTAAATCATCTCGTGTAACTACTATATGACTCCAGTTTTCTAAATAAATTATATTTGTTTTTACAAACTCCTCATCTGTTAGTTTCGTCCTTTCATTATCTAGTGGAGGATAATTATCATAATTAACTGCACCGTTAATTAATGAGACAGTATGATTCTGTCCGATATACTGCCCTTTACTGTCAGTAGATTGCCCCCAAAGAACACCCGATAATTGTTTAGCTTTTACCCACATTGAAATCGACAATTTATTATTTTCAGGCTCCAACACTTTTGGAAATTCAATATACGAATCACCTTTCAAGTGTACTGCTGAACGCACTCTTTTATATCTATCGGAGATATACCTGGTATTTATTGCAGTATCTTTATCAAAATTACCTTTCAAATCATTTTCATCATCGTCAAACGGATAATAAGCAACTAAGGATGCTAATTCAAGGATATTAAGGCTTTCGATCACCGAGTCAGAGTCCACTTTTATTGAATCTACTTTTTCCTCAGAATCTATATTATCTGGCCCATTCTGCCCCGCCATATTAAACCAAAAAAAGGCCAGCAAGGACACAACAGCAATTCCAGCAACCAAAGCAATTATTCTATTGGTAGAATTGCCTCCATTGTCTAATGATTCAGGTAAGGACGTTGAACGCTCAGCATTTTGAAATCCTTCTTGCCTTGTCTTATCCAATATCCTAATAATGGCCAGATTAATTCTTCTTATCTCTAATCTAGCCTCTTCACTATCAACAACTCCCAGATTTATTTCGTCCGTAATATGAGTATGCTGGCCATCCAAAAGCGCTATGTCGTTTGCAAGTTCAGGTAGTTGCGCCTGTGATAACAGCTCCAGGGCCTCTTTCGTCCTGTTTTCTCTAATCAGCTCCCTAACTTTTTGAGACAACCCTTCTTGATTTTCCATTTGCTTTTTTTACCGCGCAACTCGTACGTCCAATGGCCAATATAGCACAAAACCTTTTTTGACACCTCTTCTGATACGACCGCAATGGAGAACCAGTCTAGCCCGCTCTGCCCCCCACCCTGCTCCTCCATCCCTTTTCCCTGCACCTGCGGCCGCGCCACCTAAGAAGTAAGCAGTGGAGCTAAAAAAGCCCCAAAGGATAAACGCAAAGCCAACCAGGCTACCTATCTTCGCCCCTTCCGAATGAAAACCCACTTCCAGCTCGACAACCTGCCCCGTTTTCGCCGTGCCGTCATCACGATTGGCAGCTTTGATGGCGTACACTGCGGGCACCAGCAACTACTGGCACGTATTCGCCGTTTGGCGGAGCGACGGGGAGGGGAAAGCGTCATGATTACCTTCGACCCGCACCCTCGGGCGGTGTTACGGCCCGAAGATGACAGTCTACGGCTGCTTACCACCACCCAGGAAAAGGCCGCTCAATGTGCTGCAGCTGGCATCGACCATCTCGTCATCGTCCCCTTTACCAAAGCCTTCAGCGAACAAACGCCCGACGGGTACATCCGTAATTTTCTGGTCAAGTACTTCCAGCCAGAACGCATCGTGATTGGCTACGATCATCGATACGGAAAAGACCGGATGGGCGACCTTACTTTTCTGAGCCACCACGGCAAAGAATTGGGCTACGAGGTCATCGAAATCGATGCGCAGGAAGTCAACGACATTACGGTCAGTTCTACCAAAATCAGAAATGCGCTGCTGGAAGGTAAAATAATCGAGGCCAACACCCTACTTGGCCGCTCTTTCGAGTTAAGCGGAGAAGTAATTGAGGGGCAAAAAATTGGGCGTACCATCGGTTACCCCACCGCTAATTTACGGCCTTACCACAAGCTTAAGCTCATCCCCGCCAACGGCATTTATGCCGTTAGGGCCGTGTGGCAACACCGGGAATATGACGGGATGCTCTACATCGGCAACCGTCCCATCCTGAATGACGGACGGGGGGTCACCATTGAATTGAACCTGTTCGATTTCAACGAAGACTTATACGGGGAAGCCATTACGGTGTCCTTCATTGAACACCTCAGGGATGACCTGGAACTTGACGGCCTTGAGGCTTTAACAACTCAACTTGCTGCCGATGAGGTAGCCGCCCGCGCCGTTTTGGAACAAAAGACCGATCTGGTTCAGGTACAAATGGAGGTTTCCGGGCCCGACACTGCGGTAGTTATCCTTAACTATAACGGGCGTAGGTTTTTGGAGCAATACCTTCCGTTGGTCATTAAGACTCTTCCTTCCTACGCCCGGGTCATTATTGCCGACAACTTAAGTACGGACGACTCCGTAGCCTGGCTACGGAGTGCCTACCCGGATGTGGAACTCATCTGCCTGCAGGAGAACTACGGCTTTGCCAATGGCTATAATATGGCCATGATGCAGGTCAAAGCAGAAGTTTATGTATTGCTGAACAGTGATGTCCGGGTTACGCGGGGCTGGCTGGAAGCCATCATCCCTATGTTTGAGGATCCGACCGTTGGAGCTGTTCAGCCCAAAATCCTTTCCGAGGCTGATCCCGATTGTTTCGAATACGCCGGCGCAGCCGGCGGTTACCTCGACTATCTGAGTTACCCCTTTTGTCGTGGTCGCCTGTTCACCCACACCGAGCGAGACGAAGGACAATACGACGGCCGGGCAGAAGTGTTCTGGGCTACCGGCGCCGCTTTCTTTTGCCGGGCAGACTTATTCCATGCCTTGGGTGGCTTTGAGCCGGAGTACTTCGCTCACGCCGAAGAGATCGATTTATGCTGGCGGATGAAACGGGCGGGCTACAAGATCATGGTGGAGCCAAGGTCCGTCGTTTATCACGTAGGTGGAGGCACCCTCAACTACAATACACCGCGTAAGACCTATCTCAACTTCAGAAATACCCTGACCACCGGCTATAAAAATGAGCCCACCAGCCGTTTGCTGTGGTGGCTGCCCGTCAGGCTTTCACTTGATGGCGTTGCCGCCGTTCTGTTTCTCTCGCAGGGCAACTTCGCGCACATCACTTCTATCCTTATGGCCCATCTTGACTTCTACAAGAACTTTGGTCTTTGGCTGAACCGACGAAGGGAACGCAGAGAACAGATCAACGCTGCCAGCATCGGCCCGGACAGAACGGAGATTGGCCGGGTTGCCGACAGCATCATTCTGCATTACTATCTTCTGGGGCATCGGCGATTTACGGAGGTCTTTCGCAAACAAATCATGGTAGGCGCCCCTAAAGCTCCTTCTTTGACTGGTCCGAAAAATCAAACGGAACACACCGGCCGATAGTAATGGGTCCTTTATAAGATAAAAGCATTAGAGCTTTGCGGTTATTTACCCGTAGCCATTCCCCGTATAGCGACCCCAGTCAGCGCTTTCACCCTGTTGCCCGCACTCATCCCAGCATAGTTTATGGGTGTAACAAACCAACGACGCAGCGCATGCGTAGCGTACAGCCGGAAGTAGGAGTAGGTTCCGCCATATTCGGCCGCTGCCCAAAGGCCAACCGCCCCTTCGTACCTGTTACATTGCAGCGGGTAGCTGCCCTGATCACAAAATCGAGTGGCCTGATCGTCCCTCATGTTTGGTCGGATGCTCATGGAAAATGGGCTGAAGGACGTTTTACCAAAGTAGTGCAGCCATTCGCGCCAGGGAATATCACTATTCACTGCCTCTGGCCTGGCTGCGGCACGGTAGGCAATGTAAAGTCCGGTGGCGACCGCAGAAGGATCAAGCTGACAACGACTGGTTGAACTAAACGCTGCACAGGGTAAGCGAGACTCTGCGTAGTACAACTCATCACGCAGATAATCGGCCCAGTCATTAAAGTTCCTTGCCGCATAGCTGCTACCGTAGGCTTGATCATACAAAGACAGTGCGTAGAGCGCGGCTGCGTTGTCCGCTGGACGATAAAAATCTTCCTCCGGACGGCTGGGTAGGTGTTTATAGCGCCCGCGCTCTAACCTTTTGCCGAGATGGTCGCCTACACTTTTCAAAGAACGTTCGAAGGTGAGATCCTTGGTCGCCAGTTGGTAATGGCCTAGTGTGGTTCCTACGTGCGCCAAAAAATAAACTTCCCGGTCCCAGTTGGTATTTCGTCGCCACTGGCGAAGATTTTCACGTTTAGCCACCCAATCAGCAAGCAAATACAGGGTTGAATCTATTGCTGACTGCCGTTCGGGGGCGATATCTCTCGCTCGGTAAAGGGCCTGACTTCCGGTGCTGGCTAAGAAAAGGTGTCCATCTGGGTTGGTAAGATCTGTTGCCAACCAAAGGTCGGGCCGGTTAAGCTCTGCAAGCAGGACATCCAGGTCTGCAAGCGTTTGACGGTGATTTTTGATGTCCAACTGAATTGCCATCGTAAAGCCAACCACGACCAGAAATGTAAAAAGCGGAAGGAAGGCCCAGGCACGCTGGCCCTTTTGCCACAGCCACCAGGCTGGCAATAAAAAAACAAGACCAAGAAGCAGCGCAGGAATCATAATAAGATCTTGTAGGGTAAGCAGCATTGAGAACAGTGCAAACATACATTACGCCTTGGTTTAAGGGCCGATTGCCCGGTCAGGAATGTTTCTTTTTTTGAAGCCAGCTCCCCTGTTTGGGACCACTAGTGGGTGAATTCACAATTACTTGACCGTTATTCCTTGCCTTTTAGCACCGTGACTTCGTTGCTGAAATCCTCATTTAGCTATGGCTAAAATCCGGTTTCAGCGCCTTGCCACGGCACGAAAATCCTGCGGACT
>JBGCFZ010000064.1:0-22387 GCA_045110355.1 Lewinella sp. | reverse complement strand
GCAAAAGATGCCGGATCGGATAGTGGGGAGTAATTGGTTGTCATGGCAAAGGGTGGGGAATGATGGGTGATAATAGAGGGAGGGGGCAAGCCCCTCCCGTACGATGGATAAGTGATTTTTAGCCGAAATAGAAAGCCATTTCTTCGACGGCTTGAATGTCTTGGTCGGAGGCCTCTGGTGGGCCGTAGGCGGGGTCCAGCTGGCCGACACATTCGCGGTCGTAGCCGTGGTACTCGGGTGGCGTGCTGCCGTTGCCGTAGAGGAAGTCCAGGTCTTGTTCTTCCTCACTCTTTGGGTTCCGGTAGCTGGAGGGTGGAGGAATGTCCAGGCAACGAACTGCGTGGAGTGGACCAGCGCCGGGCACGTCTGGTGCTGGTCCTCCGGGGAAGGCTCCTTCTTCATCCTCGTCCTGGTCGGGGCCAAGCTCTTTTTCGAGCCAGTCGAAAAGCTTTTCCTCGTAAATTTCGGAAGGGTAAAAGAATGGGATGAGCTCGAGGGCTAGGGCTTCGGTAACTGCACGGGTAGAAGTACCGACCGGGGCACGGAAGACGGCGAAGTGATCGCCCTGGCGGGCTACTTCCGACCAGTCTTCGGGCAGGGTCTCCGGGAGGCCGAGCGGAGAAGTAGAGAGGACGGCAAAGGTGCCGTTGGCCCTGCTGACGGGGAGGGCTTCGATGGCACGGATAACGTCGACCAGCAAACTATCGATGAGGAAGCGGCGGGGCGAAAGGCCCCGCCAAAACTCGAATCGGGGCAGACCGGTGGCCCGCGCGAGTAGCGTATTTAAAAGCATTTGAGTGGAGTAAGTGCCTCCGGCAGCCTTGAAAAACTCAGCTTCCGGAAGCGGTGATCTATAAAGTTCAAAAGTGATGTAAACGGCTGTAGATCAGCCCCAGAACCTATTTAAAGATAGGGATTTTAGTTGGATCTAGCAAACGAAAAACACAAATACCGTCATTTAAATCGCTGATAATCAGATCTTTACCTCTGCCTGTTTCGGGGATGGCTACCAGTTCAGGCCTCTGGTCACCTGGCTCTAAATTGGGCACCGGACTGGTGATGGTTAAGCATGGAACAAGATCCTGGCACTAGTGCTTTGTCAGGTCGATTCTGTCGCATTAAATGCTGGTGAATTTTGCCTGTGGGCAAGGCGCTTGAACCGGAGTTTAGCTGTAGCTAAATGAGGATTCAAGCAACGCAGCCAGCGGGTAAAAGACGCCGCAGTTAATGTGACAAGATCGGCTTGACAGAGCACTAGTTTAACTGTACTAGATCCATCAACATGAAAAAGCCGGCTCCCCTTCAGGGGAAGCCGGCAATAACACGTTAGTCATAAGTTTTTAATACCAGTGGGTAAGTCTTTTACACTGCAACCGGGCGCTCCCCGATCAGGGCCTTCAGCTTCTTCCGCGCCAGGAAGATGCGGCTCTTAACCGTTCCGATGGGGATGTTGAGGTGGCCGGAGATCTCCTTGTACTCGTAGCCACGGTAAAACATCAGGAAGGGAACGCTGTAGATCTCGTTGATCTGACGGAGCTTTGCCTGTAATTCATCCAGGTGAATCTTGGCTTCACCGCCGTTTGCGGTCGCAGCTTTGTTTTCTACGGCGAAGAGGAAGTTTTCTACCGGCTCGTTCACGTGGCGGCGGTTCTTCATCTTGCGGTAACGATTGATGTAAGTATTCCGCATTATAGTTGATGTCCAACTCTTAAAGTTCGTACCCTCAGCAAACTTTTCCCGGTGCTTATAAGCACGGAACGTCGTTTCTTGCATCAGGTCTTTTGCATCCTCGTAGTTACGGGTAAGGCGAAGGGCGAAAGAGAAGAGGATGTTTTCGAGGTTGTCCATTTCGGACACGAACTGCTGATTAGTCATAACTGATTGGGTTTAAATTAGAGAGAGTATCGAGGGGGTTAAAGAAACTACAATAAAAACTCGCCAAGGTCTTACCAATAACCGTGCCAAAAACGTAATTGTCTGCAAATCAGTTGTTTGTGTGTTTTCGTATTCCGGTTTTACTGCTGAAATATCGTGACTTGGCGAAATACAGTAAGCAATTGCCGAGAGGTTAGTGCTGGAATGGAAGAAATTCGGGGGAGGAAGAAGAAATTTCCTTTCTTAGAGTAAACACAAAGGAGAAATGTGCTTTCTATCTTCACCCGGCATTACCGGTGCTCTCCTTGGGAGAACAAACTAATTATTCCTTTTATCCCGTTATTGGGATGTGTCATCCTGTTTATGAATAAGCTAACCACCATTGATGATGGGCAAATTTCCGGTTTGCTGCAAGCTGAAGGGCTCTCTGTCGTGTTGATGACCTCCCCCTGGGATGGTAATGGCATTATCCTTCGTAGCATAATCGAAAACCTCAGCCCTCAGTTTCCTGCAGTCCAATTTAGGGTAGCTGACTACGAAGCCAGCCCCAGGCTGGCCCGGTTGTTCAACCTGATGTCTCCTCCGGGAGTGCTACTCATTAAAGCTGGAGAAATGATTCAACGCGTTACCGGTCCCGTAAGCGCTGGCCGTATTAGTGACCTCATCCGGGAAGCTGCCTGATAAAATAATCTTACCCATGAACACCGACATCTTCAAAGTTTTTATCCTCGAAGACATGCAGCTCGACCTTGAGCTCAATAAACGCCAAGTCCGTAAGTATAACCCAGAGGTACTCTTTGCAGTGGCGAGGAACCGTACAGAATTCGAAGAAAAACTAGTTGATTTTCAACCCGACATCGTGCTGTCTGACTATAACCTACCCGATATGAACGGCCTGGAGGCTTTGCTCTACGTACGGGAACACCTCGATGGAACCCCCTTTATCTTCATTACGGGTATCCTTAATGATGAGGAAAAAGTAGCCGAAACCATCCTAAGCGGTGCTTCCGGGTACCTATTGAAGGAGAACATCAAGAACCTTCCTGACTTATTAACGACGGTCGTTGCCCAAAACAGCCAGGTGATGCAACAGCGCGAACAGGATTGGCAACGCAGAAAAGAACAACAACTGGCTTTACAAAAAGCCATCGGAACCCTGCGCAACGCCGACTTCGCAGGTAAGGACGAGGTCCTGTCAGAGTTGCTCAAGTTAACGGATGGCCTGGCCTGAAAATGAATACTTGCCCGGGCTTACATCGCTCACTTACGAGCGTTACTATTTCGTCGGTTTTTCGTCCAATGATTAGTCCGTAAGGATTAATTGTCTGGTCTCAGGCATAAGATAAATTAGACCCTTTTGCATCAGCACAAGAAGTTGACATTTATCGGGCCTCCGGAACAATAGTCGAAAAATCAACGAGTTTGACCCTATTTTTGAAGTGGATTCGAACAATTTTACGACTCATTACGATTTATATAGTACTAACCTCGTGGAGCAGTTCTACTGCTTTCCCTCCAAAATATCTAAATTATGAATAACAATAACGACAACTCAAGTAAAGGATGGATCCTCGGTTTTGGCCTGCTTGCTGGCATCGCCGTTGGTTACTACCTGAACTCTAATGAAGGCCGCGCCGCCCGCCGTAAAGCACAGGTTCGCTTTGATGAGTATGGCAATCAGATTTCTGAGTACGGCCACCAGGTGTCTCAACAAGTAAGTGAGCGTGCCAATCAGCTGTCTGAAGAAGCTAAGAGCAAACTTGAAGAAGGCAAACAATGGGCTGGTGAAACTGCCGAATCGTTGAAGTCCACCATCAATGAAAAAGCAACAGCTTTGCGTACAGGTGCTGCCGATACCGTAGAGAGTGTGGAAAACAGCTTCAAGCGCGGTGTCAATAAAGCCAAGGCGAGCATTGACGCTAAGAAGGCCTGATAAGCACTTTGCACTTAGCAAAAAGAAAGTAACGGCCGTTGGAGCAGATTGCTCTGCGGCCGTTTCCTTTATTAGCCGGATTGAATTTACTCTTCAGGAGATACCCACCAAAGTATGCACGCTAAAGACGAACTAATTGAGAAACTTGGCGAAACCTATGGTTACATGAACCATATGTTCGACAGGAAAATGGAAGAGTATAAGCTCGTCGCAGCGGAGAAATCCGCCATGACCGTCTCTAAAGTAATCACGGCCATTGTGATGATCCTATTGGGGACGGTCATGGGAACATTTGGCCTGATTGCTTTCGCTTTTTATCTGGCTGGCGATATGCAAAACTCCGCCAAAGGCTTCGGCATCGTCGCGCTGATTATGTTGATCCTGATGGTGCTGGTATTTTTGTTGCGCAGGCACATCATCATCAATCCGGCAGTCGCCAAAACCATTGCGCTCTTCTTCCCAGAACCCGAAAATGAAACAAACAATGAGCAAAGCAAGTAGCATCGATAGCCTCGCAGAACTTCATGCACGTCAGTTGCAGGTAAAACAGGAGACGGAGGCGGCAAAAGAAGGGCTCGTAGGGAGTCTTGCTCAGGCACCTGGAAAAATGAAGCAATTTGCCTACGAAGATTTGGCCATACCCGCAATGGGTGTCGGACTGGCGATTTACGTTGGCTACCGGTTGTTGCGTTCAAACGATGCACCTCAGGTAAGTAACCAAGCGCCAATGCCCGCTCCTCAGCCAACGAATCCGGCGCCGATGATTCAGTCGGCACCAACGGGAAATATCCCTTCGCCGCAGTACCAGGCACCGCGCCCGGTAAACCGTTCTGCCCCACAGGCTTCGGCGGAAGGAGTCGCAAAAAGTGGACTCAATTTCAAGGCCATCATCTCTGCCGGGAAGCTCTTGATTCCTGCAGCGAAGGCCATCATGAGTGCCGTACAGGAGCATAAAGCACAGCAGGCAAAGGACGAATAAGAGAATGGGTGAAAGAGCGGAATGTATGACCACCGCAGGTAATGGACTGCCGCAGGTACTGTTCGTATCGCTTGCACTTACCCACCTTGGCGAACAAGTGCAGCGATAGCCATTCCTTCATTCTCCTATTCCATTATTCACTCAGGCGCGGCCGCAGGTGCAAAGAAAGTTTTAAGAAGCAAACTCAAGTACAGTGAGGGTTCCCATCCTGGCGCACTACCAGACTTCCAACTACCAAACTAATTAGCCCCATGCCCGAAAAGGTCCTGATTATCCGCTTCTCTTCCATCGGAGACATTGTTCTCACCACACCGGTTATCCGGTGTGTGAAGCAACAGACGGACCTCGAAGTGCACTTCCTAACCAAGCAATCCTTCGCCGGCGTCCTGAGGCATAACCCTCACCTGGATCGCTTGTGGACAATAAAAAAAGACATCAGTGAACTTAAAGACTCCCTGCTTCAGGAAAACTTTAAGTACATCCTGGACCTCCACGGCAACCTCCGCACCCGGGAGCTGAAAATCCGGCTTGCCCTCAACGCAATATTGCACCTGCGGCCCCGCCCTGAAACCAGGACTTTTCCAAAACTCAACTTCGAGAAATTCCTCCTCACCCGCCTCGGCCATAATCGGATGCCGAACGTCCACATCGTTGACCGGTACCTAAGTTCCGCCCAACGCCTCGGCGTGACGAACGACGGTAAAGGCCTAGATTATTTTATCGCCCCGCAAGATGAAGTTGATCTGGCCGGCAACGGACTTCCTGATGCTTACGTCGCTTTCGTCATTGGTGCTGCGCACGCCACAAAACGCCTGACGGAACCTCAGATGCTGGAAGTGTGTCAGCATTTGGCCCTCCCCGTGATTTTACTGGGTGGTCCTGCTGAAAAGGAGATTGGCAGCCGGATCGCTGCTACCGCCGGAGACCGTGTCTATAATGCCTGTGGCTATTTTAACCTTGGCGGTTCCGCCAGCCTCGTCCGTCAGGCCACTATTGTTCTTACCCACGATACCGGGTTGATGCACGTCGCTGCTGCTTTCCGAAAGCCAATCATCAGCGTTTGGGGCAACACTGTTCCGGACCTCGGAATGTACCCCTATCTCCCCGGCCAGGAAGCCCTCGAAATAGAAAGACGGCAGGAAGTCGTCGGACTTTCCTGCCGCCCTTGCTCAAAGATCGGCTACCAGCAATGCCCCAAGGGACATTTTCGCTGTATTAAAGATCAGGACGCTGCGACGATCGCCGAAGTAGTCAGTGATCAGGTTTCAGGCATTAGTGGTCAGTAGTCAGGTTTCAGGCCTCAGTATTAAGGTTTCAGTGGTCAGCTATTCTTGTCTGATTCCTAAACCCTGAATACTGCCACTTGAAACCTGAACTCTAAACACTGAGCCCTAAAACCTGATCCCTGAAAACTGACCACTACCGCGCGACCACAAACCGGCGGCTTTCGCCCCCGGCCCTCAAGACGTAGGTGCCACTTTTCAGGTTTCCTACGGGAACCCGAAAATTGGACGCCTTGGCATTGCCACTTAGGACTGCTCTTCCGTTGAGGTCAAGAATTTGGTAGGAGCCAGTGGCCAGTGTTGCGGGGAGAGAGACGTTGATTTCCTCATTTGCCGGATTGGGGGTCAGGCCGAGCGAAGCGCGATCTAGTGTTGCCGGTAAGGCCGTTTCCGGAACGTCAGGGCCGCCACAAGGGGCACCCTCGGAGATGACTACATCGCGGAAGAAGCTGTTTCCGTCTCCAGTGCCTACGTCATGATCGGCCGTGAAGAAGAGGTATTTGGCTTCCAGGGTGTAGAATTGTCCTAGTGGAATCTGGTAGAATCTCCAGGAGCCGTCACCTGGGTAGTTGTTGAAATCACCGATTCCCCAGCCCTGGGTGCCGTACAACCGGAAGGTCAGGTTGGAAGAAAGGACCTCGTTGTTGTCCATTCCGATGCCATGAACTTCTCCTTCTATGGTTGAGCGGAACCAGAAAGAAACCCAGGTATCTTCTGACATGGGATAATCTATGGCAATGGCTTTCCAGGCATTGTTTTCGATCATGAGCCCTTTGTTACCTGGCAATAAGGTGAACTGTCCGCCATCCTGATTCGTGCCATAGGTGATGACGGGATTTTCAACGAAATCAATCACGGGGCATTCGCTTTCATCATCGTCCTCGTCTTCATCATCATCGGGCTCGATGTCTGGGAGGCAAAAGTCTGCTACCGCAAGGGTGTCAAAACTGGTGTTGTTGACAATGACCGTTCCGGAAGAGTCCCGCAGCTCGTAGCGTCCCTGTCCGTAGGCGCAGCAGATGCCGTCTCCGTCAAGGTCAGAAATTTCGAACACGTAGCAGCCATCAATTACACAGACGGTATCGCGTACAATCCTGCCTTTTTGTTTCTTCGGGTAGGGGCCGCCGGTTGCTAACACGGTGCCAGTTTCGGTTTTTAGCTTCCACATCGTCTCCATGCCGAAATCGTCGAGGGTGACATTGACGAAGACGGTTTGCTGGTCGCAGGAAATGGGCTCGGAGTCATCACCGTCACCGTTTCCATCGTTATCATCATTCCCATCGTCGCCACCGTTTCCTCCATTGCCATCAATGTCACATACTGCCTGTACGCAACCCTGAGCTGCAGCAACCCGGTTAGCGATGACTGCTGAAGGCTGCGGGCCGAAGCCAAAGTCGAAATTGATGCCCTGTGGGCGCAGGTGACAGTAAGACATGATGGTGCCGCCATTAACGGGGATGCCCGGAGTACCACAAAGGCCTTCTGTCAGCCCGGCGCAGCCATCGATGGCCGTATTGTTCCCATTCCATACACAGGCGTGGGTGTGTTGGCTTCCCAGCAGGTGGCCGAGTTCGTGGGCAATCACCATGGTCGACCAGCTGTAAATCGGAACAGCAGCGAAATTGGGGTGAATGCTGGAGAAACTCATCCGTGCGGCATTAAACGGGTGGCATAGGCCATCGAGTACCGCAATTCCTCCACTAGCCTGGTAGCTGATGAGTTGGGCGAGATCACCATTGAAGGAGGTACGTTGTGATTGGAACTGGGTCAACATCGCACTACTGGAGGTGCCGAAGTAAGGGCTGATGACGTCCCAAACCATGATTTCACTAATGTTGAGGTTAACGTCAATTCCATCATACAGAATGGCCACTTCGTTGAAGTTGGCGGCCAAATGCTGCGCAGCAGCCGTAACGCTGCCCTTGTCGAAGAAGACGTCGTAGTCTATCTCAAAGTAGATGTCGACACAGCCGACCGTTGTCTTGTCATAATTAGCATATTCCAGGTCCTTGGCGGTATAGGGGATGCCGGTGTCGGCGGTACCGCAGTCGAATTCCTGTTGCTCGGCCAGTTGAGCATCGGGGAAGACGATGTAGGATGCTGCAGCGGTTTTATCAGACTGCTGCTGGATTTTGCCAAGGGCGATGCGTTCACCACCAGCATAAGTGATGGTGGCCGTCATTTCTCCGTCGAGGAGGCTGAGGGCGACCTTACTACCTTCATCGCCAACGACCTGACCAAAATAATGTAATCCAAGGTTAGGGCTAGGTACCGTTTTACCGTCGGAAGCCCGGCGGAGCCGGAAGTCGGGCCGTAAAAAAGTATTGCGTTCAAGCCGCAAGGTCATTGCAGGGTTGATACCGGCCGTAGCGGGAAGCTTCAGGTCCCAGGTGCCGGGCGAATCGGCCAGTAACTGAGAATAACTTTCTGCATCAACTTCAAAAATCCCGTATCGGGCAAGTTCCTGGTCGACTAAGCGTGTAGCTGAAGCTTTATCGGAAACGGGCTGAAGCAGATTGATCGATTGGCCGGAGGCGAAAGCGGAGAGACAAAGAAAGATCAGTAATGCCAGGGCATTACGTAGAAAATAAATGTTAGGTTTCATGTTAAACAGCGTGTAGAGAGTGACACGGCTCTGGGGACAGTGTCACGAAGTTAGGAATAACTGATATGTTTTCCAAAGGCACTAGCGTGCAAGCTGTCTGTACTGAGATGTACAGCAGGGCCCTAAGGAGAATAAATCAGCGATGGCGTCACGGCTCCGGTCTCACAAAATCGCCAACGAAAGAATGTGGCACGGGCATAGCAGAGCTAAGGCAGTCAGCAGACAACTGGCATTTGCCAGTGCTTTGACCGCCCGGTTATGCTCCGCACTGCAAGCGCGATTCATACGTCGGATCATGTTGATCTCAGAACCTGGTAAAGGATGGTTTGGCGAGGGAAGGTGCCAGCTTACGCTACGGGGAAGAGTGCAGCAAAACCAATATGTTCAGCGGGGAATGTATACGGACGCGTAGTTAAATCTCAAAGCTCTTTTTGCGTCTATTGTGTTTCAGTTCTAATAATAATTAGTGGTCGTCTAGCTAATGTTGTGCAAAGGTAACGCGCAAGCCTAAGGGTAATTTTGACAATAAGCTACCGTTTAGTGAACGGTAGCATAATAATATAATGCGGAGGCACAAAAAAACCGTCGTTGCGCCAATAGCACAACGACGGTCATTTAAGCCCTTAGGGCTGACGTTTATTCCCGCTCGAAGCGTAGCTCCTGCAGCAGAACGCCGTTAGCACGTTTTGCGACGTAGACGTAGACGCGGAAGGGCCCATTAGCGGTAGCCAGGGTGCCGATACAATACTCTGCGTCGGCAGATTTGGAAGCTCCCTGGTGCACTTTACCGAAGCTGGATGGTTTGAATTTTTCAAAGAAATCCTTTAGCGCTGCCGTGGCTTGTTCGCGGCTGTAAAGGTCTTCGTTATTAAGGATACTGAGTTCCACCTCAGCGTCCATCACTGCCGCCAGCTCATCTACGTTGCCGTTACCGATGGCACGGCAGACGTCGTCAAGGACAAGTGGTTTCTGTTCCGTAGCCGTAAGCACGGTACTGAAACTGACCAGAAGGGTGAAAAGAATCGTTTTCATGGGATTAAAATTTAGGTCACTAAAATAGCCGGTTTCTGGTGAAAACGACGGGTAACCGTTGCATTAAGCCAGGCTTTAACGCCCTGTTGGCGGCCGAATGACTATCTATTAGACGTGGTTTGGCACAAATGTCACAATAGATTCACCCTCCAAACGCCCCCATGGGCATGTGGATTGCTAAGATAAAGTTAAGTTTTTGGTTGATTTTCAGCGTTTTGGGGCTAATCTCAGCAGAAAAGGGTGAGGATGATTGGTATGGCGCGGGCGCAGGTGCAGGGAAAAAGGACTAGGAGCAAGGGGGGAGGCACAGGAAACACAGAAATTTAGGGCGAAAACCTTTGGTTTTCCGCCAGGGATAATTTTTTTGTGCCTTTTGTGCGCCGGACAACGGCAAATCTTAGCCCTCCTTCCCCCAATAGCAAACGCGTCAATGACGTACCTTCGCGGCCAGAAATTCAACCTCCCAAAGTAATGAAAACCGGCAAAGCACTTCTAATCATACTTGACGGCTGGGGCATCGGCCAAAGACCCGAGGCCGACGCACTCGCTCAGGCGCGTACACCAAACTTTGATCGTATATTTAAGGACAGGCCCCATAATACCCTGGTTACTTACGGCGAGGAAGTTGGTTTACCCGAGGGCCAGATGGGGAACTCCGAAGTGGGCCACCTTAATATCGGGGCCGGCCGGGTAGTCTATCAGTCCTTTGCCCGAATCAACAAAGCCATCCGGGAGGGAGAACTCGCTAAACTGGAAGCTTTGCAGGATGCCCTACGGTATGCTCGCGAAAATAATAAGGCCGTTCACCTGATGGGGCTGCTTAGCGATGGTGGCGTCCATTCCCACATCAATCATCTGTTGCGCTTGTCAGACATTGCCACTGAAGCCGGTAATCAACGGATATTTGTCCATGCTTTTACTGATGGCCGTGACGTAGCCCCCGACTCAGGCAAGGGCTTCCTGAAAACCCTGACGGAGCATATTGCTGACCAACCCACCGAGCTGGCAACGATTACCGGCCGGTTTTACGCTATGGACCGGGACACCCGCTGGGAACGGATCGAAAAAGCCTACGCAGCAATGGTCAAAGGAGAGGGGACCCCTTCTACGGACATTCTGAGCAGCATTGAAGAAAACTACGCTGCGGGTAAAACCGATGAGTTCATCGAACCCATTGTGATGCACCAGGCCGGCGCCCCCGTGGCGAAGATCGAAGAAGAAGATGTGGTGATCTGTTTCAACTTCCGCACCGATCGCCCTCGCCAGATCACCCGCGCGCTTACGCAGGAGGATTTTCCGGAATCCGGGATGCAACACTTTTCCAAGTTGCGGTACTTATGCATGACCCAGTATGATGAGAAATTCAAAGATGTTACCGTGTTGTTCAAACCCGATGATTTGACCCAAACCATGGGGCAAGTCGTCAGCGAAGCCGGCCGTACACAGGTTCGCATCGCCGAAACAGAGAAATACGCCCACGTTACCTTCTTCTTCAGTGGAGGACAGGAAGACGAATTTTCCGGAGAACGCCGCATCCTTATCGATAGTCCCCGGGATGTTGAAACCTACGACCTGAAACCAGAAATGGGCGCTTACGGAATAACCAAGGCCATAATAAAAGACATCAAGGAGCATCAACCGGATTTCATCTGCCTCAACTTTGCCAATACTGATATGGTGGGGCATACGGGGAACTGGGATGCGGCGGTAAAAGCCGCCGAAGTCGTAGATGAGTGTTTGGGAGATTTGCTCGCCGTCAGTGAAGATCACGCCTACCACGCTCTGGTGATCGCTGACCATGGCAACTCAGACATCATGCAGAATGAGGACGGAAGTGTCCATACTGCACACACTACGAACCCCGTTCCCGTGGTTTACGTTGGCGATAAGGCAGACGTTACCATTCGCTCCGGAGGAAAGCTAGGCGACGTAGCTCCCACTTTGCTGGAATTTATGGGTATTGCTCCTCCATCTGCCATGACCGGGAGGTCGTTGGTCGGATAAACTTATCTTTCCGGTAACCAACCACTTTATTTATGCGCATTCTATCCATCCTTGCGGTACTTTTTCTTGCCCTTGCCTGCCAACCCAAAACCGGCGCGGTGGCCGGAGAAACCGCAGACAACAAAAAAGAAATGGCTACCCTCCCCGTACCTTCTGCCTGGGTTATTAAAACCTGTGCACGAAATGGCAAAACTATTCCGGCAGTAAACAGTAAAGGCTTTATTGCCATCCGCGACGGTCAAATAGGAGGTAACTCCGGCTGTAATACCTTCGGGGGGGATTGGACCGGTAGTGCCGCAAAAATGAAAGTGCCCGGTGTCATGTCTACTAAAATGTATTGCCAGGATGCCGCAGAACAAGAGCAGATGGTCTTCGACCTGCTTAACGGCAAGGTGGCGACTAATGTCTCCGGTACCGAACTGATCATGAGTGGCTCTGGGATCACCCTTACCCTGATTCGAAATGATAAATTGCTGAAGTAGGCAGCCTGCTTTTAAAAACCGTTTCCTTGTACCTGCGGCCGCGCCAAAAAAAGAATGATTGAATGGGCTGCCGCTGCTACTACTCCCTATGCTGCGCCTGTTCGCTATGGTGAGCAAGCGCATCGTTGGGAACGGTACTTGCGATAGCTCATTTTCAGACTTCTCCGTTCTCTTATTCTCGAAGATGAGCAAACGCAGCTTTGCGAACGATATTTGCGGTAGCCATGAGCTTCGCTGCTGCCGGTGGCGGTCTATTATTGTAGTTATTCCATTATTCTCTCATTCCTCTCTTCCCTCGAAATGACCAAAGCCGAACTCCGCGCAACCCTGGACTATTACCACGATCGCTACAATCGCCCTGACTTTATCCCCGACGATCCGATTGGCCTGGTGCATGCCTTTGATGATCCCAGAGATCGGGAAGTTATCGGTTTCTGGGTAGCTACTCTTGCCTGGGGGCGGCGAGCTACCATCATCAATAAGGGTACTCAGTTGATCGAGTTGATGGGAGGAGAACCCTACCGCTTTATCACCGAACACCGGGAGGAAGACCGGGCACGATTTGCAGACTGGAAACACCGGACGTTTACCTATACCGACACCCTATATTTTTTGGAGTACCTACAGCGGTTTTATCAGGAAAATGCAAGTTTAGAAACTGCATTTTCCCGCCATTTAACGCCCGAAGATGAAACGATTGAACCGGCATTAATCGGTTTTCATAACGATTTCTTCAGCCTGCCAGAAGCCCCGCAAAGAACCCGGAAACACGTGGCAAGCCCTGCCCGTAAATCCCGTTGTAAGCGCTTGTGCATGTACCTGCGTTGGATGGTCCGCCAAGATGATCGAGGCGTTGACTTTGGCGACTGGCGTCAGCTGTCGCCAAAGCAGCTGTGCCTTCCCTTAGACGTACACGTAGAGCGGCAAGCTCGCCGGCTAAAGCTGTTGAAACGAAAACAAAATGACTGGCAAGCAGTTTTAGAACTGACCGCTGCGGTACGCCGCTTCGATCCGGAAGACCCCGGACGCTTTGATTTTGCCCTTTTTGGCATGGGAATCGACGAGATTCAATAGAAAATTCTAGATAGCTCTATAGTCAAATTTCTGTCCTTTCCCTCGATTGTTGCCACCGGATGTGTCGTATTTGTTACCTTTAGATGTCTTTTTCTACATAATCTCAAGTGCGTTATGACTAATAAACTGCTTTACGGCCTATTCAGCTGTTTGTTTGCGTTGTCGTTCAATATTTTTGCGCAAACTAATGATGTCTCTCTTTACCGGACCATTGATGGCCAGTTCAATAACCCTGACAATCGCCTACGGGGAGCTACTCACACAGCGCTCATTCGAGTCGCTGGCGAAGGCTTTGTTGACGGGCAATCCGCGCCCGCTGGCCCCAACCGCCCGAATCCACGCGTAATTTCTAATACCCTTTTTGCCCAGGAGGGATTGATTAATGACCCGATTGGCCTGAGTGATTACACCTGGGTTTTTGGACAATTTATTGATCATGATATTGCCCTGACGGAGCAGTTGGGAGAAAATTTGCCCATTCCCGTTCCGATGGGAGATCCGGCCTTCGACCCTTTTTTTACCGGTAACGTAAGTATTCCTTTTCATCGTAATCTGCACCGCTTTGGTACAGGATTCGGAATCGGGAATCCACGTAACTATGACAACGAAATCACTGCCTTTATCGATGGATCGGGGGTATACGGCTCGGAAGAATCACGGGCAAACTGGCTAAGAAGCTTTACGGACGGCAAGCTTAAGGTGAGCGCAGGAGACCTGCTGCCGTATAATACACGCAATGGCGAACGGACGGGCGCTAATGACCCCGGTGCCCCCTTTATGGCCAACGGTACCGGTGCGCCTGGTCCGATGTTTGTTGCCGGAGACGTACGGGCGAATGAGAACCCCTTGTTGGCAGCGTTCCACATTCTTTTTGTGCGGGAGCACAATCTGCAATGTGAACGCCTGAAACAGGAAAACCCTGAATGGACGGATGAAGAACTCTACCAACATGCACGTAAATTAGTTGGAGGACTCATCCAGAGTATCGTATACAATGAATGGCTACCAACGATGGGTGTACCGGTCGAACCCTACCCGGGGTACGACAGTAGCATCAACCCTCAGCTGGCCAACTCCTTTTCCGCTGCTGCTTTTCGGGTAGGACATACGCTACTCAACGGTAATATTCGTCGGTTGGATGCCAACGGCGAAGTGTTGGCGGGCGGTAACCTGACCCTGCGGCAGGCCTTCTTCAACATCAGCTGGCTGGAGCAGCATGGAATGGACCCTTTTCTGCGGGGTATGGCAGAGCAGACGCAGCAAATGATGGACAGCAGGGTGGTAGATGACGTGCGGAATTTCCTCTTCGGCCCTCCTGGTGCCGGTGGCCTTGACCTGGCCTCGATCAACATCATGCGCGGACGGGAGCGTGGTCTTCCCTCCTACAATAATATACGCAGGGCCTACGGGCTTCAGGCTGTTTTTGACTTCGACCTGATTAACCCTGATTTCCAGGTCTATAATACGTTGACTGAATTGTACGATGGGGACATTTTTGAAATCGACCCCTGGGTTGGTATGCTAGCGGAACGGCCGATGCCTGGCTCCATTTTTGGTCCGACGATCCGTAAAATCATGGAGACGCAGTTCAGCGACCTACGGGCCGGTGATCGGTTCTTTTACCTCAATGACCCCGTGCTTACGGAGGACGAGAAAGATTGGATTCATAATACAACCTTCCGGGATGTCATCTACCGAAACAGTGGCGTAGACCTGATGCAGGAAAACGTTTTTGAGTCGATGCCCTTTAGCGATATCTGCGGAAACGCCACCGTAGCTGCCGACGGCCTGATCCGGGTTCATACAACCAATGTCAATCTGGAAGGCGTCACGGTTACTGCCGTGGCTGCTGATGGTGAAGCTATGAATTCAGCCCTTACCACCGATCTTGGTTTCTATCAGTTTGATGCACTCCCCGCTTGCCAGAATATTGCCTTGGTGGCAGAACGCGATGATGACTGGACGAACGGTCTTGATATTTTCGACATGGTGGACATCAACCTCCATTTATTGGGGCGGCAGGAATTTGCCAACCCCTATCAGTTGCTGGCCGCAGATGCTAATGGGGACACTGAAGTAGACGTCTTTGACATCATCTCCATTGCCCGGCAGGTGCTTGGCCTGTCAACCAGCTTACGCCCGACGCCGGAACAGCCTTGGTTTTTCGTTCCTGCGGGCTACGAATTTGAAAACCCTGCTAATCCTTTCCTGGAAAATTATCCTACTAGCATTGATTTTGCTGAAGTGGATCCGGCAAACATCAACCAGGGATTTATTGCCATGAAACGGGGAGACGTCAATGCAGATGCTGAACTCAATATTAATAGCTTGCCCACAGGGCTGTTCGTTGAGCTTCCCGATGAGGTGATTTCGGCAGGGGCGGAGCGGTTGGTGGAAGTACAGCTAAGGGGCAATGAGTTAGCCGGGTTTCAGTTGGAGCTCAAAACCCAGGAGCTGGAGTTACTTGGTGTAGCGCATACAGACTTGGCAGCAGAGAATTACCGAATGGAGGCTGGTAAGTTACACTTGCTGAACCTCGAAAATGGCGCTGCAGAGCACGCTATGGTGCTGCGGGTACGGGCGAACAGTACTGGGAATCTTCGCGAGATGTTCTCCGTAGCTGAGGAGTCAGGAGAATCAGTCGCAGTGGCAGCTGATGGCGCGCCTTTACGCGTGGTGTTGGGCGCGGCCGCAGGTGCAACACAAGGTTTCTTAGAGAGCAAGGTTTTCCCTAACCCTTTTGCTGAGGTAGTCACGCTGAACTTCGCTGATCCGCTGGAGGCAACCTCCACCGCTGAATTGATGGACGTGAACGGAAGGGTGCTACGTACAAGAGTACTACCCGCAGGTATCCAAACCACCAGGTTCAATGATCTGGCACTTCCATCGGGCACTTACCTTTTGCGGGTAATTGATGATCAGCAGGAGGTGATCGTTGCACGGGTGTTAACTGCGGCGACTAAGTAGGTTGCAGGTTATAGGTCTCAGGTTATAGGTCTCAGGTTACAGGTCTCAGGTTGCAGGTCTCAGGTAGTAGCATGCTGCTCGCTGCACTCGTTTTAGCGATATTATTGAAGATAATTGCTGATCGTTTTATTGAGTTTCCTATGCCCCCGCAAAAAAAGAACCCCCGTACCCGTCAAATAGGGTCGGAGGCTCACTTTACACTCACTAGTATATGAAACTTAATCAACTAATTCTTTAACTGCTTTACGGCTTAAATTGTTACGAAATAAGACTTAAAAAGTGTTAAAATTTCGTTAGGTTATTTTGAAGCCGTAGAATCTATTGCTGGAAGCTTTCCTGTTTTTGCCCGAAAAAGCTTCCACCAGAACATTGGTTTGACTAATTGCTTGCGCAATTCGAAATCAGTGTACATCCTACAGAGTACCTCAATGACCTTAGGGTTGGCTGCAACAATGCCAGTAAGGAAATTAGTTAGCCATTTAATTTGCATGATTTGCTGCATTCGGTAACTCAGGCGCAACTCAGTGCGCAGTACTCGCTCAATACGAACGTCGTAATCTTTGAGAAAAACGGCGTCGAAACGATTCTCCGCCAGGCATTTTTCGGCCAGTTCAGCGGCGATGAAGCCGGAATAAGTGGCGTTGCCGATGCCTTCCCCCGTTAACGGGTCTATCAGGTGGCCGGCGTCGCCAACGAGCAGGTAGTTGTCTCCGGAGAGCACGCGGTCTTTGGAGCCGAGGGGAAGGCCGTAGCCTATCGTTGGGTCAAGCTGCTCAGCGTCTTTGAAGCGTTCTTTGAACTCGTCGGAGGCAACGATCTCATCCAGTGCCTCACGAAGGTTGATCTTTTTCTTCTTCACAATGTCGGACCGCATACCGAGACCGATGTTGGCCTCACCGTTGGGCAAGGGGAAGATCCAGAAGTAACCCGGGTTGTACTTCTCCAGGAAGTGCAACTCGATGAAGTTGTCTTTGTGAAAACCGGTGATGCCCTTCCAGTAAGCCCTTACGGCGGCAGCGTAGTGATCGTGGTCAATTTCCTGACCGGCCTCCTTACGGCTGAAACGACTGTGGGCGCCGCTGGCGTCGACGAGCAGGCGGCAACTCCAGCTTTCGGATTTGTCTTTGGTCGTTACGGTGTAGCCGTCCTCCGTTTTTTGCCAACTGCCGATCTCCGTATTCAGGCGCAGGTCGATGTTGTCGCGGCGTTGTACCTCCTCGATGAGGAAAGCGTCGAAATCCATACGCTTGGAGACGTAGCCCGGAGCATCATCCGGTACGCGTTCATAACCCACCTTAAAGGGCAATTCAATCAACTTCTTTGACGGCGGGATGAACCTGATGCCCCAAACATCGATGGGCGTAAACCGCTTTCTAAACCGATCCATGATGGCGGGGTCCAGCCGGTTGAGCAGGGTAGGGACCTTGCCACTGAGGGCGTCGCCGCAAATTTTATCGCGGGGGAAGGTCGCCTTGTCGATCAATACACAGGGAATATCCAGGTAGGAGAGCCTTAGGGCGGTGGCTGCGCCACCGGGGCCGGCGCCAATAATGACGATGGGGGTTTCTTGGGAGGTTGACATGGGGGCTAAGGTACGGCGAGGCTTCAATCTTTGTCTCTTTCAAACCATGAAGGTCGGCCTTTATAATTATGATCAGTATTTCCGTTCGGAAAAGTACCATGGTGCTTCAGTCTGAAGGTGTCAATACTTTCATCTTCTAACCAGTATGCCTTTTCTCGACCTTCTATATCTATTATCAACACTCGACCCCTATATCGCAGCACATCTTCGGTTGAATTATGTAACTTTAGTTGAGAACGTAATCGCTTGGATAGACCGTCTTGTTCTACAGGATCGTGAGAGATTCCAAACTTGTAAATTTGCCTCCGCCGATAGTCGTAAATTAGATAAAGGTGGTGCGGTCTTCTATTTGTCTTTTGATTTCCGTGGAACTTCATCTTTACAGGGCATAAAGGTTGATCGCCTTATCTCCCCAAAGTTCTTGATTAAAAAAAGATTCATAAACTTCACTACTCATACGGTCTAAAGGAGTACCAACCTTTTTCTCGTATGCCTTACCAGGAACGTTTAGGATATCCTCAAACCATTCATCAGGAAATTTTGTGGGGTTGTTTATAACCTGATAGTATAAATCGCGACCGTTTGCTACAACAAAACATCTAGCGTATAAAAAAGAGTCCGATGAACCACTTAATCCTTTTGATGCAATTGCATGGTAAGTAGGTCCATCTAAAGCTGCAAGCCGCTCAGAAAGTCTGTCTTGAAAATTATATATTGTCTTTATAGAAGAAGCTGCTAAAGCCTCAATAAGCGGTGATAACATGTCTTCAGCCGTTTCACCATCATAGTCGATTTTGTCAATAAATTCCCAAAATGTACTTTCTGCTCTGTCCTTAGCTTGTTGTAAAGCTAAAAGAGAGACGTACTCAAGTACTTTCTGCTGCTTGTCCTCATCTAGTGAGGCAAATTTGTTATTTAGAACATCGATACTCATACTTCCAAAGATAAAGGTTTACCCAATAACAACGCGCTACCATTAAAAGACGTTGTGCAAGCCTGCTTCTTCCAAACTTCCCCTGCACCTGCGACCTCGCCCCCATTAGTCAGTTAGTCAAACAGTCAAGGAGTCAGGTAGTGCTGCTGCCGCAGGTGGGGGCTCGCCAGTACTTTGTCCAACAGGACCGGCTTGAGCAGGAAACCTACGAGGTCCACCTACTACACGAAAAGCCAAAACAGAACTTTTCACAAACGCCAGGTGTTATCCCAACGATAATAACATAACCCAAAACCAAAAATCCGCGTATTGGGCCAGCCTTGTTCTAAGGCAAAGGGCCTACTTAACCAAGCCGCGCGGTGGTGCCAAATGGGCACCGAACTCAGTAAATTTTACATGTCTAGAAATAAGATTAAGGGCACTAAGCTCAAGGCGCGCGATTTAGAACGCGCCATCCTCAAAGAATTACAAGCCAACGACCGCAAACAGTACAACCCCAAGCAGCTCATTCGTAAGCTCAAGGTTAAAAACAGCCAGGACAGCGTGCTCAGCGCACTCCAAAATCTGGAAAAGGCCGGCTCCATTCGTCCCACCGATAACTTCAAATTTCAGATCGCCCGCGATTTTAAGCAGAAGACCTCTTCTGACTACATCGAGGGCCGTGTCGATAAAACCCGCTCGGGTGATGCTTACATCGTCATCGACGGTGACGGAGAAGACATCTTCGTCCCCGGTCGTCGCCTC
Source organism: Lewinella sp. (assembly GCA_045110355.1). Lineage (GTDB taxonomy): Bacteria > Bacteroidota > Bacteroidia > Chitinophagales > Saprospiraceae > Neolewinella. The sequence goes on along the minus strand of JBGCFZ010000064.1, from coordinate 2,893 downwards.
GGCAACGCCCAGGATGGGGATAAGGTGAAAGTCCGTTTTTGGACACCCACCCGCCGCCGTAAACCGGAAGGCGAAGTCACCGAAGTCCTCGAACGCAGCGTGACTCATTTCGTGGGCACCTACATTGAATACCCCAAGTACGCAGAAGTGGAAATCGACCAGGTCGGTGCCCCCAAGCTACTCGTTGCCGTACACCGTGCCGAAAACCTCGGTGCGGAAACGAACGAGAAAGTAGTTGTGCGTATTGATAATTGGGAGCCTAATCGCTTCAAGCAATTATCGGGTACCCTCACCGCCGTACTTGGCGAAGAAGGCAGTAGTGAGATCGAGATGCAAAGCATCCTGATCAATAACGGTTTCCAGATCACCTTCCCCGAAGACGTGATCCGGGAAAGTGAAGCCCTGCCCGCTAAAATCAGCCCGCAGGAAATCAACATCCGTCGGGATATGCGCGACGTGACAACCTTCACCATTGACCCGCTGACGGCTAAGGACTTCGACGACGCCCTTTCCGTGCAGGAACTGGAGAACGGACAGATCGAAATTGGTGTTCACATCGCTGATGTGAGCCACTACGTACGTCCTGGCAGTGCGCTTGACCGCGAAGCGGCAGAACGAACCACATCAGTGTACCTCGTTGACCGGGTTTGCCCCATGCTGCCCGAGCGCATCTCCAACGAACTGTGCTCGCTGCGGCCCAACGAAGACAAACTGACTTTCAGTGCCGTCTTTACCATGGACCCCAAGACCTACCAAATCCGCAAACGTTGGTTTGGTCGTACTGTCACCCATTCCGACCGTCGTTTTACCTACGAAGAAGCCCAGGATGTGCTGGATACCGGTAAGGGAGATTTCAAAGAAGAACTTTTCCTCCTCGATAAGATATCCAAGGTATTGCGGAAAAAGCGCTTCAAAGAAGGTGCCATCGACTTCGCGACCAATGAAGTACGCTTTAAACTGGATAAAGACGGAACGCCGTTGGAGGTCTACATCAAGGAGCGGATCGATACCAATATGTTGATCGAAGACTTCATGCTGTTGGCCAACAAAGAAGTCGCCACCTTCATGATCAAGAAAGCGGAACGACTTAAGGAAGTGATTCCATTTGTCTTCCGGGTACACGATGAACCAAACATGGAGAAGGTGGAAGAGCTGGCCATGTTTGCGGAAGCGCTGGGGTATAAAATGGACCTGCGTACACCGCAAAGTATTGCGAAAAGCTATACGGAGTTGTTGGCTAAGGCCTCCGAAGACCCGATGGTGAAAATGCTTTCACCGATCGCCATTCGAACCATGGCTAAGGCGATTTATACCACCGAAAATATCGGCCACTATGGCCTGGGTTTCGAGAACTATACCCACTTTACCAGTCCTATTCGCCGGTACGCCGACGTATTGGTCCACCGTCTGCTCGACGCAAATCTTGACAAAGGCAGCCTGTACAAGACCAACCCGATGAAGCTGGAAGAGAGCTGTAAACACATCTCGGCACAGGAGCGAAAGGCGGTAACTGCAGAGCGTGAATCCATCAAGTACAAGCAGACGGAATTCATGCTCGACAATGTTGGTGAAGAGTTTGACGGTGTCATAAACGGCCTGGCTGATTTCGGCGTATTCGTGGAACTTACCGAGAACCATGTGGAGGGGATGATCTCCTTCGATGACATGGACGAACCGTACGACATCGGGTCGGGCAAGCTCTCCATCACCGGTCGGAAGACGGGCAAAACACTGAAAATGGGGGATGCCCTCCGTGTTCGAATCGAGGATGTGGACCTGGACCGCCGTAGGATAGATATGGCGCTGATCAAAGTGCTGAAGATCAACGGTGAGCCTGATGCCGGGACGGGCAAAAACAGTGGAGGGCGACGCAAGTCTTCTTCTGGCAAGTCCGGGCGTGCATCATCAGGCGCGGCCGCAGGTGCAAAGAAAGCTCCCCGGAAGAGCAGTGGCCGGAAGTCAAAGTCCGGCGCTTCCGCCCCGGCTCGTAAGCAACGGACACCTCGGAAGAAGAAGTAATTCGCTAGTAGAAGTTTATTGAAAAAGGCAATCACGCAACTTTTAACCATTCAGGGCTAGTTTTTACTAGCCTTTAATGTGTTAGCGTTGCGTGATTGCTTTTTTATAAAAAGCTAATATGTTTTTTATTTTTTTAATTTAAACATATTGAGGTAGGTTTGTGGAAATACATCCTGCCATGACTACGCCATATTCCCGCTTACTTATCGACCTCAAGTCTGCCATCCGAGACGCTCGTTACCGGGCGGTAAGGCAGGTTAACCGTGCCCTGATCGAATTGTATTGGGAGATAGGGCGGCAGATTGTGGAGAGCCAGGAGGCCCATGGGTGGGGGAAAAGTACGGTGGAGGAATTGGCTCGGGATTTACGGGTGGAGTTTCCGGAGAATTCGGGGTTATCAGAAAGAAACCTTTGGCATATGCGTAAATTTCACTTGACCTATAGAGATTACCCAAATCTGTACACACTGTGTACAGATTTGAGCTGGTCAAATAACAGAGAGCTATTGAACGATAATATTGCGCTGAACGCTAAGGCTTTTTATTTGAAAGAATCGGCTCAAGGTAACTGGTCATTCCGTACCCTACACCAACAAATAAAAGCTCAGGCATACGAACGTAGCCTCCTCGATTCAACCCAAAATAATTTCCAACAAGCCCTCCCTGAAGAGATCGCGGAGCAAACGGAAGAGTTACTCAAAAGCAGTTATAATCTGGATTTTCTGGGCTTGGAAGGGAAGTTTAAAGAAAAAGATCTGGAAGACAGGATTGTCAGTCATTTACAAGCTTTCATGCTGGAGTTGGGCTATGGCTTCACCTTTGTTGGTCGGCAACAACGATTATCACTAAACAAGGATTACTACGTAGACCTGATG
>JBGCFZ010000063.1:0-6230 GCA_045110355.1 Lewinella sp. | reverse complement strand
TATTAATCTATGAAGCGCAGCGTCTAGTGCAGTGTAAACTAAGTTTATTGACTTTTGTGCTGGTGAATTTTATTGGCTGGCAAGGCGGTAAAACCGGAGTTTAGCCGTAGCTAAATGAGGATTTTACCAACGCAGCCAGCCGATAAAAGACGCCGCAGAAAAGGCAATGAAATTTAGTTTACACTGCACTAGCAAAGGCCTCCGGCCTTTACCGGTCAAACAGCACCCGCTCTCCCTTCATTTCCTCAAAAAAGAGCCCCCGGTCGTAAGCCAGGTGCCCGGAGACGATGGTCTGCCGGACCCTACCATTAAACTGTTCTCCCTCCAGGGGAGACCAACCCACCTTATAGAAAATGTTATCCTGGGCTACGGTCCATTCCGTGGCAGGGTCATAGATCACGACGTCGGCCCACATGCCTTCATCAAGGTAACCTCGCCGGTCGATCTCGAAACAGATGGCGGGAGCGTGGCACATTTTTTCAATGACCCGTTCGAGACTGATGTCTCCGCGTTGGACCATCCGCATCATCATGTCCAGCGAATGCTGGACGAGTGGAAGTCCTCCAGGTGCCTTGAAGTAATTCGTTTGCGCCTTTTCTTCGGCGGTATGCGGGGCATGATCGGTGGCAATTACGTCGAACCGATTGTCAAGCAGAGCTGGTAGCAGAGAATTGCGGTGGTGCTCTGCCTTGATGGCTGGGTTACACTTGATCTTATTTCCCAGTCGGAGATAGTCCTCCGCATTGAAGGTCAGGTGATGAACACAAACCTCGGAAGTAATACGCTTTTCTGCCAGCGGGATGTCGTTTCGGAAAATCTCCGTCTCCTCGGCGGTACTGATGTGCAAGATATGCAATCGGGTATTGTGTCGTTTGGCCAATTCAATGGCCAGGGTACTACTTTTTAAGCATCCTTCTGCTGAACGGATATTAGGGTGCTCAATGACGGGGATTTCGTCGCCATACTTTTCCCGGGCGGCGGCGGCGTTTCCACGGATGGTGGCTTCGTCTTCGCAGTGCGTAGCGATGAGCAGGGGACAATCGGAGAATAAAGCGTCGAGTGTTTTTTCATTGTCGACCAGCATGTTGCCGGTACTGCTGCCCATGAAGATCTTAAGCCCGCAAACCGTTTTAGGGTCCGTTCGCAGCGCTTCCTCCCGGTTGTCGTTGGAAGCCCCCATGTAAAAGCTGTAATTGGCGGGACTGACCGCGGCGCCAATGTCGTATTTGTCCTGCAACAAATCTTGCGTAAGGGCCGAAGGTTTAGTGTTTGGCATTTCCATCCAGGTGGTGGTGCCACCGGCTACTGCGGCGCGGCTTTCCGTTTTAATGGTGGCTTTGTGGGTCAGGCCGGGCTCCCGGAAGTGGACCTGATCGTCGATGATGCCGGGTAACACCAGGCAGCCTTCCGCATTGATCTCCCGGTCGGCCCGGCGGTCAATGGAAGGAGCGACCTGGTCAATAAAACCATCCTTTATGTAGAGGTCACAAACAGTACGGGTGCCGCGGTTCACGATGGTACCGCCTTTTATCAAAATAGTGCCTTTGCGCATAATCAAATAGTTGAGAAGGCGCAAGGTAATAAGATGGTTGGGAACGAGAGAATGGGAGAATGAAGGAATAAGTCAATGAACTGGTCGCTGGCTCCCGGAGCGGGTATTTGCCGCCGAAATTTTTCAATTCTCTTCTTTTTGCACATTAGGCTTTTGGGGCGACGGCGCGCAGGTGCAGAGGTAAGTTGAAGGGCAGGGTAGGGTGTAGCCTCGGCTTTAGCCGAGATGCTTCGTTCCTCTAAATCAGTGTATTCCTTAATGTCCTTAGTAACTTAGTGGTTACCTACTGCCGCAAACTCCAAACCTCATGCACCGGATCCCCCTTAGTGCTGAAGCCCCGGTGCACCCAATCGCCATTAACCAGCTTAAAGTCAAAGCTCAATTGCTGACCGGCACGTGCGGGGTCCCGGCTGAAGAACTCGATCTTTTCTATGTACAAGCCTTCATCGTTCGTGGTGTAACTACCACCGCCGGTGGCCGAGAACTTCTTGGTCTCGGTATTGAAGGCAATCCATTGAAAGCGTTTGCCGGAGAGGATCTTCATGGTTTTACGCGGACCTTTTCGCCGACTAGTGAGGTCTTGCATCTCCCCGTTCCGTTTACGACCGATGATTTCCCAGGCACCAATCAGTGCACCCGGGGTACCGTCATCGACCCGTGTCCAGAACTTATCTTCATTGAAGATCAGTACCGACCCCGTCAACTTATAGGGCATGGTGGCAACACCACCAACCTGGGTGGAGTCCGAAGAATCAAATTCGTAGGTGAGGCTGAAGTTGTCCCAGTCGGCGCGCCAGCGTCCGCCAAGGGTGGAGATGAACTCCCCGCTATCCGCGTTGTAGGCCGTCATGACCATGAAACCGTCAACAATAGTCATCGTCAACTTGGAGCGTCGTCCTTGATCATCCATAAAGGTTGATTCCCAGCCTCCCAACAGTTGTGTGGCAGGAGATTGCGCCTGGAGGGAAAGGGAAGAAAGGACTAAAAGGAGTAAAGGGAAGAAACGCATGTGATAAACTTGTTGTGTTCGGTAAAGTTACGGATGGATTTGCCGGGGCCGGTAGAAAAGTCTTCGCTCGTCGGCCGACCACGTAGTCGCCGCGAAGCGAAACGGGAGGGACGACCTGGTTCGTCCTCCGAGGAGAGGCTTTGTGATCATTTGCCAACCGCTCACTTGGCGGACGTATCAGCTTTTGCGTCGCGCCTCGGCCGAGGAACGAGTTGGTGATTTCCTCGAAACACCAAGCTTTAACGCCGATAGCAACAGGGCAATCGCAAACTCGGCAAGCAAAGTATTCGGTCGTCGGCCGAGACAGGAGGTACGACCTGGCTCGTCCGCTGAGAGAAGGCTTTGCGGTCATTTGGACTCCGCTCTCTCGGCGGACGAGTCAGCTTCTGCGTCGCGCCTCGGCCGACGAGCGAGCTTGCGATTGCCCTGCCGATAGCAACCGTTTCCTTGCCTCTCAACTTCCTTTGCGTCCTGCGGCCGCGCCCAAATTCTGATAGCGCTTAACGAGCGTGTAAATAATAGTTGGTATTTACTAAACTTCTCGCTGTCTGGTCAACTCCGATCATTAATTTTGTCGGATGGCTAGGCGCTTATTGTCACAATCGGAATTTGTTAATCACTAGTGCGAATTTTCATCTTTTTAAAAAATTGGAGTGATTGATTATCAGTGAGTTATATTTGTTCCAGCTCCATCGGTACAACTTTTTAAAAAGTTGTCAGCATAATTCCGTCGGCCGGCAACCCGCCAAAACCTTAGGCCTCGAGACCTGGGCTTTCGGGCAAATTATTAACTTCTGAGCAATTTGTTATCCACTCTTACAGGTCGGACTTACCCCCGAAGCCGTACCTTTACCCGTGAACGATTTTGGCCGAGGTTCGTTACACCGACGCAACGTGCAGCGAATATCAGCTGTATCAGACTATCAGACTACAAGTGTCTACCAGACCATAACCTATGGGTTTACGTAAAACAGCTTCCCTGATTATTTACCGTTTCCGCGAGCGTGGCCTCGAGGTCTTTATGACCCGTCAATCAGACGAATGGGGGCTGCCGGGTGGCGAAGTGGACATGGGGTGCCGTGATGAACTGATCGAATTGGAACCTAGTGCAGACCGGGAAGAAGCCGTTGCCATTGAAGGTGATTGGCACGAAATTCCGTCCCTCAAGCAAATGTTGTACGAAGAATCCGGAGAATTGGCCGACCGCCTCAAAGACATTGAGCAAGGTGCCTTCGTTACCATCAAAGATGCCCTCAAGCATCGCCTTTCTACCGGACAGGTAGAGTTCCTTCGGGAACTTCGTGATGTGATTACGGATCGTAATTCTTTGCGGGACCTCTAAGAGTCAGATAGTCAAGGAGTCAAGGAGTAGATCCACCGTTTGACTCCTTGACTGTTTGACTTTCTGACTCCATGACTCTTTGACTGATTGACTCTTTGACTATCTTTGCCGCTTACTCAAAATGACCACTCCCCATGGCGGCAGCCCACGAAGTATTAGCAGACGTTGAAGTAGCAAAAAACCTGGGCCTCACGGCCGCCGAATACGACAAGATCGTGGAGATCATGGGCCGCGTGCCCAACTTCAACGAGCTGAGTATTTTCTCCGTCATGTGGTCTGAGCACTGCTCCTACAAAAACTCTATCATGTGGCTCAAGACCCTGCCACGGGAAGGTGAGCGCCTTTTGGTTGAAGCAGGGGAGGAGAATGCCGGCCTCGTTGACATTGGAGATGGTCTGGCTTGTGCTTTCAAGATTGAAAGTCACAATCACCCCTCTGCATTAGAACCCTACCAGGGTGCTGCGACTGGTGTTGGTGGTATCCACCGAGACATCTTCACCATGGGCGCTCGCCCCATCGCTTCGCTCAATAGCCTCCGCTTTGGTGATCCGTCGCTGCCGCACACCAAGCATTTGGTCGACGGTGTCGTACGCGGAATCGGGGATTATGGCAACTGCTTCGGCGTGCCGGTAGTAGGCGGTGAGGTGGTGTTCCACCCAAGCTACAACCAAAACATTCTGGTGAACGCCATGTCTGTCGGCATCGTGAAGCACGGTGAAACCGTAAGTGCTTCCGCTGATGGCCCGGGCAACCCCGTCTTCATCGTTGGTTCCGCTACCGGTAAGGACGGTATCCACGGTGCAACTTTCTCTTCCGCTGATTTGACGGAAGACAGCGCCGATGACCTGCCAGCCGTACAGGTTGGTGACCCCTTCCAGGAAAAACTGCTGCTCGAAGCCAGCCTTGAAGTCATCACCACCGGTGCCGTCGTCGGCATGCAGGATATGGGCGCTGCCGGTATTACCTGTTCCACTTCCGAGATGTCCGCCAAGTCTGGCACGGGGATGCGCATCGACCTCGACAAAGTACCCACCCGACAGGCCAACATGAAGCCCTGGGAGATCCTGCTCAGCGAGAGCCAGGAAAGGATGCTGATCGTATGTAAAAAAGGCATGGAGGCTGAACTCCTCGCGGTATTTGACAAGTGGGACCTTGAATGTGAAGAGATTGGTGAAGTGACCGATACTGGTCGTCTTCATTTCTATGCAGGTGGTGAACTTGTTGCTGATGTGCCATCCGAACCACTGGTACTTGGCGGCGGCGCTCCCGTCTATGAGCGTGAAACTGCCCGACCAAAGTACATGGATAAAATCGACGCATTCAAAGCGGAAGACATCCCGGTACCGGCTGACCTGAAGGCTACCGCCGAAGAGCTGTTCATCAGCCCCAATCTCGTGGCTAAAAACTGGGTGACGGATCAGTATGACGGAACCGTCCGGACCAACTCCATGTCCGAGAACCTTCCCTCTGATGCGGCTCTCATTCGCGTGAAAGGATCCGAAAAGGCATTGGCCGTAACTACGGACTGTAACTCGACTTACGTTTACGCCGACCCCTACAAGGGAGCCATGATTGCGGTAGCTGAAGCTGCACGGAACATCGTTTGTACTGGTGGTGAGCCAGTGGCCATCACCAACTGCCTCAACTTCGGTAACCCTTACAATAAGGAAGCCTTCTACCAGTTCGTCAATGCCATCAAGGGCATGGGCGATGGCTGCCGTGCCTTCGGCACGCCGGTAACTGGCGGTAACGTCAGCTTCTACAACCAGAGCCAGTACGAAGGTGGCCGCGTGGAGCCCGTTTACCCAACGCCAACCATCGGCATGCTCGGCCTCCTGGACAACATCAAGTACCGGATGACGTCTAACTTCAAAGACCAGGGAGACGTCATTTACCTGATCGGTGACAGCAAGGACGACATCGGCAGCAGCGAATACCTGCGTCGGATCCACGGCGTGGAGCACAGCTCCGTTCCACACTTCGAACTGGAAGACGAACTGGCTCTACACAAGGCCATCGCTGGCCTGATCCGCAGCGAACTCATTAAGTCTGCCCACGACGTAGCTGATGGCGGCCTGTTCCAGGCCCTTACCGAATCCGCCATCGACGGCGGCTACGGTTATACCATTGATACGGACCCGGCCTTCCGCAAGGACGCTTTCCTCTTCGGTGAGGCGCAGAGCCGTGTGGTCGTTTCTGCTGATGAGTCAAAAACAGCCGAAGTAGAGGATTACCTGCGTGAGCAAGGGGTAGGCTTCAAAGTCCTCGGAAAGGTAGAAGGCATTGACCTGATCATCGACGGTGAGAACTGGGGAGACCTCAGTGAG
>JBGCFZ010000062.1:0-4950 GCA_045110355.1 Lewinella sp. | reverse complement strand
GTGGTTAACCCTTTGGCTGAAGGCTACACCTTTAGTTGGCAAAACAGTGCTGCAACGGGAGACGTTCGTACGGGAGTATCTGCCGGACAATACCAGGTTACGGTTACTGCACCCAATGGACTTTGTACGAGCTTTGCGGTTGGAAATTTGAGCGAACCTGCGGATGTTCGGGTTCGCCCGGATAACCCCGTGGACGCCGTCAGCAACGCCACTTGTACCGGATCTCCGGATGGTAGCATTACCATTACCGCAGATGGAGGTACGGGGCCTTATGACTTTATTTGGCCAGGTACCCTAATGACTGATTTTGACGTGGCGGCTTCTGACCGGATGAACCTTTTGCCGGATGCCTACGAAGTTATTGTAGAGGATGCGCGTGGTTGTAGGGACACTTCCAATTTTGTGGTCGACGCACAAAAAGTTTTAGGGATTGTCTCCGAGGTAGATTCCATCACTTGTTTTGGAGATGATAACGGTGCCATCCGGGTAAACGGAACCGCCAGAGGAGCTGCTCCAGTAGGAAACTATGAAGTGAGCCTGGAGAACCTGACTTTGATGACGGCTCCAGGTCCATTCCAGGAGATTATTGATAATTCGATTCCTTTCGAATACAATAACCTGGGGCCAGGTCAATACGTGGTTACCCTGCGTGATATGGACCCCGTTGGCTGTGAAACTACCGATACCTTCACCATTTTTGAGCCACCATTGCTGGAGATTGACGATGACCCAACGATTCAGAATGAAACTTGTACTGTCGGCAACGACGGCAGTATCATGGCATCAGTAGATGGTGGCACCATGCCTTATATCTACCGGTGGGTAAACGATAGCCTGGATACACCGATGGACACCATTACACCGGGCAACTCATTGACCAGTCTGAGTGCAGACACCAACTACGTCCTCATCGTAACGGATAATAACGGGTGTATGGACTCGCTCGATTTCCGGATCAACGCTCCGGCTGGAGCTATGATCAGTATGGTGGACACCAGCTTCATCTCTTGTCCCGGAGATAATGATGGTCAGTTGACCGTAGTCGCTACTCCACCAACCGGAGAGATGATCACCGCCATTACCTGGTACAGATTGAATGCGGACGGAAGTTTGGGAGCACCCGTTGCTACGGGAGCTACCACACAGAATAACCTCTCAGTCGGAGATTATGCAGTGGAAGTAGTTACGTCGAATTCTTGTAATGCCTTCGCGTTGGCATCCGTAGTCAGCCCCGGCGAAGTATTCCTACAAGATTTTGTTGCCAATGACCCGCAATGTCCTGGTGACGCCAACGGAAGTATCTTCATCAACCCTGGAGGAGGCACACCTAATCCAGATGGTACCTATAACTATGTGTGGTCAACTGATCCATTTGCCGCACCAACTCAGAACCCCGCATTCACGAACCTGCGTGCGGGTACCTACACCGTGACCATTACGGACGGTAATGGCTGTTTACCTCCCTTCGATACCACCTTCATTCTTACGGATCCGCCAGCTATCACCGGAACATGGATGACCGTTCCGGTCAGCTGCCCGGACGATATGGTGGCAGACGGACAAGCAACTTTTAGCGCCAACTATGATGATGGTTCCACCGGCTCCTTTAACTTCACTTGGGCGGGTAGTAATAATACAACCATGAACGCAGGCCAAAGTACCGAAGGCGGACTGCCCCGCGGACCGGTAACCGTACGTGTCTCAGACGGTATCTGTTTGGCTTCCTTTACCGATACCATCAGAAGCCCGGATGAATTTGAAGTGGAAGTAGTGACGGATGCAGTAAGCTGTAATGGCCTGGCAGACGGTGCAGCAGCAGTCGTTATCAGTGGCGGTACACCAGGCTATGATTACTCCTGGTCCGTAGCCGCAGATACCGACAGTACCGTTACCGGGGTCTTAGCGGGAATAAATTACACCGTTGACATCACGGATGCACGAGGTTGTTCTCCCGGTACTCAAACCTTTGTGATTACGCAGCCCGATCCGCTGACGCTTTCCATCGACCCCGTTCAGACGACAGAAACCGTCCGTTGTGCGGGTGATGCAAACGGCCGGGTAAGTGTATTCGTTAGCAGCGTTAATAATAATGAACTTGCTGCCAATCCTTTCTCCTGGTCGGGTAACGTTGCGGGAGCTAATGATATGTTGGCCACTGATCTCTCTCCCGGAACTTACAGTGTAACCGTGACCGATGTGGAGGGCTGTCAAGACAGTGTTCGGTACACCATCGGTGAGCCAGAGGCCATTATTTTTAGTGTATTGCCTATCGAAGAGCCGCTCTGTTTTGGTGAAACGACCCCGGTATTGATAGATACTGCCTTCGGCGGTACCTCCAATGGAATCGAAGACTTTACCTTCTCGGTAAATAATGATGGCTTCCGGATTCCCGTCGGCCAAACGGGTACGGCCTTCGCCGGAGAAGTAGTGGTGTCTGTTTTCGACAGCGTCGGCTGTTCTGCTGAACAGACCTTCAGTGTCAATCAACCACCAGAGATTATCATCGACCTAGCGGAAGAAATTACCATCGAACTTGGTGACAGCCTTACCCGCCTCAACCCGCTGGTTAGCCCGGCAGGTGATGTGTACGAATACCTTTGGACGCCAGCCGACTTCCTTAGTGCAGACACGGTTCGTAACCCGCTGATCTTCCCTTTCGAGAGTCGTGACTATGTGTTCCGGGTAACGAATGCTAATGACTGCCAGGCCTTCGCTGATATTTTCGTTGAAGTTGACGCCAATCGCAATGTGTACATTCCAAATGTATTCAGCCCTAACCGCGACGGGCGTAATGAGGACTTCCGCATATTTGCCTGCCAGGGCGTGCGGAGCGTTAATACCGTTCAGGTCTTTGACCGCTGGGGCGGCCTGGTTTACGAAAACGATAACCTGGAACCAAACTGCCTGGATGGGATTCAGCTCTGGAATGGCAACGGCCAAAACGGGAAACCGGTTAATCCCGCCGTTTTCGTTTACGTGATCGAAGTCGAATTCCTGGATAACGCCAAGCTGCTGTACCGTGGAGATATAACGGTGCTGCGGTAGGCGATGAACATAAATTATTTTGCCAAATAGAAAACGGCCCGGATACCATGCAGTATCTGGGCCGTTTTTCGTCGGGTCTTACATCGCGTAGATGAAGTGCTCGCTAGCGATCTTACCATCCTTTACAACGTAGGCACAGATCTCATGTGACTTGGTCCGGTCTTTGCCTTTCTCCGTCATATCGATCATCATGCCTACGGCGAAAGTATCGCCCTCGACGATGGGGTCTGATACCGAAAAACCATAGAAGGCTTCCGTTTTATCCGCAAAGGCTTTGGACTTAGCAAGTAGGGCTTCAACCCCTTTGGTATGATTGTTTAGCGGGAAACCGGGCATCTCGTAAGCATCGGCATCTGTGGCAAATAATTCGTGGTAGCACTGGTCAAATTGTCCGGCACGACACAGCTCGACCAAACGGTCAGCAATTTGTTGTACAGTCATTAGTGGTGGTTTTAGTTGATGTTGTAACAAAAATAAGGTTGGCTTAATACAAAAGCAAGTAAATGTTTTAATTTTTTGAAGTAAAACATTTTTAATGTTTTTACCCGACTTTTTGTTCTGCACTAAACTTATGCGTATCAATCTGATGGTTCAGCCTCTAATTGTGATGGTTCATGATGATCTGGATTGCGGATGGTACTATTTGCCTGGTTCTTTACGGTGTACCGTTCCCAATTACAAAGGACTCAATCAACACCAGAATGAAATCTATTTTTTACATCAGCCTACTACTTATCATTTCCGCATCAATGGCCGGTCAGCAAGACATTGCGTCAGTAATGCTACCTACGCTTCCGCAAGAAACGATGGTGACCTCCGACTTTGAGGAGGCTGCCTGGGTGGCTCCAACTTTCCCAGGGGGACAGGAAAAATTGATGCGACTTATTGCTGTCGGACTTGACTACCCTGAACTGGCCCGGGAGAATAATATTGAAGGAACTTTAGTATTGCGCCTTACCGTAGCAACGGACGGTGAGATCAGTAACGTAGACATTTTACGATCCCTCGGCTTCGGCTGCGATGAAGCAGTATTGGCACAGATCTATCAATTACCTCCCTTTAAGCCGGGCCTTATTTACGGGAAAGGCGTAGAAAGCATTTTTGATGTTCCCGTCCGGTTTCGATTGCGTTGAATGGATTTACAGCGCTAAGTTTATCTGGCGCGGCCGCAGGTGCAAGGAAAAGGTAAAAGAAGCAAGGGAGTAAAAGCAATGTTCTGCTTCTTTTACGGGGCAATCTCGAGGTCCGCTTAGTCCGGAGAACTTGATATCCTAGGCTGCGGCTTCAGCCGTAGTAAGGCCCGACCTAGCGATTGCCCTGCTCCTTTTATCCCTTCTTTGGCACCTGCGGCCGCGCCCAAAAAAGCTACCGCAATACCGTTACCGTCCCTACCCGACGAATAACTCTTCCGTCCAGAAACTTAGCCTGGGCTTCCCAGCTGTAGGCTCCTTGTGGAACGGGTGCTCCACTAATCGTCCCGTCCCAGCGTCCGTCTGGCTGATCATCAGCCAGGCTTTCCGTTTGCCAAATCAGTTCGCCATAAGGAGAGTATACCCGTAAGTTGTAGGCCTCGACGCCGGACCCTACCGCCCCCCAAACCCGAATGGCCTCCGCACCGTAGTCGGGCGAAACGGCATCGGGTACTTCAAAGCTGGCGATGGACTCCAGAGAAACGGGCTTAATGATGGTATCGGAGCAGAAAAGACTGCCGCCATTCGTTGTTATGGCAATCAGCCGTACATCGAGACTTCCATTGATGTCGTATTCGTGCGTGAATTCCACATCTTCTCTTTCGGTGCCGTCGCCCAGGTCCCACTGAAAAGAATCGCCTCCATCTGATAGGTTGATAAAGCGAACGTCTCCGATAACCGTAACTGATTCGTCAGCTACGAAGTCGAAATCTGC
>JBGCFZ010000061.1:0-4459 GCA_045110355.1 Lewinella sp. | reverse complement strand
CACGCTAACTGCGCGCTAATTGTCCCAAACCACTTCGGCTTAGGTATAACTTGCCATCCTTTGCACCTGCGGCCCCGCCTGGTTACTAAAGTCTGAGCGGGCGACCACTAGTGGTCGCCGAAGTTTAAACTTGGCACAATCTGCGACGCTTTTTTGCGCCAGGTGTCGTTGGCAAAACGCTTCCGTAGCTACGGCTATGCAAGCGTTTCGCCACCTAACCAGCCACAAAAAATCATCAGCAGCTTGCACTCAATTTCAAACTTCGGCGACCACTAGGAACCAAGACGCCAGCAGTTAGAAATTAACATGGATACTGATCTGGACAGCAGAATCTTATTCCATTGGTCGTCAGGAGTAACAATTTCAGCGAACCTCACCGCGAGCCACGTGGTTATACCTCTACTAATTGACCAACCACTCGCTTTGAAAAGATCACTATATCTACCGGGTTTCATCTCTTTGATGGCCCTGCTTGTTTCCTGCGCTGACTATAATGTCCATGAGATGGACCTGGAAGGACTGACCAGCGAAGCTGCGCCTTCCGGCGAATTGGAGTACTCTACCTTCATGGTTGGAGACCTTGGGTACAACTACGATCGGGGGCTGACTACCCTTGATGCGATGATACGTGCAATGCCCGCGGGGAAGAAAAAAAGTTCCCTCTTGTTGTTGGGAGATATTACGGGGGAAGATGGTCTCAAAAAGAAAGGAGGCGCGGAACGTGATCACCTTGATGCCATCGGCCAGCGACTGGAAAAAGTACCTGGAAAGGTATTCTACACTCCCGGAGAAAATGAGCTGGGCAGGGTCAGTAATTTTAATCGATTGGAACGCCTGGAGGACTATTTCGACGATCAAATCAAGAAGAAAGTCCACTTTATGCCAAACAAAGCCTGCTCGGGTCCGGATGATGAAAAGTTGTACGATCGTGTAGGCTTAATTGGTGTTAATACTGCTTGGTTTTTGGCAGATTGGACACGGGATGAGGAAGTTAGTGAAGGGTGTGATTATCGTAACCGAGACGCCATGCTATTTGCCCTCACGGATGAAATAAAGGGGTACCGGGATCAGGTGAAAATTGTGATGATGCACCATCCCTTGCAGGGGAATGGTAACCGGGGCGGCCAATATAGTGTCAAACAACACCTGTTCCCACTTACCGATATTATTCCCGGAGCCTATTTGCCGCTGCCCATTATTGGGTCAGTCTTGCGCGGAATTCAAAGCGTAGGGGGTGGCCCACAAGACGTCAATAGCTTGCTTTATCAACAATTCGTCAATAAAGTGAAGGCTGGTATTGATGATGAAGTTAACGTCATTTTCGTCAGTGCTCACGAGCAGAACATGATGCTGGTGCACGAAAAGGAATACCTTCAGGTGGTTGCCGGATCTGGAAGCGTTCGGGGGCCTGCAAGGGGTGGAAATGACGCCAACTTTGTTTACGGCCAGATTGGCTATAGTCGGATTGATTTTTATGACTCGGGAGAAGTATACCTTGGGTTTTATACTGTTGATGAAAGTGGACAGGAAGACCGGGTGTTTTACCGTAGGGTAATTGAGGACCGGTTGAAGCAACAGGATGAAGGGATTGAGGAAGTCCGCGTTGAGCCCATTACGGAAAGTATCGTTAAGTCTTCTGTTTATGGCAAGGAAGAAGATAAGAAAAACTTTGTGGCCAGGGGGATTCTTGGTCGTCATTACCGCTCCCTTTATTACGTGCCGATTGAAGTTCCGACACTCAACGTAGACACCATCTTTGGAGGACTGGAACCCTACCGGCGTGGTGGTGGTATGGCCACCATGAGTTTGCATACCAAGGGAGGCGACGGACACCTCTACCAAATGCGATCCGTCCGAAAAAACCCGGCACAACTGTTGCCCAGTCTGCTGGAAAAATCCTTTGCAGCAGACCTGACGGCTGATGTTTTTACGAGCGTACACCCGTATGCACCCCTTACCCTGCCGGTGATGCAGAAAAAGCTGGGGTTACTCGGTGCTGATCCTTACTTGTTTTATGTGCCTAAGCAACCTGGGCTTGGTGCCTTTAATACCAACTTCGGTGGAGAGATGTACTGGCTGGAGCAACGGCCAGACGAAGATTGGAGCGGTACGCCATACTTCGGTGGGAGTAAAAAAATCATCAGTAATTCGGACATGCGTGAAGTACTGACGAAAAACTGGAAGTCTTACGCCGACGACAACAATTACGCCCGTGCCCGGCTCTTCGATTTCCTGATTGGTGATTGGGACCGACACCGGGACCAGTGGCGGTGGGCTGCATTTAAAGAAGACGATGGACGGACGCGCTACGTTGCCGTTGCGCGTGACCGAGATCAGGTTTACTCCAACTATGACGGCGGGCTACTGGGAGCCGCCAGGATTTTCGTTGGGGAAGCACGCAAATTTCGCCCCTTTACCGGTGACCTCAACAAGATGAAATGGCGGGCCATGAACGGCAAGTGGAATGATCGTCTGTTTCTTAATCAGTTAACCCGCGAAGAGATGATGGCTGAAGCCAAGACCATTGTTGAAACCATCACCCCCGAAGTCATTGACGAGGCTATGGAGTATTTCCCAAAGGAAGTCAAACCCCTCAGCCTGGATCAGGAAAAAATTGGAGATAAGCTTAAGGAAAGGCTTACTCACCTGGAAGAAGCCGCCGGAGCCTACTATGCTGACCTCGCGGAGAAGGTAAACGTGCTGGGGACGGAGAAAGACGACGTTATCCGTGCGAAAGGCCTGGAAAATGGAGACCTTCATGTGCAGTTGTTCGATGCCAGTAAGGAGGGAGATGCGGATGAAAAGTACTTTGACCGGATCTTTCATAAAAGTGAAACTAAGGAAGTTGTAATTTATGGCCTCGATGGGGATGATCGTTTTGAACTCTCTGGTAGAAAGAGTAGCATCCGGATCAGATTGATTGGTGGAACTGACGGTGACGAAGTAGTTGCTTCCGGAAACCTTCGGGCGAAGGCGTACGACGAAAAGGAAGGGATGGAGTTTTCGGGAAAGATGTCGCAAGTGAAGGATTTGCGAAACGATCAACACCCGGAGCTTAATCAATACAACTTCGAAGAGTATTACCCCGATTACACCACGCCGGTTCCGGCGTTCGGGTTCAACGTTGACGATGGTTTGTTGCTTGGTTTGGGTTTCTCACGGACCAACCATGGCTTCCGCCCGGACCCCTTCAAAACCCGTCATACGGCTTTAGCTACCTACAGCACCAACGAGTTCCTGAAGCTCTCATACGATGGTATATTCAACGATTTCTTTGGTAGGAAGAAAGATCTTTTGCTGAACACTCATTTCTACAGCGATGGTTATGTGGCTAACTTCTTTGGTTTGGGGAATGAAGGCCCCGGACAGCCAGAGGAAGGAGAAGTCGAAGGTTTGGACGATGACCTGATCCTTGAATATAACCGCGCCCGACGACGCGAAATTATGGTGAACCCAATGTTCCGATTCCGTGGGAAGCGCAATCGCCTGGTACTTGGCATCGGACCTTTCTATCACGCCTACGAGCTGGATGATGATACGCCTGATTTTGCGCTGATTCGTAATACAGCAGGTATTCCTGAACGTATTTTCGATGACCAGCCATTTGGTGGAATCAAAGCACGACTAAGTGCCGATAACCTCGCAATTCCGCTGATCGCAGACAACGGGATTAAATACGACCTCTATGCCAGTCAGTCCTGGAACCTCAAGGATGATGGACTTTCGACCTTCAAGATTGGTGGCCAGTTCAGCTTTTACCGTATGGTAACAAAGGCGATTAATTTTGCCACGCGCATTAGTTTTGAGCACAACGACGGCTCACCCGAATATTACCAATTGGCTTCGATGGGTGGACGGACGACCTACCGTGCCGCACGTGCTGACCGTTACCGGGGAAACACCATGTTCGTCCATAACATTGACGTTCGTTTCCTGGGCTTTGCCCTGGGGAAGAAAGAAGCCCCAACCGTTGCCGGATTTATTCTGGGAATGGACTATGGCCGGGTATGGCTAGATGGGGAAGACAGCGATGTATGGCATGTAGGATACGGAGGTGGGTTATGGGCAGCGCCATTAGGGGCAACCATTCTCAGTCTCACCTATTTTCAGGATAGTGAGCAAAAGCGCATCGCTTTTGCCGCAGGGTTCCCATTTTAACCTTAAACATTATGAGTTTACTTGATAAACCTAACCTGTTGTCGATACTCATCCTTGGCGGAGTCGTTTTGCTCGCCGGAGGCTACGGAGTAGTAACCTATACGCAAAGCCCTGACCTGGAGCATTACCCCGTAGACCCCGAGTATGGTTTTGCCTTCAATTTCGACCGACCAGATATTGTCGTTGATTTACCAAAGGACCTCAAGGAAATCAGTGGCCTGGCACCCTGGCGGACAAATGACGAGGTGCTGGCAGTGCAGGACGAAGATGGAATATTGTTCGTCTTGAATACCAACACCGG
>JBGCFZ010000060.1:0-5750 GCA_045110355.1 Lewinella sp. | reverse complement strand
GTTAGCATTGTCGAATACTGTCCAGTTGTTACCGGCAAAAGCACCGACAAATCCGTTGGCACTCGTATTTTCTGTACGCAGTCTAACGGTGTAAGTAAACTCACCACAGCCATCAATGATGGGGCCGTTAGATGGGTCGCTATCCTGTACGATTATTTCAAGAGCATCGAGGTCAAGGCACTGGCGGTCGCCAGTGAGCACCATTTCAGGAATCAGCAGCCCCTGACACTCATCGTTGAGTGTAAGGTTGATGCTGGTAAGACAAGCCAGGTTAGCATCAGGAACGTTACTTCCGTCAACGTTAACGTTAACGTCACAAGTCTCGTTTCCTGCAGTTACCGTAACAACGGTTTGGCCAATGTCAGCACAACCGAAAGAAGTCTGAGAAATAGAAGTTACGTCTCCATCACAAAGTGTGAGGCCGTCCATGGTTAGGTCCTCAATAGTGATGGTCGCTTCAGCATCTTCGCTGAGAACAACATCAATCGACTCTTCACAATCCAGGTCAGTAAAACATACACCATCACAGCTACCAGAAAGGGAAATGGTCGCTTCCCAGCCTGCTTGCTGTAAGGAACCGTCAGAATCGAAGGTGAGGGTAAGACAACCACCAACGGCGGAAGTGAATGGGCCGAGAGTTGGATCACCGTTGTCATCAGTAGCATCGGTACAATTCAGGCCTGCACCGGCATCATTGGCATCACCAGCGTAGGTACCGTCTCCGGCATCAGCACCAGCAATCGTGAGATTATCGAAACAAGAAGAAACGGTACTTGCTTCTAAATCAAAGGCCGTAAATGTAAGCGTTACGGTTTCACCACCCGTGGCACAAAGTTCAAGGGTTGATAATTCATTAGCAGTGTAGCTGCCGCCAGAACCACCAGAATCAGTGTAAATGTCACCGTCCGCAAAGTCTACACAAGCGTTAAGGGTCGCGTCAGCTTGAGCGATCTCTTGCGGATCACCACCGCCGCCACCATTATCACAGACAGTAGAAACAGAAATAGTCGCTTCCCAGCCTGCTTGCTGTAAGGAACCGTCAGAATCAAAAGTGAAAGTAATACAACCACCAACAGCAGAAGTGAAGGGGCCGAGTGTAGGATCGCCATTATCATCAGTAGCGTCGGTACAATCCAAGGCAGCACCGGCATCATTACCGTCACCAGCGTAAGTGCCGTCTCCAGCATCAGCACCAGCAACCGTAAGGTTGTCAAAACAAGATGAGACGGTACTCGCTTCTACGTCAAAGACCGTAAAGTCGACAGTAATGGTTTCACCGTCCGTCGCACAAAGCTCAAGGGTGGTTAATTCGTTAACACCGTAACCCGCAGCATCGCCACCGGAGTCAGTATAAGTGTCACCGTCCTGAAAATCGGCACAGGCGGTAAGGGTTGCATCAGACTGAACCACTTGAGCCGAAAGCCCAAAGGAAAATAAAGCCAGTAGCAACGTGAGGAATGAGGAACGACACGAGGTCGCCTTTAGTAAAGATTGGAGCATATTAAATCGTCTTAATGTGTTGAGATTATAGAAGACTCGAATTCGCTTAAAAATTATTGATAAACACGAACTAAAAGGGCAGAGATACCCATTAGCTCTGCTTAATTAGGGTCTAAAGTAGAATATCCTGTTCATTTGGAGGGTACAAGTCTTAAAAAAAAATCATTTTTTATCGATTTTAACCGTTTTTTCGACCCGACCGTGAACATTTCAAGGAAAAACATGCTCATCTTTGATTTTCAGCCCTTTCTCCAGGCACGTTGATCTCTTGATGAATTATTCATTTTACTAAATCAACCTATCCTGTAAATTTGTTGCTTATTTCAGGAACGAATCAGAAGTCAGATGACTGCCTGAAAACACCCAAAGTACCCCACTACCAAACAAACCTGGTCATGATTTTTAAAACAAATACGGGCAACTTCTAAAATATAAAATTTCTCCTTATGTTTGTCGCCCGATGGCAAAAAAAACCTTGACCGAGCGTTTTATCCAGAACACCGTTGCGGAACGCCTGAACAAGGAGTACTACCGCCGCAAGCCCGCCTACGTAAATACCGAAGTCTATACCCGGCTGAAACGGGCCGACGTCTTCATTGCTTTCATGCGAGCGCGCAAGCGCCCTTACGTAATTGTTGTGGAAGCAAAAAGCAGGACCACGATTCACCAATTGAAGTTAAAGGAGGAACCCCGGCGGATAAGGTGGGCAGGTCGGGGAGTAGCCATTGCATTGATCGTCGGCCTTTCTGCCGCTCTTGGTTACCAGTGGTACTTCAACGCCATGAACACCTTGCTGCTGCTCGCAGTCTTTGTGTTGGGTTCCTCATTGATATCCTCCCTAATCCGACGCTTGGAATTGAGTTCCCTGGGATCTATCTCAGCAATTGAGCAACTAGGTCGGTACCCCGCCAACGAAAAATGGATCGCCGTCGGGGAGGACACCTTTGCTCGTCCGGCAGAATACGAGGTACTAAAGCGTCAGTGCAAAAAGAATGGTCTTGGCCTGTTATTGGTTACCGAAAGGGGGAAAATGCGCAGGGTACTGATCCCCGAACCACGCCATGCATTCAATGATTACCTTAGCGACTACGGCAAGCGAAAATCTATCCTGGCGGAAATTGACAAGCGACCAGACTACGGGCCTACCCCTCCGGAACGGGCCAAACAGCGACGCCAGGTCCTGAACGGTGCCGTTTTACTCTCCGTTGTAGGCCTGCTGGCCCTACTTACTTACGAAGACCGCGTCAGGCCGGTAGTTCCCGATCCTTTTGCCGACAGCTACCCCGTGGAAACGCCCATGCTTTCAACTGATGATCGAGTCCCCATCAAAGGAGAGGACCTGCGCCTGGAGGAGAACAAAGGAATTTCTCCGAAGCGCTCATCTACTCCCAAACCAAGTGCTGTTGTTCTCGATGATGCTACACAAGGCGCGGCCGCAGGTGCAGGGAAGGTTGAAGCGCAAGGAACCGCCGTGCAAAACTGTTCCTCTCTTGTGATCGATCGGCGATCATTCATTGTAGTGGACGCCATCCTCAAGCCCAAAAAAGCGGCCGAACGAATGGCGGAGCTCTCTGCCGCCGGAATACCAGGGATGCAGCGCATTCCTACCGACTGCCTCAACAGCTGGCCAGCCCCCGGGCGTGAGACCTTATATACAGGTATTATTTACCCCGACCGCCCCTCGGCGGCTGCCGCCGCCCGTGCTTACAATGATTTGCTGCGCACGAAGGGGATGGACGCGGCTTATGGCAAAGCTGTTAAGATTCGACCTGGGTAGCGCATTAGTGCTTTGGTCTATTGGTCTATTGGTCTATTGGTCTATTGGGGCAATTTTTCCTCAGTACAAATGGTTTTGCACTAGTTGGATATTATATTGTGGCATTGTGCTATCCTCTAAAAGGTAAGCATCTTATCAGATGGTTTTGTACTTGACTATGAGATAGGCTAAATGTCCCATCAACAAATGGCATCAATAGCCCAAAGAACCAATAGACTAACGAACTAATTTCTACCTTCGCCCAAAATAAGGCCTGAACCTGTATGGCAACCGTAATTAGCTTACTGAATCACAAAGGCGGCGTTGGTAAAACGACGAGCGCTATTAATATTGGTGCCGGACTCGTAGAGCTCGGCAAGCGTGTCCTCCTCATCGACCTTGATCCGCAGGCAAACCTGTCGCTGTCTCTCGGCATTCCGCGTCAGCCGGTAACCATTTACGAGAGCATCATGGGAGAGAGTGATCTTTCTCCTTTCGTGGTTCGGGAGAACTACCACGTGATCACCTCCAGCCTGGATCTTTCGAGCGCAGAGATGGAATTGGTCAACGAAGCTGGTCGTGAATTCATCCTACGGGAACTTTTTGCCGGCGTTGATGACGATTATGATTTCATCATTATCGACTGCCCTCCCAGCCTTGGCCTACTTACGCTCAACGCACTGACGAGCAGCCAGCAGGTGATCATCCCGCTTCAAACCGAGTTCCTGGCACTGCAGGGCCTGGCCAAGATCAAGCAAGTGATCCAAAAGGTAAAACTTCGCCTTAATAAAGAGTTGCACATCAGCGGCGTACTGGCCACTATGTATGACAGCAGAAAAGTCCTTAATCGGGACGTCGTTGAAACCATCAAGAAGTACTTCGGTCCAATTTTGCTGGACACTTACATCCGGGACACCGTTGCCTTAGCGGAGGCGCCCGCCAGCCGGAAAGACATCTTCGGGTACGCTCGCAGCAGCAACGGTGCAAAAGACTATCTGGCGGTCTCTAAGGAAATAATTGAGCGGACGGAAAACCCTATCCACCTCCGGGAACGTTCAGATAAGACAACGCCAAAAACCTAAACCTGACGAGCAATGGCAAAGAAGCGCTTTACCGATGACCTTTTCGGGCTTTTTGAAGAGCCCACTCCAACGCCCGCCGCATCCCGCGCCGAGCCGGAGACCGGTGCGCCTGCCAAACAGGAAGAGGAAAGTGTGGAAGTTGACGTCCCCACCCCAAGCCCCGGTGCTAAGCGAAAGCTTTCCAGTAAAAAATTCACTGCTGACCTCGACAGTTTCCTGAGCGATAGTTTCGAGCGGGAGAACATTGCTACTCCAACTTCCTCTGCACCTGCGTCCGCGCCCAAAAATACGCCCAGGCCACGCCGTCGTAAAACTGGCCTCGACCTACTCATCCGCTCCACTGTTGCCGACGAAGACCGCAGCACCAAGGGTGGAAACACTGCCGAAACCAAGCGCGTCACGCTGATCTTCAAAAAAGATCATCTGGCCGAGCTTAAAGATCAGGCCAAGAAACGTGGGATGTACCTCAAGGATGTGGTGCAGGAAATGGTGGGGAAGTATTTGGAAGAGGAGGGGTAGATTATTGGTGCTATTGGTCTGTTGGGGCTATACATATACTCAATCGATGAAGCACAAAACCTGGATCAAAAATTACGAGCGCGATTCCGAACGTCTTGCCGAAGAAATTGGCGATCTTCGATACGATAGTTTAGCGGAATTCCTTGACCTCCTGGCAAAAAAACTAAACCGTGACGGCAACGGTGACCGGGATCGTGGCCGTCGGCACCTATCTGAAAAGTTATACGAAGCGAAAGATCAACTCAACCATGCAGCAGACGCTGTAAATCAGGCCTGGAGGATATGCGAACCCTACATGTTACCGCCGGATATAATGGCAAAAATCAAGCTCGAGTTCACCGATGGGCAAGAGCAACGGACAGCATTAGCCCTCCTGCTTAATTTCAACAGACGCGACTACGCGAATGACACCTTCAGGCTTGAACGGTGCTTGCTCTTTCAACTTGAGGGCGACCTGAACCGGTTACGACGTAACATTAGTATTGCCCAGGATGATTATCGGGACATCATAATGATGGCCGAGTACGAAGGAGACGAGCGCGTCCGGGACTTAAATTTCCCATTTGGTACCGCGGAACAATTCGATGAGGGAGATGAATATCCCGGCCCACCCGATGATTTGCCGTTTTAGACGGCCCTAAAATTTGTCGTAGCCTAACCAATTATCCGACTAACGAACAAAATTTTGCCGCTAAGCGTGTGCACAACATAACCTTCCTCGCATCTTACCGTTATATACCTAAGCCGGAGTGGTTTGGGACAATTAGCGCGCAGCTAGTGTGGTTTCTGATGAGGCAAAAAACGTAGGAGAAGCCTTAGCTTCGGCGAGGCTTTTTAACGAAATCATGGGCCGCAATAGCAAGCGATAAAGTCCCAAACCACTTTGACTTAGG
>JBGCFZ010000059.1:0-18204 GCA_045110355.1 Lewinella sp. | reverse complement strand
GTAGTCGGCATCGGTAATGGCAACAACGGGAGCTAGGACAACCAGCTTGTGCTGGAAGTTGCGCAATTCGTGGCTAAAGAGGCGGTTGACGTGCTGGGGGCGAATGCCCAGCAGCTCATTATCTCGAAAATCCCGGATGGGTTTGCAGAGCCGGGGGTAAATGATCCATACGTCATCCATTGGCGGAGGAACTGTTGGTAGTGGTTTTTCCGCCAGAGAGTACCTGCTGAGGTAAGCACATAAGTTGTGCCATCCATCTGCATTACGGGCGAGGCCGGAGTAGAGCCACTGACCATCTTCCCAGAAGGAAATACCCAGAATTGGTTTGATGCCCGCCGCCCGGCAGCGGGAGACGAACTCTACAGCGCAACTTGTATTGTTGGCATCGGTCAGGGCCAGGGTGCTTACTTTCCATGTAGCAGCTTTCTCAATCAAATCTTTTGGCATCAGTACTCCGTAGCGTAGACTGAAGGCCGTATGAACGTTCAGGTGCATAACGAGGTAAGTTGACGTAAGGGAAGTTCGAGACACAGAAATACCTTGCCGCCTAAGGGGCGGGGAGGAAAGCACAACATCAGTACACAGATTTTTAAGGGATGAGCAAGAAAACAACCGGCTAACCATTGTACTGTGGCAATGGCTAGCGGGGAATTAGAAACATATTCGGGTACAAAGTAATGTGTTTTTACATTTTAAAACAAATTTTTGTTTTTTTAATCAAATAAAATGTTTGTTGCCCGTTATAGAATTGCTAAATTGCAAACTAAGAGTGACTAGGAGTTTTTTTTGCTGTCTCATTATTGAAAAACAGGCCAATCTTGGCGCTTGACCTTGACGTTATTAACGGACTGTTTAGTCCGTTGTGATGTTGTTGAAAGGGACTACGTCGAATTATTGTATTAGCATTTTTTAGTGGATAAGTCAGAAAACAAAATGAGTAACTCTGGTATGAATGGATTTCCATCCAATGATTTTCAGCGATCGTTTTTCCAGGAACTGGAAGGCCGCTTTGTTAAGCGGGGAGATATGGTCAATGAATTAAGAAAAACGCTTAACGTAGGAAGAGACGCAGTGTATCGGCGCCTGCGTGGGGATACAAGCCTAAGTGCGGATGAATTGATGGTACTGGCCAGTAAATATGATATTCGTCTTGATGCTGATCAAGCAGGACCAAAGCCGATGGATTTTCCGGAGGAGCTTTATCATATTACTTCCGAAGTAACCTATTTTCGGCAGGTAGAACAACAAATTACCGGAATAGCCAGCCTGAAGGGGGCAACTATGGACTACGCAACACCCGAACTTCCAATTTTTTACGAACTATTAGCGCCCACCTTGCTGGCCTTTAAAACGTACGTTTATGGATTGACAAGCTGGAATTTTGCCAAATGGAAAGGGGTTGAATTTCGCCCACAATTGATTGATCCGGAAGTCTTCGAAATTGCGCAGCGTATCCTACCCTATTTTTGTAAAATCGAAACAAGGGAACTTTGGTCCGTTGGTATTCTTGATGTTACCCTACGGCAAATTGAACACGCCGTTGACGTTGGCCGCTTGGTGGATCATAAGCTGATTGAACGTATGTTCCTCGAAGTTGAAGTAATCATTAGCCACATGGAAGCGATGACAAAGAGCGGTAAACGTTTCCTTCCAGGAACGATGCCTACCGATGAAGATCCTGATTTTTGCGTGTATCATAATGAGATGACAAACACCAATAATGTCGTTATTGTAAAGTCTCCTGAACACTCATTTGTCATTTCTACCCTGGTAAACCCCGATTATATCGTTAGCACGGACGAACGCGTCCAAAGAAAGATGGAAATTTGGTTCGATAACCTAATTGAAAACTCGGATGCACTCATTGCGGATTCCGGGAAATATAAAGAGCGATATTTCAGCCAGTTAAGGCGATTTGCAGCGGGAACAAAGCAGCGTATTGAAGGACGATTATTCGAAAGACCAGGAATTTTGTCTTAACATTAGCTTATATTATATTCTTTAATGAGTAAAATTTGCAAAATTTCCTAGACGATTGTACCGACAACAATCTTATCTTTGCGATGTAAGGGTATTTAGTGTAATAGTTACACTTATAAAAATGTCCCACAAGATTAGGTTTATTTTTCATGAGAGACGCTGTGGACAGCACCGTCGTATATCAGTCCCAGGCGCTTTTCGCCTGGGACTTTTTTATTGCCTACTGTACACAGAATGGCGGGGCTTTGCCAGGCGAAATCACTGCTTATCTTTGTCTCATGAATTCTGCTCCCGAAAATGTACCGCCACCTTGGCTTGGCCTGATTGGTTGGCTACCGATCATCATCTACTTTCTGGTGAAGTATGTTATTGTTGGGCGTGAAAACATGACCAGCCGACAGAGCTGGTTGTTGATTGGTTCAGTCATTTTGGCGGAGGTAGCATTATGGCAATACCGCCGTCAGTTTCGGAAAAAGAAAAACCCTGAAGAAAATGGACCCAGCTAAGAGTGATCGCCCTTCAATAGGCCTGTTTTTATTGATGACCGCAGTTTATTTCGGCGGCTACTTCGGGCTTAAATACGGAGTGTTTGGCGGAGACATGCCTTGGTTTTACAATGTAGTACTCATTGGCATCTGCCTGTTACTTGCCATGATTTTAAAGCGTAAATTCGGTGCTTAGGAATAACGCAGGTTGTAACTCCGAAGAATGTTATTTTACGCCTGTCTGTAACCAAGATGTTGCAGTTCTAAACTAAGCATACCTATGTCCAAGAGTAATCGTCGAAAGTTTCTTCGCCAATCCGTTACTGCAGCAACGGGGTTGGTGCTGGCGCCGACCCTGATCGGCTGCGGAGCAAAAAACACGGCTTCGGCAACCTCCTCTGCACCTGCGGCCGCGCCCGAAAAGCGAAACAAATTAGGCATTGCCCTCCTTGGTTTGGGCGGCTACGCCAAAGGGCAAATAGCACCGTCTTTGCAACACACAAAGCATTGTTACCTCGCGGGAATTGTTACCGGATCCCCGGAAAAAATACCTGAGTGGCAGAATAAATATGCGCTCAAAGACGAGAATGTATACAGCTATGATAATATGGATGAACTAGCGGATAACCCCGATATTGACGTCGTATACATCATCACGCCAACGGCAACACACCGCGATTTTGCCGTGAGGGCCGCTAATGCAGGAAAGCACGTCTGGTGCGAAAAACCAATGGCCATGACGCCGGAAGACTGCCAGGATATCATCGATGCCTGCCAGAAAAATAACGTCAGGCTTAGCATCGGGTATCGAATGATACACGAACCGAACACCCAGGCTTTTATCGCATTGAGTAAACAAAAAGCCTTTGGTGAATTCACCGGAGCAACCTCCCTGGCGGGCTATGCCGGCTCCGACCCACCAACGGATTATTGGCGCGGCCAACGAGCCATGGGCGGTGGCGCACTGTACGATATGGGCGTTTATACCGTGAATGGCCTGCGCTACGGAACGCAAATGGCACCAGTTGCCGTGCGGGAAGCAACACAACTACGGCCAACTGAGGTGGACGTAACTACCTCCTATACTCTGGAATATGCTAACGGTTTGGTGGCTATGGGTAAAACCAGTGTAGTGGAGGAGATGAACAAATTGCGTATCGAAGGAAAGACCGGCTGGCATGAATTGAACCCAATGCAGCCCTACGCGGGAGTAAAGGGAATAACCAGTGCTGGTACCGTCCTCGGCCCTCCCATCCAAGGAAAGCAGCAAACGCTACAAATGGATGATGATGCCCTGGCCATTATGCAGGATACACCGATGTTGGCACCAGGAGAGATGGGAAAAGCCGACATCGCAGTTGTGTGCGCAATCATCGAAAGTGCGGAAACGGGTAAACTAGTCGAGGTGTCAAAGTAGGGCGTAAAGGAGTAAAGAAAGAAGAGGGAAAGTAATAGTGTGTATATTTGACGCAGAATTAGAATGCCGGCTAACCGGTCGATCACTAACGAACTGATTATGTATCCAACCTGGCGATGGTACGGGCCAAATGACCCCATTACGATCGATGAAGTAAAAGCGACCGGGGCCCAAGGGGCCGTCACGGCATTGCACCATGTGAAAAACGGTGAGGTCTGGACAAGAGCTGCTATCCAACAACGGAAAAAAGAGTTGGATGGCTTACCGTGGTCTGTGGTGGAAAGCGTGCCGGTGCACGAAGACATCAAGCAAAACACGGCGGAAGCACCGGCCTTACTGGAAAATTATACATCCTGCATTCGAAATCTGGCAGCGGAGGGTATTACGACCATTTGCTACAATTTTATGCCGGTGCTGGACTGGACCCGAACTCGCCTGGCGGTACCCGTTACCGGCGGTACTACCGTAGCATTGTACGGGCTTGATCTTGCTGTTTTTGACCTGTTCATTTTTAAACGTGAAGGCGCAGAATCAGATTATCCGGCTGATCTCCTGGCGCGGACGCAGGAGCATTGGGAGACCCTTACGCAAGCAGACAAAGAAGAAATAACGGGCAACATGCTGAAGGGGCTTCCCGGCTCAGAGGAGAGCTTCACCCTGGAATCTTTCCGGCAAGTAGTGGCGCCTTACCGGGAAATATCCCGTAGTGTGTTCAAAGACAACCTTCGCCGTTTTCTGGAAACGGTAGTGCCCGTGGCCGAGGCGGAGGGGGTAAAGCTTACCATCCATCCTGATGATCCGCCCTGGCCCGTCGTCGGCCTGCCGCGCATCGTTTCCACGTATGATGACCTGTCGGAATTGCTGGGCATGGTGGATACTCCCGCCAATGGTCTGTGCCTGTGTACCGGCTCGCTGGGCGCACGAGGAGACAACGATCTGCCAGCTATGGCCAAAGCCTTTGCCGACCGCACGCACTTTCTGCACTTCCGCAACGTGACCAAAGGCCCCGATGCCAGCTTCGCCGAAAGCGGCCACCTCATCGGAGATGTAGACATGGCCACCGTCATGCGTCCCTTACTAGAACGAAATATACCTTATCGCCCGGATCATGGCTTCACTCTGCTGGACGACCAAAAACGCCGCACCAACCCCGGTTACAGCCTCTATGGACGTATGAAGGGATTGGCTGAATTGGAGGGCTTGCGTACTGGCCTATTGTTCAATGGCTAGGAATTAGGAGCTAGGAATTAGGAACTAGGAACTAGAATACTAGCTCCTAATTCCTAGCTCCTAGTCCCTAGCTTCTAACCCCTTACTTCTAATTTCCCAACTATGTCACTAATAAATCCCAACTGGCTCCTACAATCAAAGATGGCCCGCGAACTATACCACGAGTTTGCCGCCAAAGAACCGGTCATTGATTACCACAACCACCTTTCGCCGCAGCAACTGGCGGAGAACCACCATTTTGACAACCTGCATGCCGCCTGGCTCGAGGGGGACCACTATAAATGGCGGGCGATGCGTATGAACGGCGTTTCGGAAGATTTGATTACGGGTAAGGGTAAGGATCCAAGAGAGAAGTTTCGTGCTTACGCGGAGACCGTGCCACATACCCTGAGGAATCCACTATTTCACTGGACCCACCTGGAGTTGACGCGCTATTTCGGCATCACCGACTACCTTAATGCCGATACGGCAAATAGGATTTACGATCGGGCAAGTGAACAACTGCGCAGCCCCGAGAACGGTACCTGGGGGTTGTTGCAACAGCAGGATGTCCGCTATATCTGTACTACGGATGATCCGGTGGATGATTTACGATACCATGCGCTGGCGGCAACTAATGGTTGTCCGATAAGCCTGCGGCCAGGCTGGCGCCCGGACAAAGCACTACTAATTGACCTGCCGGGATGGGGGAGTTACATTGGCCGGTTGGCTACGGCTGCAGGACAAACGATTACCAGTTATGACGACCTGCTCGCCGCCCTGGAGCAGCGACTGAGCCACTTCGCAGCTCACGGCTGTACGGTTAGCGATCACGGTCTCTCCAACGTTCCGAACGTCGCTTATGACCGCGCGGTAGCCGCGCGGGTATGCGCCGAAACCCTGCTTTCTGAAAACGGACATTGCACCGACGACCGCGCCCAGACCTTCCTCGTTACCCTGCTGACCGACCTGGCCCGCAACTATGCCAAACGAAACTGGGTCTTCCAATTGCACCTCGGTGCTCTGCGCAACAACAACGACCGGGGCCTGCGCGAACTCGGTCCCGATACCGGCTTCGATTCCATTGGTGATTACCCCCAGGCCGAAGGCCTCAGTCGGCTCCTCAACTCCCTTGATAATACCGGAGAGCTGCCCAAAACAATCCTCTATAACCTGAATCCTGCCGACAACGCCGTTTTTGCCACCATGATCGGCAACTTCGCCAGCGGCGGCGGACGGGGCAAAGTACAGTGGGGCAGTGCCTGGTGGTTCCTCGATCAGTGGGACGGGATGAGCGACCAGCTTAATACCCTGTCGAGCATGGGCTTGCTGTCCACCTTCATCGGTATGCTGACCGATTCCCGCAGCTTCCTGAGCTTCCCCCGACACGAGTATTTTCGGCGGCTGCTTTGCGATTTGTTGGGCGAAGATGTCCGCCTGGGCCGGCTGCCAGATGACAAGGAATGGCTGGGGAAATTGGTGAGGGATGTTTGCTATGGGAATGCTAAAGGGTTTCTAGGTCTGTAAGTTTAGATGTCATAAATAAGAGAGTAGTTCGGGCCTCATTTACGGCAGTTAATGTCTGGTTGCGCTATACCTTTGTTGTATGGATAAATCCCGCCAACCTCAAACCCACGCCATCCGTGGACAGATGGACCAAACCCACTACCGGGAACACGCTACGCCCTTGTTTCTGACGAGCAGCTTCACCTTTGACTCCGCCGAAGCGATGGCGGAGACCTTTGCTGGTGAGCGGGAGGGGATTATTTACTCCCGCTACAACAATCCGAGTGTAGATGAGCTGGTCGCCAAGGCTTGCGCACTGGAAGGGACCGAGGCGGGGTTTGCAACGGCTTCTGGGATGGCGGCAGTTTTCGCCAGCCTGGCGGCGCTGGTGAACCAGGGCGATCACATTGTGGCCACTCGTGCCCTGTTTGGCAGTACCCACCAACTACTCACCAACATCCTTCCCAAGTGGGGCGTTACCTTCACCTACGTAGAGCCGGATCAACCCAAAACCTGGGCGGCTGCGGTGCAAAAAAATACGGTGTTGTTCGTTACGGAGACACCGTCTAATCCTGGATTAAAACTGGTCGATTTAGCTGCCGCAGGAGACCTTTGTAAAGCACATAACCTGCTGTTTGTCGTCGATAATTGCTTCGCTACACCGGTACTCCAGCGTCCGGCAGATTACGGAGCAGATCTGATTACGCATTCGGCTACCAAATGGATGGATGGCCAGGGCAGGGTGCTGGGAGGCTTATTGCTGGGGAAAAAAGAAGTGATGGACAAGGTAATTGCCTTTTGCCGTCACACTGGTCCGGCCATGTCTCCTTTTAATGCCTGGGTCATCTCGAAGAGCCTGGAAACGTTGCACGTACGGATGGCGGCTCATTGTCAGTCGGCTTTAGCGATGGCACACTGGCTGGGGGAGCAGGAGGCGGTCACGCAGGTGCATTATCCGTTTTTGGAGAGCCATCCACAACACAACCTGGCGCGCCGGCAGATGACCGCCGGAGGTGGTATCGTTACCTTCGAATTGGCCGGCGGCATCGCCGCCGCGCAACGCCTGCTCAATGCCGTCCAACTCTGTACCCGAAGCTCTAATCTCGGCGATACCCGAACCATCCTCACCCACCCAGCTACAACTACGCATTCCAAATTGACGCCGGAGGAACGGGCTTCGGTCGGTATATCTGATGGCCTGGTTCGGATGAGCGTGGGGCTGGAGGCTTTGGTGGATATTCAGGGGGATTTATTGAGGGGACTGGAATGAGAGCGTATTTTTTTACTGTGATATTATTTACTCGTCTTCTTTATTTTTTTCTTTCTGTCCCTCTCTATCAAAATCCTCTTATGAACGATTTTGTAGTAGGTGTATATGATTCCTAAGAAAATACTGATTATTGTAAGGATTTCTTTAATGCCTAAATCCCATTTGGAGGGTGTGTGCTTGGTTTTTTTGGCATTATGTGTGTCGGTGTAAATTTCATCCTGAGCAGAGTTGTTTAATGCTTTTCTATCGATTTCCCCAAGCTTGTTTCTATAAATTAGTCTTACTTTTTGTAAATCTCCAAGTATGTCTTCTTCTTGTTTGAAATTTCCGTTTTCCCAAATTCCAATTTCTTTATATCCGGCCTTGTGAGTCATTATTCCAATACCTTCTGGTAGTCCTTTGATGTCGAAGATTCCTTCGTATTTATTTCCATTAGAATAAGTTCTTATGCCATATCCGCCTTTGCAGTTTGTGGTTAAGCATCCTGCGCAAAGAATAATAGGAGTTGTGAAGGAAATTGCGAGTAGTAGACTAATTCCCAATTTCTTTATGGATAATGTTTTTGCCATTTATAGAAAATGATTTAATTTCATTTGAAATTGTCTTTGCTTCGCCTGAAAGGACTTTTAATTCGTCAATTTTTTGTCGAACCCCTTCAATTGTTGTCATTATGATTATTAACTCCTTGTAATGACAAATATCTAGATACCTCTGCTCAACTTCTTGGATTGCATCATTTGCCTCATTTCTTGCGTTTGCATAATCACGCTTTAAATTGTTTATTTCAAGACTTAGTTCTTTGTGTAGGTTTTTAGCTTCTTCAACATCTATCATCATCGTGTCTAATTCGGTGAAGTAAAATGAGACAGCGCTTTCAATGTTATTAAATTTTCTCTTTAATTTCCCAATTTTTGCAGCATGTTTTCGGCAGACAGTAGCGTCTATTTCATCGGATACTTTTAGCGCAACTTTAGACGTTTTTTTCCCTCTTGAAGATGACTTGTTAAATTGATTGACAACATAGTTCTCTGCTTCAGAAAGAGATTCTTGAACTTCTTTTACTATGTCTCCGAGTCCATTAAAGGATTGTTCAGCTTTTTCTTTCGCTATTAATACTTGAACTCTATTGTCATTCCGGCCCCAACCAAATTCGGGTGTTAATAAATAATAACTTACACCTCCAATAAGGAGAAGTGTAATCATCAATATAAATGTTAATTTCATGGCTTCTATGTTGGTGCTAGTTAATACAATGATAGATTCATTGGGAATTGCTCATTGTTTAAGTGTCTAATATTGATGAGCTGTTTGTAATTCTAAGTTACGCGTTTGTCTTTAATTTTCCAAGTAGTATTGCAGCGTTAGCAACTTTGCCCAAAGTTGAATTGTGTTCTTACTAATTATTATGCCCATGCTTCGTCAGGATCCCACCATCCGAGAAATAACCCAGGCCGACATCAATCCCATAGTGAACTACTGGAAAGACGCGCCCCTGAGCTACCTAAAAGCCATGGGCATAGATACCTCCGATCTATCTCGTTTCGACAATATGGCCGCTGGTGTCAAGGCCGAGCTAGTAGCCGACTACTCTGAAAAGAAAACACTACAGCCAAGGCCTGGCGATGTCTGGAAGATGTTTTTGGTCAGGTTCCAAAAATTGATGGTCAGCGGAAAGGAAGTTCAGCCGCACCCAGCTATGGTGTTAACCAGCCACGGGGTGTATGATACCCACCAACCGGAGAAATGGAGCGCGATTGAGTTCGTTATTTGACTTGCGAATTTAAAATGACTCCTGCCAAACTGACCCACTCCCATTGCCAAACTCCAATTCATCCACCGACCCCATACCGTAAAATTCATAGCGGATACCAACAAATTCTCTCGGTACCTCTTTACTTTCTACCGTGAACACCTGCTGACCATTGATGGAAAAATTAAGCAGGTCGCCTTCTCCAGTACATCCAAGTTCTAGCCATTGGTCTTCGCTGACGACTCCAAATGCGGATAAATCATTGGATTTGCCTTTGAACATATTGCCACCGGCGTAAAGCGTGAGCTCAGAAGTGCACCCCGGTCTGCTGAGGGGGATAATAATGACGCCGTTTTTTAATTGAAGCACCACCCTAATTCGTTGACAGACGGAAGTTCCTGCACTGTAATCGTGCCGAAGCCGGGTGCGGAAGACGAAGTCGTCGGTGAAAAGACCATCAAGTGCGCCAGCGTGGGCAAATACGACTTTTGGGGGAGTAGGCTGCAGGGGAACTTCAAGACTTTTCAGCAAAGATGCAGATACGGCAAGACGACCATCTTGATGTACCTCTTCCAGTGGGAGGTATACGGGCACCGGTTTGCGATCGGCCGCTGCTACCCAGCCTTCAGACCGGATAAAGAGAGCACGTTGTTTCACGACTTGCTGGTCAACTAAAAGTTTGGCGCTGAAGTAACCCGGTAAGTAGTAAATAGACGTATGGACTTTCTGATCGCGAGGAACCTCCACTCGGCGAGAGGGGGCCCAGTTTTGCTGTAAGAAGATGGAAGCTCCCTCAGGCGCAGCGGAGGCGTCGTAGGTGAAAACTACCGAGTTGGGGACGCCGGTGGTGACGGGTCTAAAGTTGAAGGCAAAATCGGTAGGGTCAAGCGGCGTGGGTTGGTCGTCAGTGGTTTCTTCGGGCGGGGCCGCAGGTGCAGCGGAGGTTGGAAAGAGCAGGGCAATTGCCACCGCCAATAAGGCTATTGGCAGGAGATAATAAATGTAAAGCCTTAACGGATTCCGGGCCCGACGGCGAGGTAGTCCCGGAGGGACGTCCTGCTTAACAATGGGCTTCAGCCCATTGTCTTCGTTGTTGACAGCGTGAACCGGCTTCTGCCCGGTATGCTGTCGGGGCGCATGCACGTTTATGTCATCTATTCGACCTTCTAAATTCTTCCGTTTGATGGCAACTCCTAGGGTAAAGCTGTTTCCCACCTTACCCGCAGTCCGTTCATCTTCCGACACTTTGTGTGCCGCCTGCCGAAATCCTCGCCAATTCTCACACCCCACAAAAGCAGCTAAAGCGTCAAGCGTGGAGGGGCTAGGCTTACTGGTATACGCCACCCGCCCCCAAACCCGCTTGAGGGTGGTAGGGCTGAGGTGGATGCCAGTTTCTCCGGCAATCTTCTCCGACAGGCTCGTGAAATCCTGATTGGTCCATCCTGTAGCTGGCCCCCAGCCCGTTTTTTCTTCAATACGGGCGAGGCACTGGTGCAGCATTTGTTCCTCCTGGTTCATACAGCTAAGGTAGGGAGAGACGCCTGGATCATGCCAGCTTCGGGGGAGAATCGTTTGGTTGCACGGATTTGCACAGGTTTGTTTTGCCTCTTGCACGGGTTTGTCTCGTTTTGTTCTGCGTATGATTGGCACAAACTGCTGGCACCCACCAACTTTGTCAACATCATTAAACCAATCATGAACGATGAAGTATACACTGCTTAGCCTTGCGCTTAGTCTTTTCCTTGCACCTGCGTTCGCGCAAAAAAGTCGTACTGTCCCGATGAAACCCGATGCCTGGGAACTGAATGGACAAGCGGCCGATTTCCTTACCCACCTTGGGCAGTCAGCGTTATTCATTGATGACGGAGGAACCTCCGCAACCGGCAGCAATATTGTCACCGTAAAGGACCTGGAATTTGCTGATGGTACCATTGAATACGATATCGCATTTTCCGAAAAGACCCGCTTCACGGCCATTCATTTTCGTCGGAAAGACGATGCCAATTCAGAGCATTTTTACCTTCGGGGGTTCTGGCGAAACGACCCCAGTATCAACACCGGCATACAATATGCAGCCGTGTTGAATGGTGTGAATCTCTGGGATTTAAGCGGAGATTACCAGTCCAATGCCGATATGAAATCCGAAGGCTGGAACCACGTGAAACTGGTGGTGAAAGGCCGGCAATTCCTGGCCTTTGTCAATGACATGACGACCCCCGCACTCTACGTTCCACTGATGGATGGAGACTGGAAAAAAGGCATGGTTACCTTCGATGGTAGTGCTTACATCGCCAATCTGACCATCACCCCGGATGTAACTCCTGGCCTGGCTGGTGTCGAAGGTTTTGACCCCAGCCTCAACGACAGTCGCTTCCTCCGCAACTGGCAGGTAACCGAACCTATGGACTTGCCCACTGGCCAAGAACCTACCCCAGCCTTGCTGCCTACTGAAGCAACAGCCTGGTCGGCCATCGCCGCCGAACGCCAGGGCCTGGTTAACCTGAGTCGTCAGTTCGGTGCGACACCACGAGGCTCCCGCCAAATGGTTTGGCTAAAATCCACCATTACTGCCAGTAAAGACCAGGTGCGAAAATTAGACTTTGGCTTCAGCGATGAGGTCTATGTATACCTCAATGAAAAGCCCTTATACCAAGACAAAAACGGCTACAATACACCTGGCATGAAAACACCGCGTGGCCGGTGCTCGCTGGAGAACAGTCAAATTGAAATTCCTTTAACGGAAGGGGAAAACGAGCTGTTGATTGGGGTGACCAATTACTTCTTTGGTTGGGGCGTTATGGCTCGGTTTGATGATGTGCAGGGTTTGCGGTATTAGTCAAGTTGTCAAGTTTGCGAGTTGTCCGGTTTTCGGGTTGTCATGTTATCCAGTTGTCGGGTAGTCCGGTTGTCGAGTCGTATGTTCGCCTAATCAGACAACTCGACAACCTAACCATGCCTAGAACCTCCCACTGGGAAAAAACAACTTTCTTTAGCTCCCCCGACGTAGCCATCATTGGCGCTGGCCTCACCGGCCTGCAAGCTGGGCTGGAATTGAAACGACGCCAGCCCGATCTCGACGTTCTGGTCATTGAGCGGGCGACTATCCCACGGGGTGCTAGCACCAGAAATGCGGGCTTTGCCTGCTTCGGCGGGCCGACGGAATTGCTGGCAGACCTGGATGCCTACGGAGCGGATTCGATGGTGGCCACGGTCCGCAAGCGCTATGCCGGGATCAAAGCATTGGAAAAGAACTTCGCCCACCGGAACATCGATTGGGTAAAGAATGGGGGCTATGAGGTGGTGGATGATTTACAAACAGCGCGCCAGGTCCGTGGACGATTGCAAGAGCTAAATAGCTTGCTTGCCCGGGTGACGGGGCTCGAAAAAACCTGGTCGGAAATAGTCGACTACGACTTTTCTGAAAATCGTAGTTGGCCCACTGCCACCCCTCCATCTCTCCTACTACACAACCCGCTCGAAGCCCAACTCCACCCCGGAAAGCTGGTCTCGCTCCTCCTGGCTGATTGCCATGTGGCAGGTATTCGTTTCCTTTTTGGTAGTGAGGTGGAACAGATTAAGGGCGGGGCCGCAGGTGCAGTGGAAGTTAAAGGAGCAGGGTGGGGGACGCTGCACGCTGGTCGAGCACTGGTCACGGTCAACGCTTTTGCCCAAAAGTTGTTGCCCAAGGATTTTCCCGAAAACATCCGTCCCGTAAGAAACCAGATTTTGATGAGCGAGCCTTTGCCCGACTTCAAACTCAAAGGCTGCTACCACTACCACGAAGGCTACGTCTACTTCCGCAACGTTGGTGATGATCGTCTGCTCATTGGTGGTGCCCGCCACAAAGCCGGAACCTCGTCCGAAACGGATGAATTTGGGGCCAACGGTATCCCGGAAGCCTACCTGCTGGAGAAACTGAACGAATGGTTTCCTGAACGTACCTGGACGGACGCCGACTTCCCCACCCGCTGGAGTGGCATCATCGCCCAGGGCGATGGGAAAACGCCCGTCCTCCGCTATG
Source organism: Lewinella sp. (assembly GCA_045110355.1). GTDB lineage: Bacteria > Bacteroidota > Bacteroidia > Chitinophagales > Saprospiraceae > Neolewinella. The sequence continues at coordinate 4,566 of JBGCFZ010000059.1, read as the reverse complement.
CCGCAGAAAACGTCCTGGTAGCTGGCCGGCTGGCGGGGATGGGCGTAGCCCTTAGCGCCGACCTCGGGCGGCGAGCGGCAGAACAACTTTCTAAGTCGTGAAATTCACTTTTTAACGCTTGAGGACTACTCGGCCTTCAGGTCATTGACTACGGCGGCGTTAGTCATCCTTTCGAGGAACAAATTCTAAAAAAAACGCTTAGTTGTTATTGCTTCCATTAGTACTGTGAAGGTAGCCAACGGCCATACTGTCTTCGCCCAGGAAATGCTCCAGGTGGTGACAACGGTCTTCGATCTTGAAGAGAAAGCCCTCCAGCATGGATTTGGTGCCGTAGTCCCCAAGTTTATTAGCTTTCTCGATAGATTTACGGAATTCGACGGCAATTTTACGCTCATTCTCCATATCGTTTTTGAAGCCATCACGAATATGATAAACGTCTTCAGATTCCTGTTTAATGTAAGCCAACTTTACGTAGTCTTCCAGGCGGGTGGTTGGCGTATAGCCGAGCAGTGTCATACGTTCGGCTACGGCATCCAATTGGAGGTTGACTTCTTCGTAATGTTCCTGCAAAAATAAATGGATGTCCCGAAACTGCGGGCCCTCCACCAGCCAGTGATGCTTGTGGTACTGGGCGTACATAATCCATAGGGAGGCGAGGTGCCGATCCAGGTCTTTTGCCACCTCTTTACAGGCTTTGTCGGACAGACCCACAGGATTTCCTTCGTAGGCTTTTTTGATGCGTAACTTTTTCATCTTATGTCGTTTTTTGGTTCGTTATTATAACGGAGGCAGTAGTACAAGATGTTCGCTACATGGATGATTTTTGTAGGGGCAGGGCTTTTAAGGCGCGGCCGCAGGTGCAGAGAAAGGTAGGGGAACCTTTTTGCTTCTTACTACGCTGGTTTGCACCTGCGGCCCCGCCAAAACACTCCGCAACTGTTAAAGAACGGATTTAGGGTCCATGAAAACAGGTATTAAATAGGTAGAACTACCTGTTTGCTGCGGATAAGTTCTTTAAGCCTGTAGATTTTTTGGTACCTTTATTGTGTGTTTTTTCGTAGACCTGACCTGTCTACCTGTGTTTTTTAATCGTAATCTATGAATTCAAGATCTACCTTTTCCAAAGCCATACGCCTATTTTGGTGTATTCTGCTTACGCTTCCCTTTGCCTCCAACCTGTCTGCACAGGTTGGAAACAGCTTTGAGAACGTAGCCACCAACCTGAGTTGTACTACTTCCACTGGCTGCAATTATACCGATCCGGGGTCTGCGACTGTAGTCCATGCCTTAATGGACAATAACGGTATTCCCGTCAGTCAAATGAGTAGTGGAGCTGTATTAGGCTATTCCATTATATATACACCAACCAGAACGCTGGATTCTGATGGGTCCGCTGGCCTAGGACTTACAGATGGTCAAAAATTTGGTGTAGCCACGAGCATTGTTTTCAATGATCAACTTGGTGCACCAGTTGCGGATGGTTTGCAGGGCTTCTTTATGGAAGATACGGACGGAGAAGTTGAGATGACTTTTGATCCTGTAGATCTGACGGGGACGACGATGTCCATGTTTTTTATGCAGTATAACCTGGGGTCTGCAAGTTGGGAAAACACCAATGGCGCAAACGATCGTTTTTATGCCCGCATTGAAATTGACAACTGTGCAGGAGCAACCACTATTACGCTGCTGGATACCGACGGCGGCGGCGAAAATGGCGGCGGCGGCGGCGACATTGACCTGAACGCAATGGTAACCGAAGGCGCCTGGGCAACCCTTTCGGCCGATCTTACGGCATACGTTGGCTGCCAGGCTACCTTGATCATCGAATTCGATGCGGATGCTACCAGTGAAGAACTGGGCATTGATGGCATCATCTTCAGCCAAGGTTCCATTGCAAACAACAACAGCATCGTCTGCCCAACCGTTGCTGCAGTCTCTGGTGATGCCGTCGTTTGTGCGGGCGATCCTTTCGATTTGACGGCTACCGGCCTGGCCAACATGGCAAGTGCCGAAAACATGGAACAGGACTTCGGTATCGAATTCAAATACTTCGGTAGTGCAACTGCCGATCCTTACACCGGAGGAACTTCTCTGGGAACCGTAACCTTTGGTAGCCTGACTGCCGGAGGAACTACGGCAGCACTGGTTGGAGCCACTATTCCTTCTGCGGACCCCAGTGCCTTCATCTACGCGGTCTTATCTCCTGCTCCTACTGATTTGACTTGTCGACCATCGGCACAAACCCTCGTTGAGGTAGAAAGCCCGGCCCCTGCTCCAATCGTAGAAGATGTTAACGCCTGTGGCGGTACCACGGCGTTGATCGTGCCGATGAACGGAAGTACTGTGGCTCCGGTCCAATTCTGGACGGAAGACTTTGCCGAGGATGGCGCGGGTGTAGCCGGTGCTTGTACTGATGCGGATCCCACTACCTGTATGACTAACGTAGCACCAGCTAACGGGCAATGGTCAATTGCGGGCAATGCTGAAGGCCTTGTCGCTCCATCAGATTTCCTACAAGTAGACGGAGGTGTACTCGTCGGCCAGGATTTGGACAGTGAACTTTGTTTCCTTTCCGAAATCATCGACATCTCTGGGTACAGTTCTGTCGATTTCTCAGCTTTGGTCGAAGAAGAAGGAGACCATGAACCTGCCGATTATGTTGATGTAAATATCATCGTCGACGGCGCAAATAACATAATTGCTGATTGGATGGGAATGGGAAGCGCAACCCATACCCTTACCGGAGAAGATGCTCCAAATGATCAGGACTTCGAATCGACCACCGTTACGATCGCCGGCCTGACCGGTAGCACGCTCCAGGTGGAGATCTGTATGTTCAATGGTGCGGCCGCCGAGATGTTTAAGCTCGACGACATCACCCTAAGCGGCACCCCCGTTTCTGGTATGTTTAACTTCTATGACGCCGATCCTGGTGCAGGCTCGGCCAACCTACTTGCTGGTCCCGCATCTTCCTACGATGCCGGCGCTACTCCCCGTTCCATCTGGGTTACAGAGGTTACTACCGCCTGCGAAAGCGAAGCGGCAGAAGTCGTTGTTTCCGACGAAGACTCAGAAGCACCGGTCATCACTGGTTGCCCCACTACGCTCAGCGATGGTGTAGTTGGCCTTACTTCTTGCCTCAACGCAACGCCGAACTACGCCGCTTTCATCACGGTAACGGATGACTGTGATGCGAACCCTACCGTAGTGCAAATTCCACCCACCGGCACGATGCTGGGCGTTGGTATGTTCGAAATCAAACTGGTCGCAACGGATGCCGCTGGCAATGCCTCGGATACTTGTCGCTTCACGCTCAATAATACGGACATCACTCCCCCTGATGCCCTCTGTCAGGACATCGAGGTCTTCCTGGACGCGAACGGCATGGCCACCATCACCGCCACCGACGTTGACGGTGGTTCCTCTGATAATTGTGCGCTGGGTACGCTTAGCGTCGATCAGACGATGTTTGACTGCTCCGACGTCACCCGTAATGAAAGCACCGGAGCCAATACTCCGCTTACGGTTACGCTTTCTGTTCCTGATGCCGCCGGAAACTCTGCTACCTGTGACGCTATGGTCACGGTACGAGATACCGTTAGTCCGGTACTCGTCTGCCAGGATGTAACATTTGACCTGGATGCGAACGGTAACTATATGTTATTTCTTGGTGTGATTGAAAATATTATCGTTACAAGTAATACCGATAATTGTGACGTGATTACCGGACAGGGAGGAATAGGTTTTCAACCGCAACAGTTTGAGTTTACCTGCGCTGACCTTGGAGAAAATCCGTTTACTATCATTAACAACGACGTTAATGGTAATCAGTCAACCTGTAATGTTATTATTACCATTGCCGACCCCAATGCCTTCTGTTGTGCCGCCCCAGTTGCTACTTGTACCGGAACTACCGTCGAATTAGACGCTAACGGAATGGCCTCAATTATGGCCAGCACCATCGGTGCTGGAAGCACGGCAGATTGTGGTTTAGCGACAGAAGTGGTCACGCCTAGTACTTTTGATTGTGGAGATACAGGCCCTAATACCGTAACCTACACTATTACGGATGTTAATGGTGCCATGAGCCAGTGTACTACTTCAGTTACGGTGAACGATGTTACGCCACCAGAAGTTACCTGTGCCGAATTCTCAGAAACCTTCTCTGGAGAAGACCAATGTGCTGACTTCATTGGTGCTAACACTCCTTCGGGCATGTTCAGCGCCATTGGTAACCTTACCATGTTCAGTGCTGCGGCAGGTGGTGATCGTATCATCACTGCTGACCTTTCAGGGTGTGTGACCGATAATTGTGATGGACTTCAATCTGCCTTCGTTAGGTCCTATGAGGAGAACCGTGTTCTTGGTTGTTCCGTAGACATTATCAATGTAGTAGTCATACAAGATGCCGCAGGTAATGAAGCAGAAGACTCTATCTTCTTCCGTCATACGATCATGTATGACGGCCCCGCGCCAGAAATCACCTGCCCCGCAGACTCCCTGATCGATTGTGGCGTAGTGCCAACCGTAATGGCCAGCGATGCTACCGCCACTTCTGGCTGTGGT
>JBGCFZ010000058.1:0-9502 GCA_045110355.1 Lewinella sp. | reverse complement strand
ACCGCCAGTGCCAACAAATCAATGGCCAGCGCCAACAGCAGGTAAGAATTTTCCTGTCCGGAGGTAAGCCCAACGGCGTACCCACCGGCATTAACGAGCAAATAAAGCAGCGGAATAACCAGCGGGAAACTGAGTACGGCCATCAGCGTTCCACTGCCGCCGGCACGGGCGGCGAGGGCTGCGACAAAGGTAAGGATGGCACTTAACCCGGCCCCTGCCAACATCAGCGCCAGGATGAAATACCCGGGTTCGAGTACGTAATTTTGGGAAGTAAAAAAACCGAGCAGGGCCCAGGTTAGCCCACTTACGAGCCAAATAATCAGGGTGTTGTAAAGGAATTTACTAATCAAAAGAGCCTCCGGTCCGGCCAGGGTGTAATAGTAATAATGTCGTTTGCCACCCTCCCTGAGAAAGCTGCGCCCGGAGGCAACAGTTGCTCCAAAAAACAACACTACCCAGTATAAAGCGTTAAAGGTCATAGGGCTGAAGCGCTGCACGGCAAAGTAGATAACTACGGTGGTTGCTGCCACGTAGAGGAGTACGCTGCCCAGTGCATACCGATTCCGCCATTCCGTCCTTACCTCCCACCCCAGGAGGTGAATTATTTGCCGCATGGTGCTCATGGCGCTAAGGTAAGCGTTTACCTATCAAGCGCTTGTCTTAGCGCTTGTTGGGGAATCTACTTCCGGCCTGCAAGCAGCAATTTTGGACCAGCTCTGCGTTCTGAAAAGTGAACTAATAACCCGTTATGCGTCCATTTTCTGACCTTGATCTGGCACAAAATTGCACACTTTCGGTCAGGAACCAGATTCCCTAACAAGCGCTTACTATCTTGCACCGCAACTGAGTTATTGTCTTTCCCCTTATGCTACTGAAACAGCTACTTTTTACACTATCCCTACTGTTGTTAACCACGACCCTGACGGCCGAACACCTGCTTGTGGTCGCGCAAAAAGGCGATGGGATTTATGCTTTGCTCCGACGGTATCAATTGTTGGACTACAGCTGCAATCTTCAAGAGTTCTATCGGTTGAACAGCCTCAAGCCCAATGCTAACCTTCTGGTTGGAAAAAACTATAAACTGCCGATTGAGGTGGTGACCTACAATGGTAAAAGCATCCGCAGCTCTACGGGTAATGAAAATTATACCCGGGCGCTGAACATCCAATACTATAATGAGGACCTGCTGAAATTACAGATTCGACCGAAGGATTTCCGGGAGGATAAAAAGCTTTATGTTCCTCACCATATCGACAACTGCTACGAGGAAAAGCTGAAGCCTGCCCCGGCGGAGATCGTTGGTGCGGGAGAAATTACTAAGACCGGGGGAAGCCCCGATAGCCTCGCTCAGGTGCCGAGCCAGGTAACGACTAGTGCTTACCGGACCTTCAACATCTTCGGTAAAAAACATGCTTATGTCCCCAAAGTGGATGATAAGCTGGCCGGTCGGATCTTTTACATCGTCTCGGGGCACGGCGGCCCCGACCCGGGAACGATCGGTAAACGATCAGGGCACCACCTGCACGAAGATGAGTATGCCTACGATGTGGCTTTGCGAGTTACCCGTAATATTCTGAAGCACGGCGGTACACCCTATATGATCGTACGGGATACCGATGGCATCCGGGATGAACGCTACCTGAAGGGAGATAAAGACGAAACAGCCTGGGGAGGACAACCCATTCCTTACCGGCAAAAAGCCCGGTTGGGGCAACGCAGTAACATCATCAATAAATTGTATGATGAAAACCTGGCCAAAGGCATCACGGACCAGACGATGATGGCCATCCACGTAGACAGCCGGCATAAAAACAAGAAAATTGACCTCTTCTTCTACCATTTTGAAGGAGACCTCGTTGGTGCCAAGCAGGCGGAACGCATGCACACCATGATGAAGAAACAGTATGACCGGGTTCGGAAGGGCCGTGGCTATACGGGAACCGTTGGTGTACGAGATCTTTGGGTGCTACGGGAAACAAAGCCAAGTGGCGTGTTTATTGAGCTGGGGAATATTACCAATCCCTCTGATCAGGTCCGGATCGTAGAACCCAGCAACCGACAGTTGATTGCCGATTGGCTGGTGATGGGACTGTTTAGATAAGTAGAGGGTCGCTACGCTTCCTTTTTTGGTAGTACGGGTACCGGCTTTGCCCTCGGAGTGGGTAGTGCTGCCGCAAGTTGTTATCCGCGCCTTTTGATAGTGTATGCATCAAATTGTAGGCCCGTCGGTAAAAGCGAGTTCCTTATCGGCGGTAGCCGACACGAGCGCTAGCGAGCATAGGTTCAGCTCGTGAGAGCTTTGTACCACAGGCCGGCGTTTTAACGCTGGTAAGGCTTCGCCCTCGTAGTAAGTAGTTCATCTTAAGATGCAAATCGCTTTGTTCGTCCGGTCGATAGCTTGTTGGTACGATTTAGTTAAAACGAACGAAGTGAGCTACCTTGTGCGGCAGCCCTACCTACTACTGACTATCCACTACCAAATGAGCGCAGCGAATGTTTACTAAATCCCAAGTCAAATCCCTGGCCCACGCCGCCGGCTTCTCCTTCGTAGGAGTTGCGAAAGCGGAGATGATGGATGAAGAAGCCCGCCGACTGGAGGAATGGCTCAGCCAGGGCCGGCACGGGACGATGCGTTGGATGGAAAACCACTTTGATAAACGGGTGGACCCCACAAAACTGGTGCCGGGGGCAAAGAGCGTAATCTCGTTGTTGTACAATTACTTCCCGGAAGATGAGACCCCAAGCCTGGAAGCACCGAAGATCAGCAGGTATGCTTATGGGCAAGATTACCACAAGGTTATTCGCCACAAGCTGAAAGATCTGGTGGCGGAACTAGAACGCCTTGTTGGCGCACAAATTGACGGTAGGGTATTTGTAGACAGCGCACCCGTGCTGGAACGAGACTGGGCCAAACGCGCCGGGGTAGGGTGGACGGGCAAGAACACCCTGCTCATCAACCCCAAGGCTGGTAGCTATTTCTTCCTGGCCGAGATCATCTCGGATCTGGACCTGGAGCCGGACACCCAAATCAAAGATTACTGCGGTACCTGTACTGCTTGTATCGATGCCTGCCCAACGGAGGCGATCAGTCCCCAGGGCTTCCTGCTTGATGGTAGTAAATGCATCAGCTACCTGACGATTGAATTGCGGGAGGCCATCCCCGATGAGTTTGCCGGGCGAATGGAAGGCTGGGCCTTCGGCTGCGACATCTGCCAGGAAGTGTGTCCCTGGAACCGGTTCAGTAAACCACACAGTGAACCGGCCTTTAATCCGCACCCGGATCTGCCAGAGATGACGCCCCGTGAAATGACGGAAATGACGGAGGAGGTGTTTCGGAAGGTCTTTCAGAAGTCGGCCGTAAAACGAACAAAGTATGCTGGGCTGCGACGGAATATTGACTTCTTGGCTCGATGAGGGGAGTTGGGTTCCTTGTTGCAGGGTCGCTTCGCTCCTGTTGCAAGGGTTGCAGATGTTGCAGCGCGAAGCGTCCACTTGCAACCCATGGAACAAGGAGCGAAGCAACTGCCTGCAACGCGAACGCAAGCGAGTCAACAGCAATCCCTGAATTAACAATTATGTACCGATTAACGATCTCCCTCACCCTGCTTCTACTAACCTTCCTTGCACCTGCGTGCGCGCCAAAGGATTCTCCACCTCCGCCCGCAACCTTGCAAAATCTCGTACTGCTCACGGATACCACGCAATGGGAGGCTGCCAAGCTGCATCATCTTCAGGATAGCCTAAGCGCCAACGGCTACCGGGTTATGACGAGTGGCTACCCCGGAGAAACCGCTGATGAGCTGACTGCTCGATTACCGTGGCTTTTACAACCCGGTGTGGACCTGCTGCTTTATGATAATCGTTTAGCTGGCACTGCCGTCTTTGACAGCCTGGTGCGGCAGGTTGGCGTGCTGTCTCCTCCTACTCAGGTGAGGCGTTGGAGTAACCATTAAGGACATTCAGGCATTAAGAAGATTTCAGCGGTAAAAGACCGCCCATGGAGCAAAGCAACTTCCCCTACTTAATTGCCTTAATGACAAAAACTGCGAAGCAGTCTTAATGCCTTAATGGTTACTTTACCTCTATCCTTTCGGAATTAAAACATACCCCGTCTTAGCCAGCCGCCCAAAATCATCGTAGCTGATGCGGACGTATCCCGCATCGGCCCAGTGGCGGCCAAAGAGGCCGCGCAATTCGAAGGTGCCACTGTTACCATCGTAGCCAACCACGGTAAGGAAGTGTGTTTCCCCAGTAGGTGTTGCGGTGGAGTAGGCATTGGTGCGCAGGGCAGCAAAGGTGGCATCGGTACTGAGCTCGATGATGACCGGATTGCCCCGGCTGAGGGCTTTGCGGGTCTCAAATACGCGATTGCGCGCACGGGTTTCCGGGCGGAAGAGGTAGCCGAAATTTGTGATGGTGTACTTAGGGACGGAGTACACGGCCGTTGGAATGGTCGGGCTGCCATAGGGAACGATGGCGGCGGATACGGTGCCCTGCTGGACCAAAAAGCGAAGCCCGTCTTCCATCGTTGGGCGTTTGCCCTGCGCGGCGAGGTTGAGGGTAAGGAAATCTGGGCTCAGGTTATCCTTGAAGTTGCTGTTCAGGTTTTGGTAGTACTCCAACGTGCCAGCCAGCGCATAGGCCCACTCCATTTGCGGGCTTGGTGCCTGCCGAATGGGCATCATGTAACTTTTGATGTTTTGGCGCAGCAGGTCCTCCCGCGAGTTGCTGCCGATCCCCGGGATGTAGAACATCATTTGGTCGAGCATGGAGGCATCTTCCAGGCCAAGCATGGCGGTAGTGCCACGTGTTTCGCCGAAGGTGCCGGCGGGTCTTTGGGCGCGGACGCTGGTGCAAAGAACAGTTAGAAGGAGCAAGGTGAAGAAGCTACGGTAGCACATAAAACATCGGTCTCTGAAGATGAAAGTAAGTACCTTTTATAACGCTCCCATTATTACTTTTCGTTTAAACACGGACGGATGGTTTAGGGAACGGTCGTTTATCTTAGTGTTTAGTAATCAGGATTCAGGGGTTAGCGGACAGCACTCAGTAATCCGGATGCTGTATTTAGGGACCAGCAATCAGGCAACAATATTCAGTGTTCAGTATTCACCAATCAAGAATCATCAATCAATAATTAATAGTTATCAATCAACGATCAACTCGCCTGGCACCCACGCCTTCGGGTTTTCTCCACCAAGGAAACGCCACCAACTTCGCCCTGAACGCCCTACTGGTCGGAGACCAGGGCCGTATCCTGCTCCGCATTGATGACCTCGACCGCGCGCGCTTTCGCGAAGTCTACCTCGAAGACATTTTTCGGGTCATCGACTGGTTGGGGATCACCATTACCGATGGCCCAAGGGACACTGCCGACTTCCACGCCAACTGGAGCCAGGAACAGCGCCTTCCCCAATACCAGGAGGCACTTGACCGACTTCGTAGCCATCCACTGGTATTCGCCTGCCCTTGCTCCCGCAAAGACCTCGCCTCGGGCGAACATCGTTATGATTGCCTCAACGGCCACCTCTCCCTCGACGATGTGAACGTCGCCTGGCGCATCAACACCCGGGAGTTAACCCCAGTTAGTATCCCGGACCTCGTCCGCCCCAAGCCCTTTACCGTAGATCTTCACGCTACCATGCCCGACTTCGTCGTTCGCAAAAAAGACGGCCGGCCGAGTTACCAGCCGGCCTGTGTCGTTGATGATGCCGTTTTTAAAATTAATCATGTGGGGAGGGGAGAAGACCTGTTACCCAGTACGGCTGCCCAGTCGGTATTGTCCGAAATGATGGGCTTCGCCCCGCTGTTTGAGCGAATCAGCTTCCTTCATCATCCATTAATCGTAGGTACAGACGGCGAGAAACTCAGTAAGTCAGCCGGTAATGCAGAAGGACCGATCCTTGGCACCTCCGGAAATCCGACCTATCTCTTTGATCTCGCTCGTAGCTGGCTGTAGCCGGGCTTGGTGCCTAATTCCACTTGCGTTGCTGGCTCCGTAACTTAGCTAGTCGCTCGGTAGTCATCAGGTTCACCTGATAAGTGTACTTGCCGTAATTCTTCGCATTTTTCATCAGCTTACTCACCCGGAAGTAGCTAAAGTTGTCGGGCGAGTAATTGCTCAATTCATCATTCGATACCTGCCTGCGGTCAATCCAAACGCCAAACTCCTTGCTGTCTTGCCATTCCTTGAGTTGGGTTGTGGAAGGGATCTTCTCCTCAAGCTCATTCCAGTCCATCGGCGGCGGGGGCGGTGGTGGCGCAGGAACATCAGATGCTGATGGCGGAGCTGGCGGTGCTGGTGGCGCGGGCGGAGCCGGAACAGCTGCTGGTGAGGCAGGAGAGGCAGCGGGAGCTTGTGGCGCTTTACCAGGAGGCATAGGAGGAAATGGCGGCGGCGGTGGCGGCACGTCGGGCCAAGGATATTCCTTTTCAGTAAACAAGAAAACGTGTAGGCCATGATCGCCAGAGCCCTCAGGGGCTTTCAGTACGTAGTACTGACTAAAATCTTCAGGTTTATAGTCTTCGAGCGCAGAACCCTTGACGGACCGTTGATCGATGCGAAGCTCATTTTTCTCATTTGCTCCCCAAGCGGCCAATTGCTTTGCTGTGGGAATGGCCTGCTTAACGCTTTTGTAGCGAAACTGCGTTGACGCAGAGGTCTTTTGAGGTGGAGGCGGAGCCGTCTGTGCGTAACTCGTCTGCCCAAAACTAAACAGAAGAACAGCCCATAGCAAGCCGGCGGTTAATAGTTTTACCAAGGAGCGAGGGCTGCTGGTTTTAGGTAATTGCATCATTTGAAATCGTTTTTTGGTGAGGTGGAAATCAACGCCGCTGCTTAGGGTCGGCGAAGCCGGACGACGCAGGGCCGCCAATAATTGTTGTTGGTAAGAAATGGGGTTGATCCCTTGCCGCAAGACGGCCTGGTCGGCCAGTAACTCGTGGTTGATCCGGATCGCCTTTTCGTAATACTGCAGCAGCGGATTGAACCAGAAAAGGACCCGTAGAGCTCCGACAAAGAGCCGGTCAAGGCTGTGCCACTGCTGAGCGTGGGCCAGCTCATGGGCCAGTACTTCTTTGGCCAGAGGAGTAGCTTCCTGGTGGAAAATCCACCAGAGAAAGGTATGGGGAGCTACCGGTTCCGACAGGCCCGTTAACCAAATTTCAGGAGCTACTTCCTTAAGGCTGGTCGCTTGGTCCAGTCGACTTCTAATCGACCACAAAGCGTTAAGCATACGGATCATGTAAAAGGCTACCCCCACAGCGTAAAAGATGGCGAGGAACGGCCATAACAAGTCGCTGAGGGAAAAAACTTCGGAGCCTCCCATAAGCGCTGGTACATTGGAAAAATCATTACCCGGAACGGCCGGCAAAGTTGCGCCAATAGCGGGGGAAAGGTTACCTGCTTGTTGGGTAAACAGTGGTGGAACGGTTACCAAGGGTATGATCAACGATAAGAATAAACTGCCCAATAAGTAAGCGCGTTTCCAGTGCCCAAGGGGCTCCCGGTCCAAGAGTAATTTATAACATCCGAAGGCGATTAGTTGGATCAGCATCGTCTTCATTAAGTAGCTCAGCCAGATCATTTCTTGTCCTTTAATTGGTCATCGATCATTTGTTGGAGTTCCTCCAGTTGCTCACGAGTTAGGTCGGCTCCGTCGGTAAAGAGAGAGGCAAAATCGGTTGGGGAATCAGCAAAGAAGTCGGTAATCATACCCTTTACTTGTTTACCGAAATAGGCTTTTTTACTTACCAGTGAATAGTACTCCCGACTGTTCCCGCGTTGACGAAAAGCAACAACGCCTTTGCCCGTCATTCGCTTGATCAGGGTGGCAACGGTGGTTTTCGCTGGCTTGGGGTCGGGTAGGGCTTCCAGTAGGTCTTTCATGAAGCAGGGTTCTAATTCCCACAGGTGCTTCATCAACTGTTCTTCGGTATTCGACAAGGGCATGTTCTACGTTTGTGTATCTTGTTCTACAAATGTCGAACATTGTTTTAATATACACAACTCTTTTTGCGTTTTTAACGAAAAACGCATCGCCGGGAAAGCGCTCTACTAATGATAGGACGAACCTACGTCTGCCGCACCAACAGCTTAAATACCGATTTAGTAAACCTCACGTAAGTTGAGGTCTCCTTATCGTATCCCACCCACTCAAACTGGTTCCCATAGGGGCAAGGTGGTGCGCCCTCGGTGCTGCCGGGCCGAAGTTCGTAGCGGTCTGGTTGTTGCAGGTATTCCTGCATCGTGACTTTCTGCATTTTACTCTGGGCGGTAAGAGATTTTGCACTTATGGCATACGAGTTTATCGGCTTGCCGGGCAAGATGGATGTCTTTCAGGTGTGTCTCGGCATATTCCTGAATCCAGCCGGCGTTTTGTCCGGGTGGGCAGCATCAATGCCATGGTTCTTTACGGCGTCGTAGAATTTACCACCGTATTCCTCACGGCCCCAACAATTTGGGTAGACGCTTTCTGGAGCGGCCACTTCCTCGCCAGTACTTTTCTTCTGGAGTAAGTTGATCAGCGCATCTACTAATTTCATGATGGGGTAGTTTGGTTGGGAGGTAAACATTGCAAATTGTAGAATAGATGTGCCTGGTCATGACGCGGAAATTCGCGACCTTCGCCGGCCAATGGAATTATCCCTCACTTCCTTTATTCATGACCTGCCCACTGAGGCACTGAAAACGCCACTCCCGGAGCGTTTCACCTTCCCGTTTCATTACACGCCGCATTCACTAGCGCGAGCGGCAGTAACGGAGCTACAACAACACCTGGCAATCCAATCTGATTGGGAGCATGATTTTGGTCACGGTGAAACCGCCGGTGTAGGTGCGAAGGGCAAAATGTTTGGTGTCCTGGTAATTGAAAAAACCGATGGTAGCCTAGGTTATTTGGCGGCATATTCGGGCAAGTTGGCCAATTCTAACCATCTGCCGGGCTTCGTTCCGCCAGTTTACGATGTATTGCTGGCCGAAGGTTTTTACAAACAAGGTGAAAAGGAAGTGAACGCGATTAATGCTCAGATAGAAGTATTGGAGAATGCAACAGCATTGGCAGACGCACGTGATCATCTGGCGCGGACGCAGGTGCAGGCCAAGGATGAATTAGCCAAGGAAAAGGCTTCGGTAAAAGCTGCCAAGCAGGAACGCAAACTTCAGCGACAGACGGCCCGGGAAACTTTACCTCCTGAATCGGTGCAGGCGCTGGAAGAGGAGTTGGCCCGGATGTCGGTTGGTCGTCACTTCGGGTACAAAGATCTGGTCAAGGCCTGGGACGCCCGCCTGAAACGGGCGACGGATGAGCTGGAACTGCTCACCGATGAAATAAAGCGGCTGAAGGAATTGCGCAAGAATATGTCCAACGACCTCCAACGTCGAATATTTGCTGAATACCGTTTCCTCGATGCAACTGGAGCCCAGCGAGATTTGATGGACATCTTCGAGGACACCATATTTAAAATACCTCCTGCAGGTGCCGGAGAGTGTGCCGCGCCAAAG
>JBGCFZ010000057.1:0-7748 GCA_045110355.1 Lewinella sp. | reverse complement strand
CAGTTTTACTCTCCCTTCGCCGGTGCTGCCATTGGTGAATTCTTCCGCGATACGGGCCGCCCGGCGCTGATCATTTACGATGATCTCTCCAAGCAGGCCGTTGCTTACCGTGAGGTATCCCTCCTGCTTCGTCGCCCTCCGGGACGTGAAGCTTACCCCGGTGATGTATTCTACCTACACAGCCGCCTGCTCGAACGTGCTGCAAAAGTCATCGATGATGATGCGATTGCCCAGAGCATGAACGACCTGCCCGATAGCCTCAAGAAGGCTGGTATCGTGAAGGGTGGTGGTTCCCTGACGGCCCTGCCGATCATCGAAACACAGGCTGGTGACGTATCTGCTTACATCCCGACCAACGTGATCTCCATCACCGATGGTCAGATCTTCCTTACTTCCAAGCTGTTCAACAACGGTATCCGCCCCGCGATCGACGTAGGTATCTCCGTATCCCGCGTAGGTGGTTCTGCACAGATCAAGCCGATGAAGAAGGTTTCCGGTACGCTGAAGCTCGATCAGGCTTCTTACCGTGAACTGGAAGCATTCGCCAAGTTCGGTTCTGACCTCGATGCTTCTACCCAGAACATCCTCGAAAAAGGTAAGCGTAACGTGGAAATGCTCAAGCAGCCACAGTACAGCCCCGTAACGGTGGAGAAGCAGGTGGCCATCATTCACCTCGGTACCAATAACCGCATGGCTGATGTTCCCGTAAACAAAATCAAGGAGTTTGAAACCCTCTTCCTCAGTGAAGTAGAGCGTCAGCTACCTGAAGTACTCGAAAACTTCCGCGCGAAGAAATTTGACAAGGCTGATCTTGCTAAGCTCGACGAAGTTGCTGCTCAGCTTGTACCACAGTTTTCATAGTCAAACAGTCACATAGTTAGGTAGTCAAATAGTCACTAAACAGTTGCTATTTGACTACCTGGCTTACAGACTATCTGGCTAATTGACTATCTGACTAATTGACTAAGAACTATGGCTAATCTTAAGGAAGTACGGGAACGGATCGGATCGGTGCAGAACACCAAGCAGATCACCTCTGCGATGAAGATGGTTTCTGCCGCCAAGATGTCCCGCGCCGCACAACGGATCACGGAGATGCGTCCTTACGCGTTGAAACTGAACGACATGCTGACCAACATCCTCTCTAATCTGGAGGGAGATGCCGGGACGGTGTTCAATCAGGTGCGTCCGGTCAATAAGGCTTGTATGGTCGTCGTCACCTCCAGCCGTGGTTTGGCGGGTGCCTTTAACACCAACGTGATCAAAGCCGCCGTAGCGACCATTGAAAACGACCTGAAGGGTTTCAATGAGCTAGAGGTTATTTGTATCGGCAAGAAGGGCGCAGAGTTCTTCCGTCGTAACTACGGAAACACTCCCGGTGTGACCATCGAGACGAAGTACCAGGAATTACTGTCTGACTTATCTTTCGAGGTAACTAAGGCAGTTCCTGAGCTGATCATGAACCGCTTCGCCGGAGGTGCTTATGACAGCGTACACGTGGCTTACGCCCGTTTTCGGAACGCTGCGGTACAGTTTGCCATGTCTGAGCAGTTTCTGCCTGTCGTTGATCAAAATGACGACAAAGAAGCGGATAAGACAAAAGCAGATTACATCTTCGAGCCAAGCAAAGAGGTTCTGCTGAAGGAACTGGTGCCTACCATTCTCAAGACCCGCTTTCAATCCTTCCTGCTGGATACCAACGCTTCCGAGCACGGTGCCCGTATGACGGCGATGGACAAAGCCACTGAGAATGCCACTGAGCTGCTCAAAGAACTGAAGATCAGCTACAACAAAGCGCGTCAGGAAGCCATTACAACGGAAATCCTGGAGATCGTTTCTGGTGCGGCTGCGCTCGAAGCTGGGTAATTTGGCTTATTGGTCTCTTGGAGCATCAAATACAATGGCTGATCATTTCGAAGCCTCGTCTACCCATCCGGGAGGCGAGGCTTCGGTTTTTGGGCAGGGATCAGGGCGCGGCCGCAGGTGCAGACAAGGTTTAAGAAGCAGGGTTTTGCCAGGCACCACATTGCCCATCTACCTTTCCTTGCACCTGCGATCCCGCCCCTTATTATAGTGTGCATATTGTATGGATAACAAATTGTGCCTGGAGGCTAACGGAGAAGCCGCCTGACGTAGCGTGTTTAGTATTTACAGTATACTAGACCGTTTCATAAGTTTTGCTGCTAAAACAGGGCAAATTGGACTGCGCTATCGCGTAGCGATTATCCTTATTGATTACCCCGTACGTAGTGTGGGGTAATAGCCATCCGTCATCGTAAATGGATTGCCTGCGGCAATCAGCGGTAAGCCGTCAGATAATTTACCGGGGACTTTGTCCCCGGTAACCATCAAGGGAAGTCGCTCCACGACAATTACGCCAAAAAAGTAATGGAACTGGTTTAGGGCCTGTGCAATTTGTTCTACACACTGCATATCTGTACCGAAATTCAATTTTCCCGAATTTTACCTACTTTGCTTGTCTAAACCACTAAATGATCATGCAAAAGCTTTTACTCCCTCTCCTGTTCTTCTCTTCCTTTCTTTCCGCGCAATGCCCAACCCTGATTTGGGCGGATGAATTCGACGGTACCTCCCTTAATACAGATGACTGGAATTTCCAGATAGGAGATGGCTGCGATATTAATCTCTGTGGCTGGGGAAACAACGAACAGCAATGGTACCAAAGCGATAATGTATCTGTAGCCGACGGAGAGCTGTCGATTGTGCTGCGCAACGAGACGGTTGGTGGTAGGTCTTACACTTCCGGTCGCATCAATACCAAAAACAAAGTAGACCTTAAGTACGGCTATTTTGAGACCCGGATGAAAGTTCCTCCGGGCAGAGGCCTCTGGCCGGCGTTCTGGATGTTGAGTACTGATGAAGTCTATGGCGGCTGGCCGCAAAGTGGAGAAATTGACATCATGGAATGGGTAGGGCGTGAACCAGACAACCTTTTTGGTACCCTTCATTACGGTCAACCATTTCCGAACAACTCCATGACGGGGTCCGAAATTGAGTTGAGGAACGAAGCGTGGTCAGACGAATACCACACCTATGCCGTCCACTGGGAGGAAAACAAAATCAGCTGGTACGTAGACGGCTACCTCTTCGGTACTAAGCAGCCGGGTAATCTCGGGGGCGAGCGCTGGCCCTTCGATCAGGAATTTCACTTCCTGTTGAACATGGCCATCGGTGGTACTTTTGGTGGTACTATCGGTACGGGATTCTTTCCCGCAGAAATGAAGGTGGACTATGTACGGGCATACGACTCAGCGCCGGCCTTTCTGCGCGGTGCCAGAGATTTGGAAAATGGTGCTACCAACGTAGGTTACTCCCTGGGGAACATTCCTGATGGTGCAACGATCACCTGGACGGTACCCGAAGGTGCCATCATTACCGACGATAGTAACCCTGCCGGAATTGTCGTTGACTTTACTGGAGACGGGGGCACCATTACGGCAACCATTACTTCCGATTGCGGAGATTATACCCTCAGTACCGAGGTGTACGTTGCGCCAGGCCTACGTTTCGATTACAGCTTTGAGAATTACGACGATGAAGCACTGGCTATCTATGAGTTTTCAAATGGTCCACTTACCGAAGTGGCCAATCCAGGAACAAATGAAGTAAATGGCTCCGCATTGTGCGGGGAGTATGTACGGGATGTCCAGTCCCTGTTTGATGTGATAGTTTATGATGTAACTACGCTTGTGGATGCGGACGACTACGTCGAAGGAACCATGGGATTTTCGATGGATATCTACTCCGATGCATTTGCCGGCAAAGAGATCGTGATACAACTGGAAACAGCAGCGGCTCTGCCCGAGAATTATCCTACTGGTCGGCATAGCCGGTACCGGGCCAGAACGACGAAGCAAGGAGAATGGGAACGATTGACCTTCGAACTACTCGACGAGCCAGACAATAATGCAACGTCTACTGGTATCAAGAAACTGGTGATTCTTATTGATCCAAACCGAACGACAGGAGACACCTTTTTCTTAGATAACCTTGACAGTTACAGCACCGAGCCGAGTAGCTTAGGCACTGTGCGTCAGTTGGACTTCCCCCTGACTGCCCGGCCCAACCCCGCCAGCGAAGACATGGTGCTTTCGTTTGAACTGCCCCAACCTGCCTCCCTTACGGCTGACCTCATCGACGCTACGGGTAGGGTAGTCCTTCGGCAAAAGATGGAAGCACTGGCTGGCGCAAACCAGGTGATGTTTAATGTCGACGGACTTCCTGGCGGCGTTTACTTTGCCAGACTTCAACTTCAGAACGGCATTCGTACTATGCGTGTGATCGTGAACTAGGAAGCGTAAGGAACGCTTACATCAGGAGTTTCTCTACAAACGCCCGTACCACTCGTAGGCCCATGTTAAAGTCGGTATTGTTGTTGACGATGATGTCGGCCTTCTCCTTATAAGGCTCAACGTACTTCTCGTAAGCGGGGAGAACATGGTGTTCGTAACGATACAATACATCTTCCAACGGGTAATTGCGTTCTACCCGGTCACGCTTTATCCGGCGGACGACCTTCAGGTTGTCCTTGGCGTGCAGGAAGATGCGTAAGTCGAGCATATGCCTTAATTCCTTATAATGGAACACGAACAACCCTTCGACAATAATGACCGGTGCAGGTTTGAAAACTAAGGTTTTTGGCTTCGCTAATTCATTATTGAAGACGTATTCTTTACGTTTGACGATCTTGCCTTTACAGAGCTTCTTCAAATCGCGGATGAATTCATCGCGGTAAATTGATTTAGGGCGGTCAAAATTGTGGACGCCAAGTTTATCCACTTTCTGCTCCTCACGCGGCACGTAATAATCGTCCATACTAAGGTAACTGACCTGGCTTTCATCAAGTCCTTCCCTGAGTTGACGGATGAAAGTAGTTTTTCCGGAACCGGAACCGCCGGTGATGCCAATAAGGAAAGGTTGTTTCATGGGGCGAAGATAGTTTTCAGTATTTAGTATTTAGCACTCAGTGGTCAGGTTTCAGTATTTAGTACTCAGTAAAAAGCATTCAGGAATCAGTACTCAGAGGTCAGTAGTCAGGTTTCAGTATTTAGTAATCAGGAAACAGCATTTAAGAATCAGCACTCAGCGGTCGGGAGGGAGTGTTCGCTGAACTATACCTGCCCTGAATCCTGAACTTTAAAACCTGAAACCTGACTACTGACCTCTGAAACCTGACCCCTGAATCCTGATTACTGAACTCTGCACCCTATCTTGCGCCGTACCCAAACCTAACCATGACTTTCGCCTACGATCTCTTCCGCTGTGTGCTCGGCCTTTCCGTAATGATTGGCGTTTGCTATGCCTTCAGTAGTAACCGAAAAGCCATTGATTGGCGCTTGGTCGGTATTGGCATGACGATGCAATTTGTGCTGGCCGTACTTATCCTCAAAGTTAAGGGCGTTTCGGTAATTTTCGATTACATCGCTGCGGGGTTCCGTAAAACGTTAGAGTTCACGGCGGCGGGCTCTCAGTTCCTTTTTGGCAGTATCGTCAATGACATGGACAGTTTTGGCTACATATTTGCCTTTCAGGTATTACCGACGGTCGTATTCTTTTCGGCTTTGACGGCCGTACTCTATTACCTCGGTATTCTACAGAAAGTCGTTTACGGCCTGGCTTGGTTATTAAGCAAGACCATGGGGCTCAGCGGACCAGAAAGCCTGGCCGCAGCAGCCAATGTCTTTATTGGCCAAACGGAAGCGCCGCTGGTGGTAAAACCTTACCTCGAAAAAATGACCCGTTCTGAGTTGTTGTGCATCATGATTGGAGGTATGGCGACCATCGCCGGAAGTGTCTTCGTTGCCTACGTTGGTTTTCTGGGCGGTGCAGACCCTGAATCACAACAATTTTTTGCTAAGCACCTGCTTACGGCAAGTATGATCTCTGCCCCGGCAGCCATCGTTTGTGCCAAGATATTGCTGCCGGAATCCAGCGAAGAACTGGCCGCCGTGACGGGGGCAGATACCGATGATCCGCATTCCGCCCATACCCCTAAAAAGGACAAACGCCTGGAGATGGCGGCCGATGACAGCAACAACCTGCTGGATGCGATTAGCCGGGGAACAACCGACGGACTGCGCTTAGCCGTAAACGTAGGGGCAATGTTGCTGGTGTTTACCGCACTGATCTTCATGCTTAACGAAATATTCCTTGGTGCAACGGACATCGTCAACTGGCTGGCCATGGGCGCCAACAGCGCAGCCTGGGAAAGTGCTGAGGCAATGGGGGATACCTGGAATCAGACCATCGCAGCCGCTACGGGGGGAAGATTCGAAGGCTTTAGTTTTACCTACCTGCTGGCGCTTTGCTTTGCGCCCATAGCATGGATCATTGGTGTGCCTGGCCAGGATATTACCGTTGTCGGGCAGTTGCTGGGCCTTAAAACGGTGATCAACGAATTTGTGGCCTACGATACTTTTCGCGTCGTTCAGGAGAGCAATGCCACACTTAGCCCTAAGGCTACACTGATTGCGGCTTACGCCCTGTGTGGCTTCGCTAACTTTGCCAGTATTGGCATTCAGGTGGGTGGCATCAGCGCCATCGCACCCGGGCAACGTAAGAACCTGACGGACCTGGGCATGGTCGCTCTATTGGGGGGGACCATTGCCTGTTTGATGACAGGCGCGATTGCAGGACTGTTTTATTAGGGCGAGGCCGCAGGTGCAGTTTTAAGGTGTTGGAGCAATGAAGGGGCGGAACACTCAACCCGTACTTCTACGTAAGTACATTTGAACGATTGGTCAGGATAACCTTCTACTGCAGTAGATTCTCAGCCAGCAGAGAGCTGCATTTCCTAAACTTTACTTCCGCCAGCACAGTATTCGTCTCAACTTTCCGCCTTGTCCAATGCTGATGGTCCTGGTGTCAGTAATCCCCAGACGATCAAACTCGATCTCCGCAATCCGGAGGTAGCCTTTCTTTGATACCAACGTGGTGAACCACCCTACCTGATTGGCATAGTTAACAGATTCCCTGATCATTTTACGGAGGAAGGCCGGTTCGCCTCCGTCGGTCCATAATTCATTGGCCTGTCCGCCAAAGTTGTGGGTAGGGGAGGGGCCGGTTGGTTTTCCCAGCTTATCCCACTTCAATTGGGCTGCAGCCGCTGCAGCTTCGGCAGATTCGAAGAACGGTGGGTTGCACATCGTAAAGTCAAACCGATCTCCGGTGCGGATAACGTTGCGGAAAACCATGGAGGGCTCCGGCTGGCGCCGCAATACCACCTTTTTGGCTAATCCGGGATTGAATTTAGCGATGGCCGTAGCCACCTTCAGGGATCGTTCCGATACATCGGTTGCCACAAAGTTCCATCCGTATTCCTTACTTCCAAGAATCGGGTAAATGAGGGAGGCGCCCGTCCCAATGTCTAGTCCCATGACCCTGTCCAACCCTTTCTTCCCTTGCTCCTTTCCCTCCTTCCCCCTTTGCTCCTTTCCCCCTTTCCTCCCTTGCTCCTTTATCCCCTTCTCCTGCACCTGCGGCCGCGCCTGCTCCTCCTCCAGTACTTCCGCTATGGCATGGATATAATCCAATCGGCCAGGCACTCCGGGGCAAAGGTTTCCCTCGGGAATATCCCAAAATTTCAGGCCGTAATCCCGCAACAACAAGGCCTGATTAAGGAGCCGAACAGCCCTCGGAGAGGTGAAATCAAGACTGGTGCGGCCATCCGGTGTAATGATCATATGATCGGTTAGGTCGGGCACTACTTTTGCCAGAGCAAAAAAGTC
>JBGCFZ010000056.1:0-5256 GCA_045110355.1 Lewinella sp. | reverse complement strand
CCCGGCTTTTCCTGGCTCCGAGTCTTTCTTGCCCTACAGATTGCAATGAACCTGACCCACCGCTGGAAGAAATTTGCAACAACCAAATCGACGACGATGAAGACGGACTGATTGATTGTGATGACCCTGATGTGGCGGATGATTGTTGCTGCGCGGACATCCCGACGATAGACCTGGGGCCAGACACTACACTCTGTCCCGGAGATTTCCTGGTGGAAGGCACCAATCTCCCATTTGTAAGTTACCGGTGGTCTACCGGAGCAACTACCAACAGCATCAGCATCAGTGCATCTGGCGAATACTGGCTGGAAGTCATCGACAGCTGCGGGAACATTGCGTCCGATACCCTGACCCTGCACCTGCGGCCCCGCCCCTTGCTGGATCTCGGCCCCGACACCACGCTTTGCTCTAACGCCATCATCCCCCTTCTTGCGCAAGATGGATTCGCTAGCTATGAATGGGTCGACGGTACCTCAGAAAAAAGTTTTACCGGCTATGGCGAGGGCGATTTCTGGGTAATCGCCACCGACTCTTGCGGAGGAGTACAGACCGATACCGTATACGTGAGGTTTGATCCGGCCACCGAAATCGACCTGGGCGTTGACACCCTTATTTGCCCGGGAGATACACTGACCTTTCAGCTTTCCGGCTACACCTCCTACCAGTGGAGTGAAAGTACCTTTATTGATTGCACCAACTGTCCGGAGGTGCGTTTTGCGCCAACGAGTGATACTTTGCTGCTCGTTGCCGCGGAGCTTGGCGGTGGCTGCTTTAGTTCCGACAGCATCAGGATCAGTGTAGTCCCGCTAGTTGGAACCCGTGATTCAGTGTACTTATGTCCTGGCGATAGCATTTCCTTTGGAGGTAATACTTTATTTACTAACGGACAACTATATGATTTAGTGGAAGGTAGTGCTTGTGAACAAATTGATACTTTAGATGTATTTCAGCTTCGAGACACCCTGACAAGAGAGACTTTCACCATTTGCATGGGCGATTCTCTACGGATATTTAACCGCTTCGAACAGGTTGCCGGCAACTATGAGCGCAGCTTTTCCGCTGCAAATGGCTGCGACAGTATTCATGCCATCGAACTCGTTGTTTTCACACCACTTATTACCACTGCTACCAATAGTATTTGTGCCGGTGACTCCACGCTGATCTTTGGGGTATTTGAAAATTCACCTGGCGACTACTTCCGCGTATTTACTGGCGCCAATGGTTGTGATAGTACACATATTGTCACGTTGGAAGTAAACGAACTGGACCTGTCCGTAGAACAATTACGGCCGGAATGTGGCGGGGCCGCAGGTGCAGGGGAAGTTTTTTTCAATCAGCCAGGTAATGCCGTCAGCATTCTTTGGCCTGACGGTACCGACCAGGCCCGAAACAACAACCTTGCCGCAGGCACGTATGCCGTAACCGTTACAACCATCGCAGAAGGTTGTACTGCCATCGCCAACCTGACCATCGGATCAGGCCGGGGGTTAAACCTATCCGCTACCGTAACTCCGGAAACCTGCCCGGGTGAAAACGACGGAATAATTAACGTATTCGGCACCGATTTGAACGGACTTAGTTTCTCCCTCAATGGTGTGCCCATGCAATCCTCCCCTCCCTTCACCGACCTGCCGCCTAATGAATATGTCTTACTGGTCAGCGACAGTTTAGGATGTGACGAAGAGTTCCGCCTATCAGTAGCGGCTGCGGGTGAGGCCCTGCTCGATTTACCGGAAACCATTACCATCAACCTGGGGGACTCCGTCACCCTACAACCGCAGACGAACTTACCACTGGGTAACTTCCTCCTCAACTGGAGTTCTTCAGTGGGCGATACCTGCGCCGGATGCCCTACCCTTACGCTGCGCCCAACGGTAGGAACCACCGTTCAGGCGACGCTCATCGACCTCAACGGCTGTACCACCACCGACCAGGTAGAAATCATCGTCAGCGAAGCTGAGCTATTTTATGTCCCCACCGCCTTCAGCCCCAATGGTGACGGGGTAAACGACTATTTCCGGTTGTTCCCCGGCCCCGGCGTAGAGCGGATACTGAAATTCTCCATTTATGATCGTTGGGGAGGCCGGGTGTTCCTGACCGAAGACGTGTTACCAACCGAAGCCCTAGCTGCCTGGGACGGACGCTCACCGAACGGTCAGCTCCCCTCCATCGGCGTATATGTTTACCTCGTTGACGTCAGACTAATCACTGGTGAAGTAATTAGTAAGGCAGGGGAAGTATTGCTGATGCGATAGCGGGAAACCTGAATTGCGGATTAAGGCAGATTACACAGATTAACAAAGATATAGAATGGTTACTCTGTGGAATTCGTCACAATCTGCAATTCTAACCGTCCTATCGCCGAACAATCCGGCGAACCTTCTCCTTACCAACTCGCAGCAAATAAATTGCAGGAGGCAAGGCATGCAAGTTCAGGGTCGCCTGCCCGTTCGATAATCTGCCGGACTGGAGGACTTGCCCCAGGCCATTGAGCAATGTATAGTCGGCGGTCTGTTCCGGTGCCTGAATCGTTAGGACATTATCCGTTGGATTCGGCCAAACGGTGAGCTTTTCCAGGGCATCAAAAACCACCGTCCGTACCTCGGAAAAGGATTGTTCCCCATCCAGGTCCAGTTGTCGAAGACGGTAATAGTAAGTAGCGCCTGCACGAATCGTTTCATCGGTAAAGGCATAGGCAACTGTTTGATCGGGGCCATGTGTTGCCGGAACCCAGCCGATGGCTTCCCAGTTATTTTCGGTCAGGGTAGATCGTTCTACCGTAAATCCGGCATTGTCTTCGAGCTGGTTGACCTGCCAATCAAGCTGCGCATTTTTTCCGGCGGCGTTGGCCGAGAACCCTAGCCACTCAACCGGCAGGGCTTCCGTACAGGTTCCAATGACCTGAAAGTTATCAATCCACATCACGTTACCAAATCCATTCACGTTTTCAATCTGGAACCTCACGTCGGACTCGCCCGCGAAAGGACTAAGATCCAGGCTTATACATCCGGGGCCAGCGGCACACCAATCAGCCTCACTCCCGGGAATAAAGACCTCGACGTTATCGGGCCCGGTGGCAAAGTTACCGCTACCATCTTCATCTCCGGTAAAGAGCACTTGGGGGGTGCCCTCGTTAACGGAAATCAGTATTCGAAGCTGATCTCTATTGAAGGCATCGTAACGGTTGTAGGCATATTCCATTTCCAGCACCGGGTCGCTGAGTTCGGTTAAATCCATCGAAGGCGTTTCCAGGATATCGCGCTGACCCCGGTTCTGGTTATTGTAGTTGTCGATACCGACCGAAATTTCTCCGAGGTTACCTTCCACCTCCAATGTTCCCCAGGTATTACTACCAGCGTCCGGATTAATGATGGACAGGCTGCCAATTCCCTTCTCGAAAGACTCCACGAAAAGAATATAGCTTCCTCCGCCATTGCCGTCCACAACATTTACGGAAATGGACGTTGAGGTACTGCCAAATTGATTCGTTGCGGTCAGGGTAGCGGTGTAATTCCCAGGCGCTGCGTAAGAGGTTACTGGTGCCTCATCGTTGGAGGAGGAAGGGTTTCCTCCCGGAAACGACCATAACAGTTCATTTACCCGTCCTTCCGTGGTATTGAAAAACTGAACAAGCCCTCCGGTACAAACTAGTGTTTCGGGAGCCTGGGCCTGGGCAGCTGGCGGTTCCGGAATCGGGCAACTGGCCAGACAAGAAACGCTCTCATAATAATTGGTAATAACGTCGATGGAGGTTTGCGACCATTCAGTGGTTGCAACAACACTAGGAAACATGATCAACCTCGGATCGTTAGGGCCGCTGGGGTCATGCCGGGCACCAAAATTATGGCCGAGTTCATGCGCCCAAAGCACCCGAAGACTGGCGGCATTGGTTGAAAAGTTTTGCAGTACGTTGTATTCGCTGGAGGTACAAACCACCCCAACGTAGGCCAATCCGACGGTGGAGCCGTCGAAATCTCTGCCCGACCACAGGGAGGCTACGTCGAAACTGGCCGAGAAGTTCCCATTCCTACCCCAGGTTCGAAAATCAGGCAGCAGTACTTCGGGGTCGGTGTTGTTCGTCCAGGGGTCTTCAGCATTGGTGGTGGCGATGAAGGTGGCCGTAACGACAAAAGTCAGCGCGTCAGGGAATTCGTCGTCGTAGTTGGTTTGAACGGCGGCGAGGGTGCCGAGCATAAAGTTCTCGACACTGGTTGCGTCTCCAAAATCCTGGAACATTTCAAAGTCAGCAGCCAGTGCAATTTCTACTTCAAAACACTCCCCAGCCTGTTTGTTCTGGCCGACGTTTGGTATCTGATCATGGAGTCCTGCGGCGGTACCACAGGCATTTTCCATGTCCTTCACATCGGCGTTTTGGTATATGATATAAACATTGTGAGGAGCTGCGGGCCAGAGCCGCCACAGCGGTTCGAGGTTAGTGGTTGCTCCGTTTTTCTCCCAGGAGCCGATGACGAATTTTGGGTCGATGGTAAATACTGCCGTTCCTCCGTTGGCCAATTTTCCACGAAACTGTGCGGAGGGTTGTCGATCCAGGGATACCCCTGTACTACGAAGGCCAGAGGTCATCAATTGGTGGTTTGCTGCGCGAAGGTCCCAGCGGCTCAGGGCAAAATCTAATGGACCGGTATTGGTTTTGAGGGAGAAAAATAGTTGGTCCTCCTTCAGATCGTTCATTGTTTCCACGTCAAGCGTAACCAGCTCGTAGTCGTGAAAACTGTTGGCAATGTCGTTTGGCACCTGTAGGTTGGCGGGTCTTAAGGTTACGTCAGTTTGGGCAATTAGCGCACCGCTCAGGCAACAGAGTGCCAGTAGCAAAGAAATAAGGTTATTCATTAATCGATTTTCTAGAAGTCCAGTTCAAAAGCTTGGAGTCGCATAAAAAAGTTGGTTGTAGCGATGCTCCGATAATAGATGCAAGATAGGGCTCCAAATACAAGTTTAGCTGTCATCTTACCGTCAATTGGGCGCGGACGCGGGTACAAGGAGGGGTTTAAAAGCAATATTTCGGAGATGAGCCCACGCCGTAGCTAAGGGAACCTAAGCAGTCGTAGGACTCCGTGGCGTCCCTTAGCCTTGAAGCCGCGCAGCGGTGAAGGCGCTAGTGGATGAATTCACAATTACTTGACCGTTATTCCTTGCCTTTTAGCACCGTGACTTCGTTGCTGAAATCCTCATTTAGCTATGGCTAAAATCCGGTTTCAGCGCCTTGCCACGGCACGAAAATCCTGCGGACTAAAC
>JBGCFZ010000055.1:0-7318 GCA_045110355.1 Lewinella sp. | reverse complement strand
TAACTGACCATGATCAAGTCCATCACGCTTAAAAATTGGAAGAGCTTCGGGGAGGCTACGCTGTACGTGGACCCGCTGACGGTGCTGATCGGTACTAATGCTAGTGGTAAGAGTAATTTTTTGGATGCTTTGGTGTTTTTGGGGGAGTTGATGCGTACAGGGACTGTGGAAGGCGCGTTGAACGGAGGCTCCGGCCAGCAGGATGCTATCAGGGGAGGAGAAGGATATATCATCCGAAAAGGAGCTACGGTAACGACCATTGAAGTAGTTATTATCAATTCCGAGATATTCACTTATCGTTACACCATTACGCTACGGAAAGGAACCGGCAACGGACTGGTCATTGCGGAAGAGGCTATATTCTGCACCGTTGGTGAAAAGGGGGAAGAGTCGCTTATTTTTGAGCGTGAGCCTTACCAAGAAGGCAAGGACAAGTTTGCCGTTCTATTGCCAAGTAACCCGAAGGAAGATACTGGTAACCTTACGGTCAAGCCAAACGGTAGCATAATCCTATCAGTATTGGGTTCGTCGCTGTCTGAAGGGTTTGTCTCGATGGTCAGCGTGGTCATGCGGGACTTGAATATGCTGGTGTTGGACCCTATACCTCAGCAGATGCGTGGATTTAAGAAAATGGCATATGTTCTGAAAGGAAATGCCAGTAATTTGGCCGGTTACCTGGCAAACCTTCACCCTAATGTACAAGGAGATGTACAGAACGGGATTGTGAACGGCCTACGCAATTTACCGGAAAATGAGATACTGAAGGTTTGGGCAGAACCCGTTGGGCTACTTGCAAAGGACGCGATGCTGTATTGCGAAGAACGTTGGCCCGGTGAAACGGTCCCGCTTTTGGTTGATAGCGATGGCTTGTCTGACGGTACGCTCCGCTTGATCGCCATTCTTACAGCTCTCCTTACCGCCAGAAGAGGTAGCACCCTTGTCATTGAAGAAATTGACAACGGCATTCACCCTTCCCGCGCGAAGCTACTGGTGAAGCTCCTGCGCGAAATCGGAACCGAGCGCAAGGTAGACATCATCTGCACCACCCACAATCCCGCCCTGCTCGACGCTTTCGGCCTCAGTATGTTGCCCTTCATCGCGTTGGTCTACCGGGACCCTGAAAACGGCACCAGCCAGATTAAAAACCTTGATGAAATAGAGCACTATGAACGCATCATTACCAAGGGAACCCTTGGCGACCTGATCACGAAAGGTCGTTTTGAAAGCGTTTTAAAAGCCCATTGATGCCGCGCTATCTGATCATTGATACCAGTATTTTGTGCGTCTATCTGAGAGTGCCTTTGATGACCACTTGCGGCCGGGCGGACGATATTTGGACGTTCGAGCGTGTATCCGCAGTGATCGAGCAAGCTAAAGAAAGTAATACTTCGCTGGTATTGCCCCTGGCTACCCTGATCGAAACCGGTAATCATATTAGCCAGATCAAAGGGCACGACATTCTGCCTTATGCCCAAGCACTTGCGGGTCTGATTCAAGACTCCGTGAACAGCGTTAATCCCTGGGATGCCTTTTCCGTACAAAGCGAACTATGGAGTACCGAAGAACTACAACGTTACGCGGAGGAGTGGCCACAAATGGCAGTTGATAAAATTTCATTAGGCGATGCGAGTATCGTCCGGGTAGCGGAATATCTTAATCAAATCGGTAATGTGGGGATTTTCACCGGAGACGGTGGATTGCGGGCACTGGCACCTCCGCCGCAAAGCCCCCGACAGCGACGGCGTGACCGACGCAGACGTGACCGCACGGAATAATTAATCTATTCTCCGAACATTTCCTGAATTGACTTCGGGAGAACCTGCATGTCGAGTAATAACTCAATTCACCGCAAAAACCGGTACTTAGTCCGATAAGGATACACGTCCATGATCTCCCCGGCTTGCAACCGTCGTTTTAGGTCGTTCCAGAAATTGGCGTCGAATATCCCACCGTGCTTTTCGCGCAGGTAAGCGAGGTTAGGCCCGGAGCGCATCAGAAAACCTGGGAATTCTTCGGGGAAAATATCGTTGGGTCGGACGGTGTACCAGGGCTCACTGGCCATCTCTTGCTCGTAGGTTTTGGCCTCTGGTATGTGGCGGAAGTTACAATCGGTGACCAGTTCAATTTCATCGTAGTCATAGAAGACTACGCGCTTGACCCGGGTTACGCCGAAGTTCTTCAGCAAGAGGTCTCCGGGGAAGATGTTGGCGGCAGCCAATTGCTTGATGGCGCGGCCGTAGTCGCGCAAGGCTTTGCGGGCGTCTTCCTCTTCGGCATCGTTGAGGTAGAGGTTAAGTGGTGTCATCTTTTTCTCTACGTAGACGTGGGAAATGAGCACGGTGTCCTCCGTTACTTCTACTTTAGTCGCGGCGGTCTCCCGCAGTTCAGCGAGGCATTCAGGGGAGAAGCGGTTGAGGGGTAGCGCAAGCTTTTCGAACAGGTAGCTGTCGGCCATTCGGCCAACGCGATCGTGGCGTTTTACCAGGTCGTATTTCTCTTTGACGATGGCGGGAGTTACCTGCTTGGGGGGCGCAAATTTGTCGCGGATGATTTTGAAGACCATGTTCAGGGTTGGCATGGTGAATACGTACATCACCATACCTGCAATGCCGGGGGCCGTAATGAAGTCTTCTCCCTGCTCTTTGATCCCCTCTTCTGCATCCTGCGGCCGCGCCTCCTGCTCCGGAAGCTGCCGCATCCGTGCTTCCACGGAGGTCTTACGGAAGTGCCTGACCAATTCCCGGTAGAAGACCGTTTTGCCGTGCTTCTCGAATCCAATAGCATTGTATAACTCACTAATGGCTTTGGTGGGCATGAAGGTGTGCAGAAAGTCGACCATGTCGCTAGGAACCGTAATGTCTGCAAGAAAGTAAGACCGGTGGTAACTGAAAATTGAAGTGACCTGATCTGCTTCTAACAACAGCGCGTCGATAATAATGCCTTTGCCTTCGGGATGTAACAGCGGCAGAATAAACGGGAAAATGGTGCCGTCTTTCAGGAACCTCCCTACGATGTAGGCTGATTTGTTCCGGTAGAATAAGGAACTAAGTACCTCCAGTCGATCATCGGGCGATCTGCCGCCATGTTCATTGATGTGCTGTTGCCAGCGCTGAGCTACCAGGGTGATGTCTGCCCTTTTATCATCCCACGGAGCGTTGAAGGGGAAGGCCGACAACAATTCTTCCAGCAGGTCTTCCAGGTCGCGGGTACCCAAGTCATAGTCTATGCTGATGGTGGCCTGTCCCTGGTATTCGCGATAGCTTCCCGTGCGGGAGACGAACATGAGGTCCCGGTTAGCCCCCACCTGGTGAAAATGCCGGTAGACGGAGTTGTAAAAGGTTTCGCCAATATTACGGGTATTAAAATGGGCAATATCTTCGGCAAAGGCGGCTTTCACTTTGGCCCAGAATTTGGCGTCAAAAGACTGGTCTTTGAGTAACTCAGCTACTTCCCGGGCGGTTTCGTCCACATCGTCGCGGTACAGGGTGATCCGGCCACGGGCATCCGCCTGGATGCCGTGCCAGTCTCGCCGCTCGAAGCGAATGCGGGCCCGCTTGGTGATGAGCTTGAAGCGGTAGTAGTAGTCCATGTAGCCCATGAGGAACTGATGGGCTACTTCGAAATGACGGAGGGCTGGGAACATGGGGTCGTCTATTGTTGCTATTGGTCTATTGGTTTAGACACTGTTTTCTCATCGGATGCATCTTTTGCTGCGTAGCCGCAGAAGTTCATCGGATGTGTAAAACAGCGCTAATAATCCGTGAAGTCTAGCACCAACGGATCATCTTTCGCGAGCGCCATTTCTTGCAACGCTGTAAACATTGCCGCTACCCGGTCCGGCTCGTCAGCAGCAAGGTTGTTCATCTCCTCCGGGTCAGCATTCAGGTCAAACAGTTTCAGTTCGGGCACTTGCGGGTACACTAGCAGCTTCCACCCGTCTTTGCGGATGCTGCGCTGCCAGTTGACGTAGGCGCCATATACGGCGTCGAGCCCACCGGTTGCTGGCTGCTTGATTTGTGGGAGGAGAGAGCTAAATTCCACGTGGTCAGGCTTATCAATACCCGCAACATCCAGAGCAGTAGCCATCACATCCTGTAGGTAAACATCCGCATCGTTTTTGGTGTCTTTAGGTATGCCAGGGCCGCCGATCACCAGAGGCACCCGGACGCTGTGATCATAAAGATTTTGCTTGCCCAGCAGCCCGTGCCGGCCCATGGATAGTCCGTGGTCAGCCGTAAACATCACCAGGGTGTTGTCGGCTTTACCACTGGCTTCCAGTGCGTCGAGGATGCGGCCGATCTGCGCGTCGAGGTGGGTGATCAGGGCATAGTATTCGGCCTTGTGCTGGCGGACGGCAAGCGTTGTCCGTGGGAAGGGAGCAAGGGCTTCATCCCGCAAATCAGTGGCGTTACCCATCTTCTCTTTGTTGGGGTAGAGGGGCTGGAAACTTGCTGGCACGGCCAGTTCACCGGGGGTGTATTTAGCGATGTATTCCGGTGGCGCCTGCTTCGGGTCGTGTGGTGCATTGAAGGCCAGGTACATGAAAAAGGGACGATCGTCTTTTGCTGCTTCGGCCAGGAAAGCTTCGCCGTCGTCGGCCAGCACCTCGCTCCAGTGTTTGCCACCGGTCCAGAAACCACCGTGTTTGGGGTCGGTGGGGTCGTAGCTGTCATCGTTAACGCTGAGTGGGCGGTTGTAGCCTGGGGGCAGTAATGCTACTACGGAGTCACGCGGAGGATTCCGGTCATGGCGGTTGAACAGCGCCTGCACCGCACCGTGGTTGAATCCATCTGGCGGCATGCCTGGGCGAATGTGGCGGACGGTCTCAAACAACTGGCCGGCAGGAGCGGTTACGTGCCATTTACCACTCATGTAGGTCGCGTAGCCCGCTTTCGCCATCAGTGGTCCCCAGGCCTGAGCATAACCAGTGGTATCTCCACTGTCCCAACGGTCACGGATTTCTTTTGCTCGCCAAACGGATCGCCCGGTGTTGATCATTGCGCGGCTGGCTACGCAGATGGCGCCGTTCCACCCGCCCATGTTATAAGCGTGGGTGAAGGTGGTGCCGTTGGCCACCAGCCGGTCCAGGTTGGGGGTTTCGATTTCGTCGTTGCCGAGGGCGTGAAGGGAAGTGTACGTCTGGTCATCGGTGAAAATGAACAGGACATTGGGGCGGTCGTCGGCCGTTGTTTTAGTCGCGTCCTCCCCACAGCTGGTCAGGGACAGAAGTAGAATTAGGGCGGGGACGCAGGATGCCAGGAAGCGCATGAAGGAGCAAGGTTGGGTGGATTATTCCCGAAACTTAGGCTTTTTTCGGGGAAGTACCGTGGAACTGCCCGGCGGAAACCATTTCTGGTTGATTTTTACTTGCACTGTACTAGTCCGTTCTGATGTAAAACGATGTAAAGGAGGTGTAAAAGCATTTATTTCGATGTTTTCCCTAGCTAGCCATGTATTGTAATTTGGCTTTGTAAAACTTTCTATGGTCTCCTCGTTTTTACTATTAGCTACCTACTGCTGACTTCCTACTATCTGACTACTAACTATGCCCCTTTCCCACCGCGGCCAAGCCGCCATCAGCCAACCGCTCCGTGCCGACCTCGAGCTATTCTACGAAGCGATGGAGAACCGGTATCACGCCAAGGATAACCCCGATGGTAGCTTCACCCTCTGCATTGCCGAGAACCTACTGAACTGGGGGGAGATGGAAGCCAAGCTCCGGGAAATTACTGCCAGGCCGATACCCGAATGGGTGGCCAGTTATACCGCTATTCTCGGCGCACCGGATTTGCGGGAGGCTGCTGCAGGGTTCCTCAAACGCTTCCTCGCCGGTGTAGACCTTGATCCGGAAAAAATAGCAGTTGCCGCCGGCGCCGCCGCCATCATCGAAATGACGTCCCTGTTGCTCGGAGATCCGGGAGACGTTGTCGTTATCCCCGGCCCCGCCTACATGGCGTATACCCCCGACATCGGAAATAAAGCCGGACTGGAACGCTACGATCTGTTTCACCTGGCTCCTTCAACTTTCCCTGCATCCGGCGGCCCCGCCCCCTTAAATACCGCCTACGAACTCTCCGTCGCTGATCTCGACCGTGCCCACGCCGAACTTGGTGACCGGTTCCGTATCTTGCTGCTCACCCAACCCAATAATCCTACCGGTCAGGTATTCACCGAAACACAAATCGATGCGTTCTTTAACTGGTGCGAAGCGCGGGGAATTCACCTCGTTGTCAACGAAATTTATGCCCTGTCTCTGATCGATCAGGACCACAATGACCTGATCGATGACTACGGAGAACGCGCTTTCTTTACCTCCGTATTGCCTTATCTCGAACACAAAAAAAGCCCTTATCTACACTGGTGGTATGCCATCTCTAAAGACTTTGGCCTGTCCGGCCTGCGACTGGGAATGGCCTACAGCCACAACGAGGACCTGCTCCGGGCCTGGGGCAATTATGGGGCGCCGTCTATGGCTTCGAACTACACCCAATGGCTGTTGCAGGAGATTTTTGCTGACCACGACTGGGTACAGAAATTCGTCAGCCAGAACACCCAGCGG
This sequence comes from Lewinella sp., assembly GCA_045110355.1. Lineage (GTDB taxonomy): Bacteria > Bacteroidota > Bacteroidia > Chitinophagales > Saprospiraceae > Neolewinella. The sequence continues at coordinate 759 of JBGCFZ010000055.1, read as the reverse complement.
ATGACCAAAAGCTACGCTGCAGTAATCCGCACCCTGCGGAAACACCAGGTGCCGTATGCGCCTGCCGCGGGTAGTCTTTTCGTTTGGTGTAACCTGGGCCACCTGCTTCCTGAGATGACGGAAACAGCAGAGTTGGAGCTTTGGCAAAAGGTCTATGACGAAACCGGTATCCTGCTCACTTCTCCGATCGGGATGGGCAGCAAGGAGCGGGGCTGGTTCCGCTTGGTGTATTCTTGTGTTTCTTATGCGGAACTGGAGGTGGCCATGGCGCGGTTGGATCGATTTTTAACTGGGTAAAAGCGGTTTGCTCATCGGATGTATCTTTCAGCCTGGCGTAGCCGGCTGGAAGTTCATCCGATGTGTCGAAAAGCCCGCTTGTTTCCGAGCGTTCCACCGGCGCATCAAATGAACTTTTGCATGGCTACGCCAGGTCAAAAGATGCATCTGATGAGCGGTGGAACGCATTGCTTTTTTTGATAGTACCTTCCCGCCGTGAATTCCATAGAGGAACTATACCAAACCTACCGTACCTACGACCTGCTCGTGGACTCCCGCCGGTTGACCGATCCGGCACGCACCCTTTTCTTCGCGTTACCGGGGCAACGGGTCGATGGGCATGATTTTATCCCCGAATTACTGGCGGCTGGGGTACGCCATTTCGTGGTAGCAGCGCATTATCGGGCGGGGCCGCAGGTGCAAGGAAAAGGTGACAAAGAGCAGGGTGGGGGAGCACCGGTATTTCATCAATTCGATGACCCA
>JBGCFZ010000054.1:0-13849 GCA_045110355.1 Lewinella sp. | reverse complement strand
TAAATGCTGGTGAATTTTGCCTGTGGGCAAGGCGCTTGAACCGGAGTTTAGCCGTAGCTAAATGAGGATTCAAGCAACGCAGCCAGCGGGTAAAAGACGCCGCAGTTAATGTGACAAGATCGGCTTGACAGAGCACTAGTTCACCACGTAGGGCATTCGCCGGCTGGCATTACGCATCAAACCGTTGACGAGTGCTTCGGAAGTAGAGAAGGTGCCGGAGGCCACCCAATCGTAGTTCCACAGCATACCTTGCTCAGGGTCGTGGATACTGAGGTTGGCAGTGGTTTGCTTTGTAGGCCCCCAGGCACCAAACAGTACCCCAAGTGCTACGGCAGCTCCTTCAGACATTGGCTTGGTGGTGTTGAAAGTAGAGGTAATGACCGCATCAACATCAAGCATAGCAGCAATTTCTTTCGGGGTCAGAATGCGACTTGAGGTGGAGTAACCAGCTTGTTCGAGCTTAGCATTCACCGTTTGTGGATCCATAATTTCGACGCCACGAATCCGGCCTTGCTGCTTCCGGCGCAGCATCCAACTGAACATTTCTTGTTGGAAGGTATAAACGTCGGCTTCGGCCGCCGCTTTAATGGCATCCGGATCGTCTTTTCTTCGGCCTTGTATATTAACTACTGGCGGGATGATGGCAATCACGGAATGCGCCGCAGTAGCTGAAGCGGCATTAGGGGCTGTATACACCTTGGGGCCACAAGACATCAAGGTAAATAAGACACCGAAGGAGAAGAAGGCAAAAAGGGTTTTCATAGTAGGAAGGGATTTAGTTTGCTTTACTGCTACAAACTAGTCCGTTACGCCAATGTTTTTGCCCGGAGAAGAGATAACTTAACAATAACTGTGTTACGAAGCAGTTGTTAAGATTCGTTAATGAACAGGACTAATCCCTTCAGCCCAACTACTTCAACTCAGGAATTGGTCTGAAGAGAAGATTAGCACCGCACCTCCATAAGTATCTACTGTTTACACTAAGCTTCCCGGATGACCGGGTTTCCACTTTCAATCCAATCCAGCAGCCGGTCACAATAATGGTTGTGCACCTTAGATCGCTTAATCTTCAGGGTGGGCGTCATCATGTCGTTTTCCACCGTAAATGGTTCCTTAACGATAACGAAGGCAGCGACTTTTTTATAGCTGGCCAGTTTTTCGTTGATGGTTTTCAGCTGGGCTTGCAAATCACCTTCCACTGCATCCTGCGTCCGCGCCTTTCCTATATCAGAAAGCGAAACCAGCATGATTGGCTGCGGCATCCCCAGGCCTAAAAGACACATTTGTTCTACATCATCATTGCCAATACACTTATCTTCAATCTCGGTCGGGACGATGAATTTTGCCTTAGCCGTTTTGAAGGTATCCTTTACCCGTCCGGTTAGGAACAGGTAATTGTCTTCGTCAATTCTGCCCTGATCTCCCGTATGCAGCCAACCATCTTTGTCGATGGTTTCCGCTGTTTTTTCCGGGCTTTTGTAGTAACCAGCCATGGTGTAGGCAGAGCGGGTGAGTACTTCCTGAGTTTCCGGATCAATTTTATGCTCCGTGCCAGCCTGCGGCCGGCCCACCGAACCAGGTTTGTCCTCATCAGCCATGATCATGTGGCTGGTGGCCCCGTTTTCAGTCATACCGTAGGCCTCTGCAATAGGTATCCCCAAGCGACCAAACCACTCCTTGGTCGCTACCGGAATTGGCGCTGCCCCAGTTACGTTACGCCGGCTTTTGTCTAGTCCAAGGCCCGCCCGGATTTTACGCTTCACCAGCATAGACACTAACGGAATCTTCAACAGGCGATCGAGTTTCTCTGCCGGCATCTTTGAGAGTACCCCCAACCTTAATTTCGTCCATATTCGAGGCACTGCGAAGAAGAAGGTTGGTCGGGCATCCTGAAGGTTAGCCGCAAACCGTGCGATGCTTTCGGTAAAGAAGATTTGCCCGCCGTGGGTCAGACACATTGTTTCAATTACGCCGCGTTCCGCAACGTGGTTGAGGGGTAGGAAGGAGAAAAAGCGGTTCCCCCCTTTATAGTCGTGGTTAAGGGGGTTGGAGTCCCAGAGGGAATCCATCAGGGCAATATTAGTTTTGTTTGTAAGCATTACCCCCTTCGGCGTACCGGTGGTTCCGGAGGTAAAAATGATCGTCCACAGGCTGTCCCGATCTGACAAAGGGCTATCCGTTATTGGTTCGTATTCTGCCATCACTTCATTCCAGTCCTTCCCCCGGGAGATCTCAGAATTGCCTTCATAATGTGGGAACCGGATAATGGGCATCTCCTGAGGAACCCCCTTGCCCATATCGTGCCAGCCTTCCATTTTCCCGACAAACAAAAGGTCTACGTCGCCCAGTTTTAGGACTTCGGCAATCTGATCGGCCGTCAGGGTGGCAAAGAAAGGTACGCTGACGTGACCGGCCATCATGATGGCCAGGTCGGCGATGATCCATTCGCGGCAATTTTTACTTACCAGACCGATGTGGCTCCCAGGCTTAAGCCCCTGTTCACGCAGGTAAGCAGCCATTTTCCTGGCCATTATACCAGCCTCTCCCCAGGTATACGTTTCCCACTTCTCTCCGAAGGGTTGATGAAGAAAAGGGAGATTAGGGTGTTTCTTTTCGCGCCCGTAAAAGGCTTCGAGGGAGGTTTTGTTGTACATGATCTTTCTTTGGACTGGGTAAGGTAGGGAATAGTCTTGTAGTTTGGTAGTCCGATGGTTTGGTAGCATGAACATGCTCGCTTCGTTCGCGCACCTCAATAGGCATGGGCTAGAGAAACCTCCCCCCTTTGTCTAATGCCTGGGTACTGTATCCTGAATACTTTTTTGGGCGCGGTCGCGGGTGCAAGGGAAGGGACAGAGGAGCAGTATTCAAACGCACATTCCATTACCCACAAATCAGGCGTTAACCAGGGGCAAGACACGTTTCCCAATCAATTCAATGGACCGCAACAACTGCTGGTGAGAAAGCCCTACGTCCATTTGAAAACTGAATCTGGAGATGCCCCCCAGGGCTTCACTATGTCGTAATATCTTTTGGGCAACTTCTTCCGGGCCACCAAGAACGATGGCGCCCAGGTCCCCAATCTGGGCCTCAAACTGATGCCTTCTAATCGGAGCCCAGCCACGTTCCTTACCAACTTTATTCATCGCTTTTTCGTAACCGGGATAGAAATCTTTAATAGCCTGCTCCTTAGTTTCTGCCAAGTATCCGAAGGAGTGCAAGCCTACGACCAATTTGTGCGGATCATGACCTGCTTCCGCACCCGCTTTTTTGTACAAGTCTACCAGCGGTCGGAAACGATGTGTTTCCCCTCCGATAACCGCCACCATCAGCGGCAACCCCAGTTTACCCGCCCTTACGAAAGAGGCGGGGGTACCGCCTACACCTACCCATACGGGAAGGGGCGTTTGAACGGGTCTTGGGTAGATAGATTGATTATGCAGTGGTGCGCGGAATTTCCCGGACCAGTTGACGGTCTCCTTATCCCGGATGGCCAGGAGCAGCTCCAGCTTTTCGACAAAGAGTGCATCATAATCACTCAGATCGAGCCCAAACAGCGGAAAGGCATCCGTAAAAGACCCCCGGCCAGCTACAATCTCTGCACGTCCGCTGGAAAGCAAATCCAGCGTAGCAAAGTTTTGGAAGACACGTACGGGATCGGCGGCACTCAATACGGTGACGGCACTACGTAAACGAATTCTTTTCGTCCGCGCAGCGGCCGCTGCCAGCAGCATGGTCGGTGCCGCATCCAGGAAATCCTTGCGATGATGTTCTCCGATGCCGAAGCTGTCTATCCCCACCTGATCGGCAAGCTCAATACGTTCAAGGAGCTCGGCCAAAGATGTTACATCATCCTGTGCCCGGTCCTCTTCGCTGTTTTGAGGGGATGCTGCGAAGCTGTCAATTCCGATTTCCATAGATTCAATTCGTTGGTTAATGGTACGCTATAACGCGTTTTGAAATAATTGAACTTTTTGGTTCAGGTCTTCCTTCAGTTGTATGTCCTTCAACCCTTCAGGGGAAAAATTGTCATAGAACCGGGGTAAAGAGAAATCAGCAATAACGTTTCCACCAAAGTGTGGTAGTAACTCCCTGGTGACCTTCAGCGCGTTTGCCCCTCCCCTTCCGCCGGGTGAAGCTGCCATTAAAAGCATTGGTTTATTCTGCCAAATCTTCATGTCTATTCTTGAGGCCCAATCCCAGATGTTTTTAAATGCGGTAGTAATCATACCATTGTATTCTGCCAAAGACAGGACGATGCCGTCGGAATCCTCTATCATCTTGAGAAATCTAATGGCGTTATCCGGAATTCCATCTGCCTTTTCCAGATCGGGACCGTACAAAGGCAACTTAAGCTCATTTAAGTCTGCTACCACGACTTCTACACCTTCCAGTTGTTGAGCAACGTACGTCGCAAAGACGTTATTAATGGAAGTGGAACTATTGCTTGCGCCAATGGCGAGTACTCTTTTCATGGTAATATTTCCTTTCAATTCAAATTAGTTGGTCCTTCGGTTCTCTGGCTGTTCAAAATGTCAGAGATACCGTCGGAGCAAACTGAAAAATAGATGCTGCAGGCCCTGTTTCACCAATAAAACTACCGGCGACGAAGTAGGATGATCTAATGTCAAACCCCAGGTACTTGCTGTAGCTGTATTTCACAAACAAACCAATGGTGTTTCCAATATGGCGATCAGATAGCCCATTCGATGTCCGACGTTGTATTCTAGGAGGCCCATAAAAACTATAGTCTTCCTTTACCCTTTCTTCTTCAAAAGCGATTTGTTTTTGAGCCAGCACAGGAACCGTAAAGCCGAGGAAAACTGCCAGTAAAAAAAGTACTGGACAGTTATGCTCATTCATTAATCGCAACGGATTTATCTCGTTTAAAGTAGGCGTAGAAGGTCAGAATGATCGCCGCACCGGAAAACAGTGTCATCACGGTTCCGGGAACAAAATTTACGAACCCACCCAAATCCAGGAAAAGGAAGTAGCCCAAATCCGCTAATCCGCCAGTAATGGCGGCCAGGAAAATGGCGTTCTTATTCTGTTTCCAGATGAAGTAGGAGCAGATCAAGGTGACGATGCCGATCCAGAACAGATTAAAGCCGTGCTGTCCGATAATGGCACCGGCAGCAGCGGGGTAATCCATTTGCGCCGAAGCAGGATCTATAGCATCGGCGATGCCGCTTACGGAAGAGGAGATATCCCCGGAAGTACTACGATACATGGTAATTGCTCCGGCAAGAATGTGGACGACTCCCCAAATGGCCCAAAGTACGGCGGCAATTTTCAAGAATATCGAGTAACGCTTCATCGTCAGTAGTTTTAAATTATTGTAGAATTTAATGCAAAATTAGCCCCTTGGCCTACCCCTTGCATTAATGTAGATTAAGACTTCCCCTTATTTCGTATAGCCCGTTTTCGGTCTCCTTTAACTTTACTCAAAGCCTCCGGCGTAATGCCGAGGTAAGAAGCGATCATCCGTTGTGGGACCCTTTGAACGATGTCCGGATAAGTTGCAACAAAATGCTCGTAACGCTCAATCGCCGAAGCGCTCATCAGCATGATAACTCTTTTCTGTAGTGTTCTTAACCGCTTTAAGAGCTTGGCAGGATTTGCCATATCCTCCTCTTCTTTTAGTAGGACTACAGCTTCAGAATCTTCCAGCGCATCAATAAATAATTCACCCGGTTGGTCTGGCGGGACATTATCTGCCATGACCCAATCACGGGGAGCAAACATGAAGATGTGTTCTCTCCCCTTTTCATCGATCGAATAACTACGAAGCAAGCCTGACTTGACGAAATACATCTTTGTACTAAGCTCACCTGTACTTTGTAAAATCTGGCCTTTTGGGATGGTAATCGTTTTCAATGATGTTAGTTTTATGGCAGACAAAGCTAATTGATAGCGTATTATACCCTGATATTTAAATTACTTCATCCCATGGCACTCTCCAAAAAGCATTCGAGACTAATCACGGTTGACAACCAACGGTTCCGGTGGTTAGTAAGTCCGAATGATGGGTACTGTATTTTCATTGCGGAAAAGGAAGAAGTAAACGGTCAAAAAATAGAGGTCTATTTCGATACCGACATCAATAATTTCTGGTTATCCTTTCCGGACGTTGAGCACCTTAACCTAAAGGTACTTTACCCAAAGGATGCTGCTCCAATAATAGGTCAAGCCCTGAAAGATGGATGGAAGCCGGATAAAAAAGGAAGTCCACTCGTTTTTGACTGGAAAGACAATAAAATAATCAAGCGAGAGGCCAGATAGGCTCGTTCCGCCAAAGTCCTCCTCACGAGCGTAAGCGAGCTAAGCAGTACTACTTGACTAATTGACTACTTGACTCTTTGACTACAAGACTATTTCCTATCTTGCCCTCCCCACCCATGAAGGAGTTCCTCCAAGCCATCACTGACATCATCGCCGTATTCTTCGGCGACGCCCCTGAGCGGCCACGCACGCCCCGGCCTTTGCCGCCTGCGCTGCCACCGGCAGCGCCCCTACAGCCCACGGGAGATCCGAACGAGCCACAGGACGCAGGCGAAGTACAGGCAAACGATGACCCGGTAGTTGTTGCCCACGAAGCGGAAGCACCACGGGATACTGATGGCCCCGAATTTGACGTAGACCCCGTACCGCCATTTACTGATGAGGACAGGACGGGCAAGCCGCTTGATCCGCCTGAACAAGTTAACGGCCCTATTCTTCCCGGTCCGGAATACCGGGCACGGTATATGTGGTGCATCGATAATGGCCACGGTAGCCTTACGGCCGGTAAGCGCAGTCCCGTCTTGCCCGACGGCAGGCAGTTGCTCGAATTTGAATTTAACCGCGACATCACCAGCCGAATCTTTGAAAAACTTGACGAACTCGGCGTACCCTACTTTAACGTACTCCCCGAAGTGGAGGTCGGTAACCTGCTGACCGAGCGTGTCAACCGAGCTAACCGGCTAAGCTCAGCCCTGCCAAAACTTTTCATCAGCATTCATGGCAATGCCGGCCCGGCACCAACACTGCAGGACTTCACGGATGATAGCGTTCGCGGCATCGAAACCTGGTACTACCACGGCAGTACTCAGGGGCGAAATCTTGCCGCTGCATTCCAACGGCAGCTGATCGCTCGCACTGGCTTCGTTAACCGACACCTCCGTTCGAAGGTTACCGGCCAATTCTATGTGCTGCGCGCTACGCGCATGCCTGCCATCCTTACGGAAAACGGATTCTATAACAATCGCTTTGACCTGGAGGCCATGCTCACCGACGAGTTCCGGCAGGCCATTGCCGATGCGCACGTAGCGGCGATTCTGGAGGTAGACCGGGAGGGGCTTTAGTTGGTAGTTTAATAGTTGGTAGTCCTTAGTTGCTGCCACACATGGATGCTCGCTCCACGCTTTCAAGCTTCCCCTTTTGTTTAGTGCTGGATGAATAAGAGCGTGTCTCAAAAGCTAATTTTAGACACGCTCTAACTACACAAACAATTCTTTCCCCATTACTGTTAGCCAAGTGTCCTTCAACTAATCACCATAGAGAGCATTAGCCAATAAGAAATAGCTGTACGAACGGAGTGAGCATCTCCTTACAGCAGCTACTATTTGACTACTTGACTATCGACTATTTGACTAACCTTGTCCAACATAAAAATTCACCCCTCCTGGAAAAAGGCACTCTCCGACGAGTTTACCAAGCCATACTTCAAGATGTTGACGACCTTCTTAAAAGCCGAAAAAGCCGACAATAAAGCCATCTACCCGCCGGGGCCTAAGATTTTTAATGCTTACGACACTACCCCGATTGAAGACGTCAAAGTCGTCATTCTGGGGCAAGACCCCTACCACAATCCCGGCCAGGCCATGGGGCTGAGTTTTAGTGTACCGGAAGGAACGCGAATCCCTCCAAGCCTGCGTAACATCTACAAGGAACTCAACACCAGCCTGGGGATTGCCCCCGCCAACCATGGTGACCTGACCAAGTGGGCGGAACAGGGAGTGTTCTTATTAAACGCCATGCTTACCGTAGAACGCAACCAACCCGGAAGCCACCAACGCTCCGGCTGGCAGTTTTTCACCGATGCTTCCATCAAAGCCATCAGTGATCAACGAGAAAACGTTGTCTTCATGCTATGGGGTGCCTTTGCGCGTAAAAAGGCAGTGCTGATTGATGCAGAAAAGCACCTGGTTTTAGAAAGTGCTCACCCCTCGCCCTTCAGCGCCGACCGGGGGTTCTTTGGCAACAACCACTTCATCCTGGCCAACGAATACCTTGAAAAAAATGGCCGCCAACCGATTAATTGGGACGTTAAGGGGTAACTCTTCCACTATTTTGACGTTACCGACACATGAAAAGTCCCCTGACATTTACCCTCGCCTTTTCTATAGTGCTGTGGTTATTTACTGGTTGTGCTGACGATGATACGACAAGCCCCATTGAGGTGCCGGCAGGCCTAACCGATTTTGCGGACAGTTTTGAAGGAGTTGGAACCAATCTTGATCTTTTATTCCCCGCGGACAATAGCAGATGGTCCAAATTCCAGCAGGTAAATACTGCCGGTGGGAACAACCAGGCATTCCTGGTTGACACCTCTGCTACGGATGGCGCTCATGCGCTGTATCTATTTGCTCAACCGGGTAATGATCCGCTGTCTAAGATGGACATTGAAAAAGGGGGATTTGCTGCCGTCGCCGGACAAACGGTAAGAATCGAAGCTGATTTTCGAATCAACTCTAACGAAAACCTGGCAGATATGCTGCTGCTTGACTTCGAGTGTTGCTCCTGCTGGGATCCAGATGTCCCCGACAACAAATGCCCCGGTGTTCGCCTCCTATTTAGTGGAGGCAATGACTTTTTGTCCATCGAACGGGGGAAAATTGGGCACGAGACTATTCTTCAACAACAGGTAGCCTTTCCACGGTTTGCCTGGACAAAGGTAGTCTGGGAAATGACCCTTTCCCCTGAAGAGGATGGGCTTAACGTACTGTCCATCAACGGAGAGGAAGTCATCCGGGCCTCTGCAAAGAACCTGCCTAATGCCACTGACTTCAAGGAGCAGGCTGCTGGCCAAGGGGTTGATTTCACCTTACAGGAACCGGTATTTTATGAACGGTTGCAGGTTGGGGCAACGGCTAAAGTTCGCGGCAGCGACGTGGCTTTATTGGTAGACAATGTAAGTGTTAGTATCCGGGATTAAGCGCATATTTGATCGTAACTTCGCCACAAATCCCGGCCAAGAATGCGCAGCATAGACGCTAGTCCTTCCCTTTTCTCCAAAGTTATTGCTTACGGTGTACTTCCCCTGCTCCTTATCCTCCTACTTTGCACCTGCGGCCCCGCCCCCAAAACAACTCCCGTCAGCCTTGTCGGCAACATTCGCTACGACGAAAGCACCCAGGTTTTAAACGTAGATGTCGCCATCGATCCTCTTGGGAACGGTTTTCCTACCCTATACGGTAGTGCCATGCCAGCCCTACCGGCAGCCGGGGCCGGTCATTTCCGCGGTCGGCGTACGATACCCTTTGCCAGTCCAATCAAACTTTCCATCCCTTGTACCTCTAAGCCGTGTCCTTTAGATCTGGCCTTCACTCCTCCGTTTGCCGATTCGATTCCCGCCATCATCAACAAGCAACAATCCGTACGTTTCGCTGCCTGCAATACCGGACTGCAGGCCTCGGAAAACCTGGTGGCCTTTTTTGAACCCGATAATCGTTCTACCCCTCGCAGGATTCTACTTCAGGGGCCGAGTTCGACGGGCATGCTTTCTTTACCCAAAGAAGCCCTCGCCGATATCCCAGCGGGAAATTATCAGGTCTATCTCGTCAAACAACAACTCTACAAAGACAGCCTGTCAACCCTGCAGAGCAGTGTCCAGACAGAATACTTCACCCGTATGGTTCCAGTGGAAATAAAGGAGTAAGTAACTCAACAAACACTAACTAACAGACTATTTGACTACCTGACTACTTATGGCCCGTTACGCTCTTCGCCGCATCCTGTTGTTACCACTGAGCCTTTTCCTGCTCAGCCTGGTCTGCTTTGGGCTACGGCAGATCAGCCCGGGAGATCCAGTCATCAGCCTGATGCCCAACGATGAGGCCCGCCTAGCTAATGATGATCCAGCAGCCTTTGACTTCGCCTACCGAAGGGCGGCACAGACACTGGGGCTCGACCGGCCCACCTTTTATTTTTCGATCTACAACGGGGCATTACCCGATACGCTGCACCGCGTTACCAGGGGCCAGGAACGAGACATGCTCCGTACGTTCACGCTCCGTTCGGGCAACTGGCCTGGCGTTCAACACTATTATCAGGAACTGAGGCAGCTGGCTTATCACACTGAGCGTGACCCGAGCCTCACGCCCGTGATTCGTAGATTATTGATACAGAATAATTTTGAAAACGCAGCGACTTCCCTCCAGCGCCTCACCGACCGGCCGGAAACCACCGCACTTCGCGAAGCATTTGACCGCCTCCAGACCAGAGACCACGCTACGAGCCTGTTACTGCCAGCCTTCAGTTGGCACGGCACCGACAACCAATACCATCGTTGGATCGGAAAGCTTTTATCCGGTGATTTCGGTACCTCACTAATGGACCGAAGACCGGTAACCTCAAAAATCAAGGCCGCGGCCGGCGTCACCATCTTACTCAATGGCCTGGCCCTCTTGCTCGTTTACCTCATCTCCATTCCACTGGGGCTCTATACCGCCGGTGCTCGCGGAAGTTGGTTTGATCGGCTGACGACCGTTGGGCTTTTCGTCCTGTTTGGTGTACCAAGTTTTTGGCTGGCTACTTTGCTCACCAATTACTTTACTACCCCAGCCTTTAATATGGACTTTTTCCCCAGCATGGGCCTCGGAGAACTTCCCGAAGGAGCCAGTTGGTGGACAACCCTGCGGATACGCGCCAGTCACCTCTTCCTTCCCGTAGTTTGTATGGCCTATCCCAGTTGGGCCTACGTAACCCGGCACCTGCGTCGTTCTGCCCTGCACGAGCTTAACCAAGCCTACATAAAAACTGCCCGGCTCAAGGGGCTTTCCCGATCGACCATTCTGTGGAAACACGTTTTACGTAATGCTTCCTTCCCGATCATTACCCTCCTCGGTGGCATATTCCCCGCGCTGTTAGCAGGCAGCGTGTTGATTGAGCGCATTTTTAACCTTCCGGGTATGGGACAATTACTGTATACCTCAGCGATTGAACGCGACTGGCCCGTTGTCATTACCCTGGTACTACTGAATGGCATCCTGACCGCTTTCGGATTACTGATTGCTGACCTGGGGTACCGTTTTGCCGACCCTCGAATCCGTCTTTCTTCTCCCAAAAACGCCGCAGCATGAAACAATCCAATTGGTTTAGGCGCCTGGCGCTGCTATGGCTTGGTGGTTTGTTGCTGGTTGCGCTGCTTGGTGATTTCATGGCCAATGACCGGCCCCTCATTGCCCAGGTGGAGGGGGAATTACGTTTTCCGGTGCTCCATCAGTACGGGGAGAATATGGGGTGGGTAGCTGATTACCAGCCAGCCGTAAGAAATTGGTACCGACTGGAGCCCGACTGGGCGCTTTGGCCGCTGGTTCCTTACGTCGCAGGGGCTTCCGACGTTAAAAACGGCAACTATCGCTCTCCTTTCGACGAACAGGACACCGGTAAGCGTGCGCGGCACTACCTGGGTACCGATAAGTTAGGCCGCGACGTATTTGCCGGCCTGATTGCTGGTGCACGCGTGTCCGTTATTGTTGGTATTGGAGCCCTGTTCATCTCTTTATTACTGGGCATCCCATTAGGTGGCCTTGCCGGATTCTTTGGCAATAATTCCCTTTCTGGCACCCGGGCATTTTGGTGGGGCTGGTCCATCGGGGGAAGTCTCGGCATTCTTTATGCTGCGATCAACTTGCTGCCTTTTTTCCAACTGACGGGCTTTTTCTCCAATACACTACTCCTGCTGTTCGGTTGCGCCGTCGGAGGTCTTCTGCTGGCCAGTTTACTGCGTCTTATTCCTCCAATGCGGAAGCCCATGAATTTCCCCGCCGATACCTTTGTCCTTCAAGGTATTGAGTTGTTCGTCAACATCCCTGGCTTGGTCCTGCTCATTGCGTTACTGGCCATTATCAACCGGCCTTCCATCTGGCTGGTGGCCTTAATCATCGGCGTCCTGCGCTGGACTTCCATTGCGCGCTACCTCCGGGCCGAAATGCTTCGCATTCGTAGTTTGCCCTACATCGATGCAGCACGGATCAGTGGTATTGGGCGTTGGCGGATTCTCTTCCGGCATGCGCTGCCCAATGCTATCGGCCCCATCATCGTAGTGAGTTGTTTCGGGTTGGGTGGAGCGATTTTACTGGAAGCCTTTTTGTCTTTTCTCGGCATCGGCATCCCGGCCGATCAAGTTACCTGGGGCAGCTTGTTGGGCCAGTCGCGCAGCCATCCTTCAGCGTGGTGGATGGCCTTATTTCCGGGGATGTTATTGACGATTACGGTGCTGGCGGCCAATTTATTGGGAGAGCGGGAGTAGTCAAGTAGTCAAGTAGTCAAGTAGTCAAGTAGTCAAGTAGTCAAGTAGTCAAGTAGTCAAGTAGTCAAGTAAAACTCCCTAGGTTTCACCGCCAAATTTAAGTAGCCTTTTTTAAAAAAATCGCTATGCCGAATGTAGTGAACCTCCTCGTGCGGTAGCACTATCTGACTCCTTGACTCATAAGGGCGCGGCCGCAGGTGCAGAAAAAGGTTAAAGAAGCAAGGGCTAAGTACCAAGCTTCATTCAGTGATTTCAATCAAATTACCCTCAGGGTCAGCGATTACACTTTCATAATATCCATCTCCCGTTCTTCGGGGTTCTCCAACAACCTGATAACCGCTTTCTCTAACCTTGTTCGTAAAGGCATCAACCTTCTCTTTACTACCTACTGAAATGGCGAAGTGGGCTATTCCTAAACTCACTTTGTTACTTCTTCCAGCATCAGACACCTCTGGCTTTTGCATTAACTCGATACGGGCACCGGTGGGAAAGGATAAGAAATACGAGCTAAAATTTTTCCTGGGGTTATGGTACCGCTCATTCGGGTTCAACTCAAAGAACTTGAGGTAGAACGCTTTCATCTCTTCCAAATCCTCCACCCAAATTGCCAGATGTTCAATTTTCATTTTTCTTGTTTTGGGGAGTTAAGGATTGCAAAAAAATATTCCAGTGGCTGTACCAGCAAGTTCTTGGTTGCTTTATTTAAACCAACCTGAAGTTCCTCTTCCACACGAGTGCAACGAGCTACCACATGCGGTAGCACTACCCAATACGTACTACCCACTATTTACTATCCACTACTTACTACTCCGCAGCACCTCCACCCAACGTCCCTTCACCGCCGCCTTCACGTCGTCGGCATACATGGCCTCACTCACTTGCGAGGGCAGGTAGTAACGGCCCGGATAAGTGGCCGTCATTCTCAGGGAGAAGGTTTTGCTTTCCCCCCGGTTGAGGTGGAAGAAGGTATACACACGGTCATCGCGGAAATCACGGTACGCATATTTCCCGCTGCCAATTCCGCCGGTGGCATCGAGGCGATCATTACTGACTTCCCAGCCAGAAGGCAAAAGGCTTTTTAGGGCAAGTTGCCGGTAGCTCATACCCAGGGTATTAGGATTCCGGACAGTGTAGTTAGCGATGAAATCAGTTCCTGAAACCAGGGAGGAAACGTCGATGGCTTTACCAGCCTCGTCAGTATATTTTACGTCCAGCACCAGGTTTTCGTTTACCGCTTCTTCCTCTCCCGGCAGTGGTTTCCCACTGGTCACCACAGAAGCGTAGAGCGTAGCAGTTCCCGTATTTTTGATCATAAAGGAAGAGGAGGCGCCTTCCGCT
>JBGCFZ010000053.1:0-13362 GCA_045110355.1 Lewinella sp. | reverse complement strand
CAACTTGCGCCGGTAGGTCATCGCCAGGTTAGCACTCGTATTCTTATAAACGAACTCCTCTTCATCCAGGAAGAAGAGCTGTTGGTTATTGAAGGTCTGATAATTCTGCTCCCGGCGTTGTTTAAAGCTGTAATCAAGATTGATCCCAATGCTCCCTTCTTTATTAAGGTAGGGCAAACGATAGCCAGCTTCATACTCCCGGGTATAGCCGGTCGTAAAACCAATTTTGAATCGATCTCTTCGGCCCGTAAAATTGTAGTAAGTAAGTTTGCCACCCAGGTTAACCCGATCCAGGGATCGTTCCTGGTCCCTCCACCATACGTTAAAATTTCGGTCAGCAAGGGAAAATACCGGTACCGGGTAGAGGTACCAGGTTTCCCGAATATCAATGGTGACGGTTTCCAGTCCCTTACCCAAAAGGGTGTCGGAGTGAGAAATTTCCATACTGGCGAATAAGCCCGTATTCATCAGTGCACTATAAGTAAGGGCAATTTCATTTTCCAGCTCATCAGCGGCAATTCGTGTACCCTTCCCAAAGGTCATCTCCCGAAAAATGACTGCGCTGCGGGTTCGCTTATGGCCACGCAGAAAAATATCGACGATCGTTACAGAATCTTGTGTCGTACCAGCTGAGCGCCTGGCTAAAGCCTGCGAATCGATGTCTGTATCGGCCCACCAGGCCTCATTGTCAAACGAAGGTATTCCCGTAACGCTACCCGTTGCTCCAAGGCCAAAAGCCATCGATAATATCAAAAACGTTATCAGTACTATGCACTTCATTGCCCTCAATAACGGTATTTCCCCGCTATTACTTACGTCGGCTGAGGAACACTCCTATCAGGATCAGGACAATTGCCGGTATTTGGAGGCCGGCGAAGCCTTCTCCATCCAGTAACCCCCAGAATATGGCAACGATTGGAATGATGTAACTCACCGTACTACTAAAGACCGCACCAGTCCGTTGTACCATCTTAAAGAAGATAATACTTGCCAGCACGGTACTGCCCAGTGCTAGTGCAGCGATATAGCCCAGGGCCCACCACCCGGTATCTCCGGCGGCCCTTGCTACTGTCTCTCCCACTGCACCTGCGGTCCCCGCCCAAATTAAAGCAGGTAACCCAACTAGAAAAAAGCTGGAGACCGTAATCGTCAGGGAAGAAACATCCTTAAAGTAGGCCCCCACCAGATTCGAGCTTATTGCGTAGCAAAAACAGGCCAGCAAGATGAACCCCGCGTAGGCAAATTGTGTCGTTTGCCCGGAAGTTCCGGGAGCAGCCCAGGCCAGTAATATCGCACCTCCGAGCCCCAGCAAGACCCCCAACAACTGCCTGGCGCCAGCATCACGGTTGGCAAAAAACAACCAGGCCAGTAGAAAGGTACACAAGGGCACCAGCGCGCTCAGCATACCCGTGAGGCTGCTACTGAGTTCCGTTTGGGCAAATGGAAATAAAAAAGACGGCAACCCCGTGCCCGTTATTCCAATAACGATCAACAAGGGTACCTGCTTCCATTTGATCTTCCGCAAATGGGTATAGGCAAGAGGGGCCAGTGCCAGCGCAGAAATACCTAAACGTAGGGTGGCTACCTGCAAGGGGCTAAAGATTTCCAGCCCCTTCTTAATAAGGATATAACTGGTCCCCCAAATGAGGGCTAGAAAAACAAGTATGAGGTAATCCAGGAAGGTTGGGGCAGCGGGTTTAGACATGGGACCACAAGGTAGGTTGGGGAAAAAGAACGTATGTAGTCCGGTGATAAAAGTATTCAGCGTCCAGAGATAAATAAATCAGACTAAAGCCCCGACGACTTCACCGTCTCCAATTCCCCGTTTTCACCCGCAATCAAAAAATACCCCTCCAGCGCTGGCTGGGCGTTGATCAGCTCCAGCGCCTTTTCCGGGCCCAACACCATGCAGGCCGTTGCGTAGGCGTCTGCCGTTGCACAATCGGGCGCCAGTACACTGGCGCTCAACAAGCGGTTGCGCTCCACCAATCCAGTTGTAGGATTGATGGTATGGCTAAATACCTCACCGTCCACTTCGTAATTATTCAGGTAATTGCCGGAGGTGGCAATAGCCCGGCCATTGCTTAGTGGTAGGGTTCCGGCCCGGGCAATTTTGGCTTTATCCTCGTCTGGAAGGCGAATACCTACATTCCACGGACGACCGTATTTGCTTCCGCCACCCCGCATTTCACCGCCGATGTCGACCAAATGATCGGGGCGGTCGGCGGCGACCAGTAACTGCGAGATCAGGTCAACACCATACCCTTTGGCACTGGCGTTGAGATCGAGCATGACGCCAGGCGCTGTTTTACGCAACATTGTGCCGTCCATGCTGATGTTTTCCAGGCCGACCAATGTCAACAGCGCCTTCACCTCATCCATAATCACTTCCGCCGTTTCCCGCGGAGTACCGGTACCGAACCCCCAGTAATTCACCAGCGGTGCAATTGTAGGGTCGTAGGCCCCGCCAGTTTCCTGGCTTACACGTTTGGCGAGTTCCAGGTTCGGAGCAAAGTGTAAAGTCTGGGCCAGGTCAATCCCTTCCTGGCTTTCATTAAAGGCCGTTAGCTTACTTGTGGGCACCCAGGCCGAGAGTTCCATATTATAGGCCTCCAGCAGGCTATCAATCCGTTCGGCAAGACCAGGAATACTGTCTCCCACGTAGGTTACCCGGAAGTAACTGCCCATCGCTTCCCCCTGTAACCGATGAATGGGTGGGGGGGCCTGGGAGGTGGCTTCCGCAGCGTTTTTCGGGGCGCGATCGCAGGTGCAGAGAAAGGGTAAAAGGAGCAAGGGGAGGAAAGGCCGGAGGTACCACATCTGGTTAGAAGGTTTTGCGCTGACAAAGGTACTCGTCGATGGCTATTGACCCCATCAATTTGGACATACTCCTCAGAATAATCTGCTACTTCAAACATCAAAAAACCGAGTCAAACATTGAAATAACCAGATAGTTAACAAAGAATAGTACCAATGCACCAACAACAAAGGCCAGCGCAACGGTATTTTGCTTCATGCCGAAGCGCTGATATACGGGCGGTTGACAGAGTAACCACCCCGTTCCGATCAGCACCACTAACTTTAAGATCATCAATAAGAACCAAAAGGAGAACACCGTATGGTATTCATAAAAGAAGCTATCAAAAAAGCCACCATAATCATTTGACGGAGGATCTCTGAATAAGGAGTAGATACCCACCAACCAACCAAGCGCCGCCAAGGTGATCATGCCTGCCCCTAAATAGAAGGCGGGGCGAATGCCTTTCCAGATTCCTGCAACTACAACTACAGTAAAAATAACCGGAACGAAGAGCAGTAAGCTGCTCCAATCAAAACCATAGCGTAATACTCCAAAGTATTCCCACTTATCTACCAAATCAAGGGCAAAGAGTAAGACAAAACCCCACACCATCAACTTCAAAGCCAGTTTATTAGCGACAACTCCCTTTCGGATGACGTCCGAATCCAGCAAATCCTCGTTCTTTCCGGCCTGGTCAGCGATCTGGGCTGTTCGTAAAAACTCCTTTATTCTATTATCTTTTCGCTCCAGCCCAGCTACAGCTGCCTGTGGGATAGCAAGCCCGCGGGCCTCCGCCTCTGAAATGGCCACAGCGACTGCCGCTTCGCTATATTTTTCCCGTTCGATAAGGGTCTTGAGCAATAGCTCATCGGGCATGGCTTGATACCGTTTAGTCAGGGTGTTCATTCAACAAGGTTCTAGTGTAAAGAACCAACAAGATAATGTTTTTCTTTTTTGGGGAAGGTCTTAAGCGCCTTAAGATGCTAAAGCGCGGACTCCGGCAAAAGCCATAAGTCCGCGCCAACCTAATACACACTAAATAATCTTTTGATGCTATTACTCTATTAGCACCAACCTACCACCCCGGCAATAAATTCACCCCAAAGCTCCACCCAGCGTTCTTAATCAACGGCTTGGCCAGGAAGGGCTCGACCACCAATTGTCCAAATACATTGACCCGGGCAGAAACACCGGCGGTAAAGACTGGTGTCACCCCCGGACGGGTGACGAACGGTTCGCCCGTAGTAGGATTGATCAAAGGCTCGCCATTTTGATCAAGGGTAAAAGTGGGGCCGCCAAATTGATCGAAATCCGTAAAGGCCAAGCCACCATCAATGAAAAAATTCAGGTCAGACAAGAGCAACTTCGACTTTATCAGCGCCAGCTGTTCCGGCCCCGTAAACGGAATCCGGAATTCAGCATTGGCTACCAGAAGCTTGCTTCCAACCAGCTCACTCACGTCCCGGCCACCATCTGCCAACGTCGAAACGATTTCATTGCCGGTAAGGCCACGCACGTACCATGGGCTACCCAGGTAGAGCGGAAAAAGGTCGTTGCCATTACCGCCATACCGTCCCTGGTGCATGGCGCGCAGCGCCAGGGTCCCCTTTTTCAGCCAGATGTACTTTCGGAAATCCGCAGTTACGCTCGTAAAATCAAATGCCCCCGCGTATTGATCAACCCCCAGCCGGTATCGGTAACCTTTGATCGGCGCCGTTAACCCGAACCTGGAATCATCTCCCACCAATGCGATCCCGGCTTTCCCCAGAAAGAAGGCTTCCGTCTCCAGATCCTGACGACGCTCAGGTCTGTTATTGACTAGGTTAACGTTACGGCCAGTGTTGGGGTCAAAGTAACGGTTGTACTGATCCACCCGGTTTGAATACAGGCTGGCGCTGACCGATCCTTCCAGGCGCAGTTTAGTGCTGAACGGGATGGAAGCAAAGCCGCCCACCTGATTTTCGTATAATCGGCGAATGAGGTAAGGCGCATTCCCTACTTCCACCGATACGTCGTTGCCGAGGTCCAGCGTTTCCAGTCGGGGGCTCAGCTGGCCGAAACTTCGGAAGGGCGTCCTACCCACGGTGAAGCCGTAGTTTATCCGGTGTTTGCGGTTGAGCCAGGCGGCGGAGCCGCCAAAGTCGCTCAACTCTCCATTTAACGACAAGCCGCCAAACAGTTGGTTGTTGCCCAGGATGTCGCTGAACAAGGCCTGTACACCGCCAGCCAGACCGGCGTTGGTCCCAAAAATCGGATACAAACAAGAGCATGGTGCCACCGATGGGCTGGAGGGAGAAGAAGCCTCCTTCACCATTTGCTCTTTTTGGTACGCCGAATGCCTGGCCCGTACCGGGCGCGTTGAGGAAGCTACACTTGTTATGCAAAAGCTCCTGGGCTATGGTAATCACCTTGGCCTCTTCAGCGAAGAGATCGGTATACACGGCGAGCAACTGGGTAATTTCCCCCAAGCATTTTCCCACCTTAGCCTGATTTCTGCAGCATTTCAGATCGACAAACAATTGTAGCGCATAGGATTATGCCCATAGGCATAAAAAAAGCCACCGATACTAGATCGGTGGCTTCTACATACACTTGAACATATTTCGGACCGAAGGCGATCCGTAACGCTTATTAAGATGCCGGTAATCAACCAGTGCTTTGTCAGGTCGATTCTGTCGCATTAAATGCTGGTGAATTTTGCCTGCTGGCAAGGCGCTTGAACCGGAATTTAGCCGTAGCTAAATGAGGATTCAAGCAACGCTGCCAGCGGGTAAAAGACGCCGCAGTTAATGTAACAAGATCGACCTGACAAAGCACTAGCTATTATTCCTTATTGCTTTACAATTCGACCGCTTAGATTTCCATCCAGTGTGGTAATGTTGAAGAGGTAAATGCCACTTGGCCATCCATCTACATCAACCCGAACCCATTGCTCGCCGGGATCTACCCGGGAGGTTCCGCTCTTCAGCAGGCGGCCATTTAGATCCGTGATGGTCACTTCAACATTCTGGGCCTTACTGAGAGAGATTCCCAGTCGGGTAAAGTTTCTGGCGGGGTTGGGGAGTACACCCAATAAAACGCTGGCCGTACCTGGCACCATCACCTGCGGCTCAATGCCCAGGTCCACCTCTCCCGTATCTACTTCATCCTTCCATTCAAGGAGCAAAGGGTGCACTTCCAGGTCCTGATCGTAAACCTCTTCAGCAAGGGCCACGTCGTTGGCAAAGAAGATGTTACCACCTAACTGGCCATCCGTCAGTGCACGGAAGCGAAGGGTTACTACCTCATCTTCCGCAAGTACGTTACCCCAGGCCAACCAAAGGTAGTCTTCTTCGATACGGAAGTTACCGTTATCGTCAAGTTCCAGGCTCGACTGGTCTAGGTATTCCAGGGTAGATGTATTCCAGCCCAGGCCGAGCTGCCCACCTACATAGTCGGCGGCATCGGGAAGGTTAACTGCCACCGTCACCTCTTCGCCGGCCCGGAAAGACTGGCGGAACAACTCCATTGAAACTGGGCGCCCGGTGTGATTTACATGGCTTCTTCCACCATTCCCTGCACCTGCGTCCGCGCCGTATGAGTCGTTCAAGTCACCCAAGCGCAGTCCGACGAAATCATGATCGAAGGAACACGCAGCCAATTCACTAAGTACGATCTCTTCTTCCGGATCACCATTTCCATCCCAGTTTCCGGCAACAAAACGCCAGGGTGATCCCGTGGGATACAATTCCCGGCGACCCAGGATGAGTGCACGTAATTGAATAAAGTCCGTCAGATCGACAAAACCGTCACGATTAATGTCTGCAGCCACGCGCATGAACGGATTACTGAATGACTCAATGCCCAACAAGTGACGCTGCAAAATTACCATGTCAATAGAAGACAGCCCGATTCGAGGGTCTATATCTTTTGATGCACTGAGGGTGTAGCTCTCTCCAACAACGGCTCCAATCTGGTAGGCTCCGAAGTTATTCGTCAGGGTTTCCCCGTCATTGGCCAAGATCGTTACCTCATCAAGCGGCGCACCACTCAGGCTGTTTACGCGGCCGTTAACCGTGATGTTATCTGCAACCTGGCAGGAGTTACAAGCCATTCCTGGATCTTGCAACCGGACCTTGACGACACAGGAACGCCAGTTCGGGCCACCAATGCTACCATCAGGCTGTACACGGAATGGGTTGAAGCCATCGTCCCATACATAAGCTTCCAGATATACTTCGTAGCGATCTCCACAATCGAGGAAGATGCTCTGCATATTAATATCGGCCGGTTCCCCTACCCTGTTCACAGAGAACGTCAGGTCCCCACTACAGTCCAGGAAATTACACTGCGCCAGGTCAACAGCTTCTACTAAAACAGCAGCTTCTTCGATGATGCCGTCGTTATCAATATCGCCTTCTTCGAGAAGGGGCTGGAGGTTATAAATTCGGTCTCCCCGACAAACAAGTGCCGGAACGTAACAGTCATTGACCCTGAATTCACGTTCGATTACTGCAGTATTACCGCAGTCGTCCGTTACGGTAAAGACGTAACGGTGGTCACCAATTGGAAGCGATGCCGTGAAAACGTAATTGGGGAATTCACCGGTTAATTCGCCGGTGGATACACTCGTGGCTTCCACCGTACCATTATTATTGATGTCAATTCCGACGATCAGTTGCCCGGGGTCAACCTGGCAGGCATCAAGGATTTGAATGCCCACGGGAACATCCGCACGACACAAACTGGTATCGACACAAATGGTATCCAACATCGTCAGTGCAAGCTCGGGCGCAGTCGTGTCAAATACTTTAAAGCGCTGACTGTAAACGTAGCGGCCACCAGCTTCTCCGGTTACCTCACGAATGTACCCTTCGGGGTTCTCCCCGTTGCATAAGGTGCCTGCCATTGGCAGGTTATTATCTGCCAAGCTATCCGTATCAATGAAGATCCCTTCATTGGTCCGCACCAGCCAAATCTTGGCGTCTCCTTGCGTATCACTACAGTTTTCATTCCGGTTCACTCGGATAGATGGTGATACACCATCCCATTCGCACCAGTTCGTGACAACAAAGTTGCGCTGTACATACCGACATTCTTCTCCTTCCGTGGGCAAGAAGATGTCAACAAACGCCATCGTGATGCTATCGCATCCTGCACCCGCAATAACTAAGGTATCTACAAAGTCGCTACAAATGGTCTCTGTATCCATCGGGAATTGAATGGCGTAGTTGAGCGACGGAGTAACGTGGATATCCTGGATAAACAAACCAGTACTCAGGTTACCATGCTGATCGATTGCCTGGAAACGACGGCGAATCCGTTCAGGAGAACAATTATCCCCAGTCACAATTGGCGGAAATTCTACCGCTTGTGCCGAACAGTTATCAATTACTTCTGGCATACCCCACATCATACGCAGCTGGGTGGTGTCATAGGCATTGAAATAACCGGGAAGATCATCACAGCTAATGTAAACAGACTCAAGGCCCGTACAATATGGCTCAGTATTATCTTTAATGGTAATGTATGAGGTACAGAAATTACGGTTACCCGCAGCATCAATTGCTTCTACCTGAACCTCAATCACGGTTCCAACGTCTTCACAGTCGAACGTCAGACCAACAATATCCCAGTCTGACCAGCCAGTGCTGTCAGCACGCCAGCGACGAATCTGCAGGGTATCAATGCCACAATTATCGTAACTGCCCTGATTGATGATCCCGACGGGTACGGTGATCTCACCACTACCTGGTAGAGAAAGGTTGACCGTAGTTTTACAGACGGCAACCGGTTCCGAAAGATCAGCGACCCGAATCCGGCAGTAACGATCTTCAATAACTTCATCAGGGTGTGTGCCAATGAAGTGGAGGAAATAATCTCCTGGCGGAACATCTTCCACCAATCGGCTGTCACCAAGTTCCAGCGAGCGGTAAAGCGTAGTATCACCATTTGGCTCCAGGCGAAGTATTTCAGTGGTAAATATCCAGTTGGCGGAATCACAGATATTGGCGAGTTCCGGCTGAGGCACTTCAATATCGGCAAGGCAATCTTCAAAACCAGTTGCCCAAAGCATGATGTCTTCTTCTACGATCGGGCAATAATGATTGGTTACCGGGCAGCTAAAGAATGGCAGGCCGTTATTCTCCAGTTTGATGATTTGCGTGTAGGTCCTCATGGCACTGCGGCAGGCATCTTGTACCCTCCATGTCCGGAGAATAGAGGTTCCTCCATCATCACGTATTACTTCCACGTCCGAGTAATCGGTCACCAGATCGTCTAACGTAGGCTCACTTAACGCAACCGGTAAGCCACCTCGATAAACGTAGGGGTAGCCGGTGTAGCTTGGTGCGGGATGGTCATTCAGGTCCGTAGGGAAAGTATCTGAACAACCGAAACGAATTTGGGATTCCGGCCAGGTGATGTCGATAAAGCCGAGGGCCCGGAAGTTGATGTTTTGGGTACAGACATCCATCAGGATGGTATCTCCAAGGTCAAGATTGAAGGAGCGCATGATTTGGGCGCGATCGCAGGAGCCAGACATAAGGTCGTTGAAGGCAATGTTCGCAACACCACAAAGGTCTGTTATTTCCGGACTTCCAAGCGTAGCAATGGAGGCGGGGTCGTTCATAATTCCGGTGATGTCAGCATTTAGCAGATCAAAGACTACTGAGCCGCTGGTAAAGGTGCTGACCGGGTCGGGGTTGTCTGCCATTTGCACGAACAGTTCTTCCTGTTCTGCTGAAACTACGATCCACTCGTAATCACTTACCACCCCAGAATTGGGGCTGCTGGTGATCAGGGTGTATAGTTGGTCAGGGCGAAGCGCCACAGAGAACCGCTGTTGTAGTACCATGCCTTCAGGCCGGAGGCTGTCAGGAATGATCGGGAGGGAACGAACGTTGGTAGGTTCTGCTGATACCGGGCCATCATTGGTCAGGTGGCAGCAATCCAGTTCTTCCTCAAGTTGCTGGCTGAACACGGCCCCTAACAATTCAACATCTTCCGGAGCATACAGATAGAAGCTGAACAGACGAAGGCCCGTAGAACCGGGTTCCATACGGCTAATGGCGTAGCGGCCAAAGTAGCGGCGTTGTCCGTCGAGTACTTCATTCTGCTGCCAGCAGACTTCCTGGTCTGCACGTTCGAATTCACTGTCGGTAGTCAGTTCTCCACCAAATCTTTGCAAACCAACTTTATGATCAATTTCCGTTACGTCGTCAGGGCAGATTATTTCAATTGACGGGGCCGATACGTTAATGGAATTCGTACACTCCCGGTTCCCCTGTTCAAAAATAACTACGGTCAGCTCTCCAGCACCCGGGGAGATTCTTCCCACGTTTACATATTCATCGAATGCCCCCTGGGTCCCGTTGGGTAATTCCCATCCGGTAGAAAGCGGGTTAAGTGTGGTCACCAGAATTTCTACGGCATACTCATCGTCTTCTTCGTCCTCGGTTCCAAAATCGTTACAAACGACTCTGGCATCTTCAATGTCCAGGCTACATTCTGGTTCACATCCTACCGGTGCTTCTGGAAGCGTAAACGTTAATGAACAGGCCTCACTTTCTCCAAGGTCTTCGATTACAAAGGTGTAGTCTGCGCCAAAATTCATGAATGGCCCGAAGGTGATGACCTGATTGTAGAACGAAGCGCCGGCGCCATTAAGGCTGTAAGCAAGCGATGGCGTATTAGTTGCTCTTACAATAAGGTCAAAGTAATACAAGTCATCTGTCACGTCGAAGGGCGTCCCGTTGTCATCACATACTGCATTGGTAACTTCTGGTTCTAGGAAACACTCATTAGAACAAGGCATTGGGGGTTGGATCGTTGCCGTCAACACACAACTCGGATCATCGACATCAGAAAATTCAAACTGCTGGGCGCCATCGGCAATCAGGTATGGGCCAAAGGTCACCATTTCTCCGTAGTTACCGGTCATACCCTGGCCATCAGTCCAACCATCTCCCAGGTTGATTCCGTCAATGATCAGATTAAACGTAAATTCATCATCATCCGGGTTTGTTGGAGTACCTGGGTCAATACAGTTCGTGCTTACTATGTCTCCAGTAGTAATGGCACATCCATCGCTACATGGCATTGGGGCATTAATGGTGATGATTTCTGTACAACAAGAATACACCTCATCCTCTGCTACAAAAATTACATCTCCATCAGAGATTGGGAACGGACCAAGTTCAATCTCTGTACCGTAAGCATAGGCAACTCCACCTGCAATAAAGTTGGCACTATTTGCCCCCTCTACTCGTACTCTGGCAGTAAAAACATCATCACTTGCGTCAGTGTCTGTTCCGTTATCATCACAAGAAACACCAAGTAAGACTAAGTTGAGGTCACATTCTACATCCATCAACATGTACTTCCCGGAGCTTTCACACCCAAATTCGTCGGTAACAAGTACAGTGTAAATACCACTCTGATCGACCATCACATTCTGCTGGTCGTTCAGGGCAGTGAGGAGGCCATCAGGCCCGGTCCAGCGAATAGCCGCAATTTCATTAGCCGCAGCATAGTTGAGTGTCACTGCAACATTTTCTCCCGGGCAATGCATGAGGGGACCATCAACGGTCACAGCATCAATCGGCACATTAAACGAAGTAACGGTTCGGCTGGAAGCAAACCACCAGGTATTCAGCGTATTTCTGTCACCGTAGCCAGTGGTATTATCGTTGTTCACCGTACAGTCAGCCGAAGCGTAAGCTTCGAAATTTGTCCAGGTACGACAATTTCCGGTACGACACTCACAACCAGTTATTACCCGTTTGGGTGCACCGTTTCCTGGATCATCTGGGATATTGATGTCATCGTAATACAACGCCGTAGTGCCTGATTCGCCACAGATCGGACGAACTGGTGTAACACAGAATCCATTACGCATCAATTCTCCATCATACAAGGCCCAGTGTTGGACACCTTGTGTATAATCTACAATGATATCAACCGTTGCTCCATCTTCCGGGCGCGTCCCATCAGCAAGGAAACCGTCCCATGGCACACAGGCTTCCAGCCCATCTGCATCTGAAAATCTATACTCTAGTAGCCGATCCGTTGATTCGTCATAAACTCCATTGCTGTTGAAATCGAGTAAAATTTGGACCTGGCCCATCAAGGTGGCCGTAATGGGTATACAGAAAGAATCGTTTTCCCGACAGGTCAATGCACCAGAAACTTGAACAGTACCACAAGATCCATCCGGGAAAAGGTTCAAATCAGGTTCTTCTAAAAAGATGAGGTGTTCTGCTACGTTACTAGTGGCATTTTCTTCAGCAATGGATTGCCGGTCGAGGAAAAGATCACCTGTTTCGCCAGGACCTGATCTATTGAAGGCCAGGTTAAAAGAAAGTGGTTGAAAGCCTGAGTCCGTAAAGTCTATCTCCGTAACGAACCCATCAGAAGTGTAGGAGAAAAATTTTGTGCTTAACTCTGCACCGAAAGCACATTCGGGAAGTTGTGGCTCTAGTTCCGGAACCCGAAAGGCCCAGTTCCGAGAATATACTCGTCCAGATTGTTCAACGCCCTGGTTAGCAATTGTAATGTCCCAAAGACCGATATAACGAGGGCGACTACCAACCTGATCGAATTCAACATAATATTCTCCCGCAGCCGGAGCAGTAAAGGTTGTGTTCTGATCCGTTGGGTAACCTCCGGCAGCAAGTTCTTCCGGACCAAGTTGAGCTTGCTCAAAACTGGTTAGGTTTTCCCGGTCAGAGTTCATCCGGATAGGGCCAAAAACGACACTTCCGTCGGCAGCACTCTTTACCCGGAAATTATATTGTCCAAATGATTCCGGAACTCCAGAACTTCGGTAAGCACGAGCCATACCAAAATAGACTACTTCACCTGCTTCCGCAATTCTGAAGTTTAAACGGCTATTCTCAGGACTTGAATAAGTAGCAAAATTGCCAAAGTTAGGATTGCCCACAAAGAGCATCACCGGATCACCATCAGCAGTCCTGAGGTTAGCTGTTCCTTCAGCTTTTGCAAAAATAGAAATTAGCAAAAACAAAAACAGTAATGGAAGCCTACTATAGGTAGGTCTTCCCATATGGATGGGATGGTAATACATGTTGTTGTTGTTCAAGTGTTAATAAAAAACGTAAAACAGAAATAATAAAACGACTTTAGTCAATGTGCCAGGGCAGCGCATTGAACCAGATAATCCAACATTAGTGTGTAGACAAGCTCCCTGTGACCTTTAAGTAGGAGAAAAAATTAGGCCTGCTCAATAAAATCCGAAATAGCTCACGAATGAGGTGCCACAATTTAGTAAAATATGTAGCTCTTTCGTAATGCGAAGTTAAACAATTTTCATAGAAAAATAAAGGGAGAATAGCATTACTGCCATTCTCCCTTGTTTCACGACATTTATCAGCAGATAAATGGCCTGTTAGCGTACACGAAGCATTGTTCTGGTCAGGCGTTGACCTTTGAATGTTAGTGTATAAATCAAGGTTTCTACGGGGAAGTTCTTTCCCTGCAGTATCACAGCGTGCTTACCTGCGTTGTACACTCCGGATACCTCCTTAACGATACGCCCGTTCAGGTCGTACACATTGATGGTA
>JBGCFZ010000052.1:0-11287 GCA_045110355.1 Lewinella sp. | reverse complement strand
TTGGAGTTAGATAGTCAAATAGTCAGTGAGTCAAATAGTCAGATAGTGGCTACCGCACGGTGGAGGTTTTACTATGGGCTATCTTTATGGGCAAACGCACGGAGGGGCCGGAGGTTGTGACGGGGGCGTTTTTTTGGCGCGACCGCAGGTGCAATATTGGGTAAAAGGAGCAAGGGTGCTCCAGCATTGCTTTCCAATTCCTAACCTTGCACCTGCGGCCGCGCCCAAAAAAGGTCCGTACTCCTGGGAGTACGAACCACTTAATAAATCAACTATGTATAAACGTTAATCAGGCTGGTACTACAGCCTGTTTTCTTACCAGCGGGAAGTATCCAGGATGAGGCGCACTTCTGATTTGACCAGAGTAGCAGCGGCGTTGGTCTGCTCCATCATTTCATCCATGTCTTTGCCGGGATGAGCTTTTTCAAAGTAGGGCATTGGGCTACGATTGGCCAGGTAGTTGGCCAGGCTTTCGTAGAGGT
This sequence comes from Lewinella sp., assembly GCA_045110355.1. GTDB lineage: Bacteria > Bacteroidota > Bacteroidia > Chitinophagales > Saprospiraceae > Neolewinella. The sequence goes on along the minus strand of JBGCFZ010000052.1, from coordinate 10,805 downwards.
CCACGGTTACGTCATGAAACGACTCGTCGGCTCCCCAAGGCAGCACTTTGGCCGCTACGACCCAACCCAGCATTTTACCATCCTTGATGCGAGCGGCGTGTACGGGATCCCAGATGTCTTTTTCTGATTTTACGTGGGCACTACGGCCGCCGCTTTCGGGGAAATCAAAATGATTATGAACGGCAACTTTGACCTTGTCCCAATCTGCGGCGGGAAGCAAGTGAGATACCGTATACACCTCCCGCTTTACGAAGGAGCGTAGCTTGCCCGTATTGTTGAGAATGGCCATTTCGTCCTTCGTCAGCTTCTCGGATGGGTCGCCGGCGAAGAACTCGCCAGTAAGCAATGCAGCGAGGTTATCTTCGCCGCTTACGCTGGTACGGGTGACGTAGTTGTAGCCGCCAGCGCCAGTGTTTGGCATCAGGACTTCGGTCAATTCCCAGTTGGTATACTTACCGTCTTTGATGTTGGCCTGGTGGAGTTTCTTCCACACCTTTTCCATAGCCAGGTAATCGGCGTGGCCACCGGATGGGACCATGAAGTAGTCGTGAACGTGGTAGGTGGTGGGTTGGTCTTCGGCCTGGGCTTGGGCAGCCTGAGCACAGAAGGTAAAGAAGGCTACGAGGAGGGTAAGCTTAAAGTAGAATTTCATAGTAGAATAATTGATGCGGGGGAATAGAATAGTTTGGCCACCCGCAGGTGAAGGGAAAATTGGCCGATGGGGAATACATGTTTTTTGCCCCCTGTCGGCAAGGCAAAGTTGGGGATAGGGAGGAGCGAAGACACCTACATTTTCGTGTGGAGGGTAGAAACACCTATTGCCTGAACGGGGGGGTATCACAAGCCCTCCGCATGAAAATGTGGGTAAAAAGAATGGGCGTTGCCAGAATCTTTGCATTGTCCTATTACCGCTGATCGGTATAAAACATTCATGCTCACACCTTCAACACATCGCATATGAATCTTTCACTGCAAGACATCAATCCAGATTTCATGAACTCCCTAAGGGCAGTCATGGCCGTTGCTCAGGGCCGGCGTCAACCCTCTTGTTGGGGCTATCTTGGTGCCACAGCCTACTTTGACGCCAAAGGACTCCGCTTGCCCAGCATAGTACCCAAAGACAAAGAACTCCGCGCCCTCAACCTGCTTTCTGAAATGCATAAAACGGGGCTTTACCTCCGCCCGGCGAATCAGCTACCCGCCTTTAAGGGAGGAATGGATACGGTCATAGGCTATGCGGGCAGCTATTTGTTCCGGGCCTTTGGTGTTCAATTACAGGAAAGACCTTCTGCACCAATAAAGGAAAAAGAACGCTCCTCTATTCGTCATTTACAGGACCAGGATTTTCTGAGCCCTCCGACTATTCAGGAGGTGTTGTTAGAGATCCAGCGGTTGCGGCAGGAGGTCCATACTTTACTACAGCCCAATGCTGCTCGATTATCGGCCTGACTTTTTGGTGCTATTGGACTATTGGTCCATTATCCTTCGGGGCTAACGAACCAATAGTACCAAAAGGCAAATAGACCAACCCCACCCTCCACATGAAAATGTAGTTCTTCTTTTTCTCCTACACCCCGTACTTTGTGAACATGGAAAACATCAACCTCTGCCTCATAGAAGACGAACCCGTTATCCGCGAAAGCCTACAGGGATACTTTGGCGCCAACCCGGCCATATCCGTTAATTTGGTCGCCACCAGCGTGGAAGATTTTTTGGAGCAGGCCACCAAGTCTATAAGTTTAGACATTAACTTGGTACTTTTAGACATCGGTTTGCCGGGAATGTCCGGCCTGCAGGGCATCCGCCACATCCGCCAGAAGTGCCCAGAGGCAGACATCGTGATGCTCACCACCTTTGAGGAAGAGGAAAAGATTTTCAAGGCGCTGTGTGCCGGTGCTTGTTCCTATATTTCGAAGCGGACCTCACTGGTAAAGATCCAGGAAGCCCTCTTCGTGGTGCACCGGGGCGGCTCGTACATGTCGCCGTCGATTGCCCGCAAGATCGCCGGCCACTTCATGCCGAAGGCGGCGAAGGAAGGCGATACCCTAACGCCTCGCCAGCACCAGATCGTCGATGCCCTGGTTGACGGCCTGAGCTACAAAATGATTGCAGATAAACTCGAGATATCCATCGACACCGTCCGCGACCACATCAAACGGATTTACCGTGCTTTGGAGGTTAACTCTAAGGCGGAGGTGATTCGGAAGTCTTTGTCGGGGGAGATATAGCTCCGGCCAATAACTAATTCACGCATAACACTAAACGAAAAATACTATGACTTTTTATAGCGCAAACAGCAAAGGAATCAGTGATTTAAAACCGGAACAACTCCGTAGTATTATACCAGATAACCGCCAGCCCGCTGGCTACTTGAGCCGGGAGGAATTGGCGCTAGCCCTCACTAATGAGGGCTGTGTTGGCATCAGAGTCTATAAAGCCGGTAGCGAGGCGAGGCAATTCACCACCACAGAGTTGATCGTATGCGGTGTACTTGAAAATGGCTTCGATGCACCCAAGAAAAATGTTGGCTTTTTAACGGATAAAGAAGATACCGTTTTTCAGCTTATCAGTGAAATACCCATTGTCCGGGATGTAGATACCTTAACCCCAGAAGATGCCGTGATAGTCAGTAGATCATCGGTGGAAGATCACCTAAGTGAGGACACGCCACTGCTCGCTTACTTCAGCCTAACCATGCTCAATCGCCTACTGGCTGATGCTGGAGTTGTTGGCATTCTCCTCTACGAAGCAAACCTGACTACAATTCAGGCGCTTGTCCCTCATCTGTCCGTTCCCGCTGACCAAACTCTTTCGTCCTATGTAGCTTTCGCCGCAGAAAATGCCGGGAAGGGCAGGGTTTTACTTCCAGACTTTGATCGGTCCGAACTGTTTGTTTTGTCCGACCGCCCCTGCCCGGGACATTGTCTGCATATTGACCCCCGTGGAGCGGTCAGCGTAGGTGAAATGGTTGTCATCCAGGGTAGGTTGGAAGAGAACCCCTATCCAGTTCCTTGGGATAATGACGATAGCCATGATGATGACCTAGCCTGATAATTAGCTAAAGGGTCAACGCATGCGGAAATTCATCTGGATACATCAGCTCCTATTAGCCGGAGTTATCATAGGTTGCCCGAGCTTGACTTTGGTGGCCCAACACCACCAGTTAACCCTGCACCAGATTGCCGATAAGGAAGAGCTTCCTTCATCCGAGCGATATTTTCTTTCACAAGACTCTTATGGTTATCAATGGATTGGTACTGATGAGGGCTTGATAAGGTTCGATGGGAGGATACTGAAAAGGTATACCTTGGAGAAAACGGAAGCATTCTCTTCAATAACGAGTGAATGCTTTGAAGACCGGGAAGGAAATCTTTGGTTCTCCAGTGATGTAGCCCTTTACTGCTACCGAAGAGCGATGGACGATTTCATAAGTTTTCGTCCTAAAAACGGCAGGCGTGATCTCCAGGTTTTTCATCTGGATACTACGGATAGATCCATTTGGCTAAGGGTGGGCCAAGGGGCCAAAGGATCAATCTACTGGTTTGATCGTAAGACCACAACGTTTAAGCCAGGGTTCCCCCTGGAGGGCAAGGAGTTTCATGTTGTCAAGAATAACGAGGGAGTCCCCATTCAATTGTTGTCACTCAGGCTTCCGGATAAACCAGGTTTCTACGTGACTGATCTGCTCACGGAAGAACGCCGTTACCTTGAATTTAATAAATTACTAAATGGTGCGACCCGCAATTTTTCCAGCCCAACCAGAGGAGTTTACCAAGATGAACAAGGAAATTGCTGGATTGGCGTCTACGACGGGGTTGGACTCTATCAGCCGCATACCGGAGTCTACGGCGTCATCAAAACGCGGTCAAAAGACGTAGCTGATGACCTTGAATGGGTGAATGATATTGTCCCCTTCCAGGGGCAGAAACTTTTAGCGGCCACTTCAAATGGGCTTTACGTTTTTGATGCCGACCAACAATCCTTTGTCCAAGAAATTCCTGGCACGATGGAGGGGTATACCGATTTATCAGACAGGGACTTAATCAGCCTTAGCAAGAGCTCTAATGGTGTAGTATTGGTTTTCAGTGCAGACGGCACCGCCTTTTTCGGGCACGTTGAAAAACACAAGTTTGCCGGAATCCCAGAGCTGAAAGGGAAGGCCATACGCACGATTTCAGTAGACAGTAAAAGGCAAATCTGGTGCAGTACAGAAGAAAATGGCACTTATGTGTTTGATCAAGAGGGTAGACTTCAAAGTCACCATGACAAAATGCTCAATGACTACTGGCCAAGTGGATACTCCGAGCTATTCAGTCTGGATAATTTCATCGCTGTAGACAATGAGTGGTGGGCACATTCCGCAAACTTCTTGTTCCCTTGGCGGGAAGAGAAACAGGACTTCGAGTATCTAAACGAAAACTTTTACGGTGTTGACAATGGCCCGGAAGACCGGTTCAACGCTTTATGCCTACTAAGGGATCAGCGGCTACTTGGTAGTTTCGGGCGGTCTATTTACCAGCTTGACCTGTCAGATGGCACCTCCGATACCAGCAGGTTTTCTGAATTTGATTTTCTAAACTTAGGAGTCATCAATATTATTTTTGAAAGTAGTGAAGGCGACTTATTTATCGGTGACCGCGATGGTAGAATGGTTATTTTAACCCCTAACGGTAGTGGTTGGAAAAAGCGGAGCGACTATCCAGACTTCGGGGTTTGTAATGCCTTGCTTCCAGACCCTGACCACCATGTTTTGTGGTCCGTAAATAAGGGAGGTCTACGGAAGATATCGTTGACTGATTTTTCGTACACCAAAGTGTTTGACGAAATACCCGCTGAAAAATTACTAGCGGGGAAACTGGATGACTCAGGTAATCTTTGGATCACCAGCAGCAATGGTCTGATCAAATATGTCCCAGGAACATTATCCTTTCAGAGTTTTAGCCAGGCCGATGGTTTATTGTCTACAGCCTACGCGCGTAATGCCTGTATTTCTGTCCCATCTACCGGAGAGATATGGGTTGGCGGTCGTAACGGTGTCAACACCTTCCACCCCAAAGACATCAAACTCTCCAACTTCAAACCCAACATCTCCATCTCCGAACTGCTAGTTAACGATGCCCCCTTCCAGCCAAGGCGGGAGGAAAACAAAGGCAACCTCAATGAAAAGGAAAGCCTGACCTTCAGTTACCAAGACAATACCCTCTCCTTCCGCTTCGTCGCCCTGGACTACAGCGACCCCGAAGCCAACGAATACTATTACCAGATGGAGGGCTACGACGATGAGCGGGTGTACGCCGGAACCCGCAATTTCGTCCGCTACCCCAACCTGCCCGCCGGAAAGTACACCTTCAAGGCCTGGGCTACAAACTCCGATAAGGTGCTGAACGAAATCCCTAAAGTCCTATCCTTAATCATCATCCCGCCCATTTACCAGCGGTGGTGGTTCTACCTGCTTTGTCTCCTTCTGGTCAGCGCCATCATGTACGCTATCTTCCAGTACCGTCTGGAGCAGGCATTGAAAGTCGAGCGCCTTCGCGTCAAAATATCCAGTGATTTGCACGACGACGTTGGCGGCATGCTCTCCGGCCTGGCCATGCAGACGGAATTATTAGAACTGACAGCCAACGAGGACACCAAGCCCAAACTGGCCCGCGTCGCAGAAATGAGCCGCAGCGCCATGTCGCGTATGCGGGACACCGTCTGGGCCATTGATGCACGCAAGGATACTCTGGCGGACCTCATCGACCGCATGCGGGAGCATGCGGAGGAAACCTTGTCGCACCGCAACATCCAGTACAGCATCAGCACGGGCTCAATGGAGTTGAAGCGCAGCCTGACGACCGACGTTCGTCAAAGCCTGTACCTCATCTACAAGGAAGCGATTACCAACGTAGCCAAGCATTGCAATGGAGACACCGTCAACATTGACCTAAGCAACAACAATGGCAAGCTGGAAATGTCTATCCATGACAACGGGGAAGTACAACAAAAGACCTATAAAACTACCGGAGCCGGGCAAAGTAATATGCGCATGCGAGCAACATCCATTGGGGCTGAATTGGTGGTAGACACCACCCAGGGGTTCCGCATACAGCTGCGATATCCCTCCTGATAGTAGCGGTCTCTTCAGACCACAACCCGATCTCTCCCTAGCATCCAGCCGATAACACCACCGGCCATTGCGCCCCGGATCCCCGTACTGATGGTGTACAACAACATAGCTGAAGCGGCCGTAATGCCGGTCATAGCCGTAAAATCCAACTGGGTGTTCAAGAATATGAAGCCGGAGATGAATACGCCGTTGAAGGCAATCAGGCTGCACAACCAGGCACCGTTTAACGCGCCTTTGGCGAAGGTCCGAACGGCAACAAACCGATCGTACAGTAAGGTGATAATGAGGATGGAAAATAATTCCAGGGCAAAGATGGTACAGAGAAGAATGGCTGCCTTTTGGGAAGCAAATCCGTCAGTGAGCAAGTAGAAGGTTGGCGTACCAAGGCCGAATAGTGTAATGCTGCCAGCTAGTGCTGCCAGAGGAGTGTGAACGTTTTTCATGGTATGGGTGGTGAAACAGGTAAGACAATAAAACGGGCAACAGGCGAATAAATCCGGACAAAAAATTGATTGAAAAGAACCAGTCAAGTAAGATGACTTCGCAGATGAGTGTAGGCGTGCGCCCAAAGGTTACCCGGGTGTTCAGCGTTTTTACTAAAAAAACAAGCCCGTTTCCTCGTTAGCGAATTTTCGCTAACTTAGGCATTGTAAAACTACCTCCTTCATGGAACCTACTGGCAATGACCACATTCAAGCCTAAAAGTCTTATTTGGCGGGGCCGCAAGTGCAATGAATGTTGGCGGAGCAAGGTAAAAAACACCCCTAACTACTGAAAAAAATCAATATTTATCCCATTAGCCATCGTAGATTCGCAGTCTATGACTGAATCCGAATTGGTTGCTGACAAGCAACTCTCGCTCGCTGAGCTCAGCCGTCGCCGGTGCGGATGGCGCAACTACAGCCACAAGACCGTCTTCACCAATGGTGTTTTTGACCTCATCCACCCGGGGCACCTCACCTACCTGGCCGAAGCTGCCGCGCTGGGCGAACGCCTCATTGTGGGCGTTAATTCTGATGCCAGCGTAAAACGCCTCAAGGGAGACAGCCGGCCAATCATGCCCCTGGAAGCCCGCATGCAATTGCTCGCTGGCCTGTTCTATGTTGACGGAGTTATTGCCTTCGACGAAGACACCCCGCTTGAATTAATCAAAACCCTGAAACCCGACGTACTCGTCAAAGGCGGCGATTACAACGTTGACGACATCGTTGGCGCAGCCGAAGTTCGTAGTTGGGGAGGAGAGGTGACGACCCTGCCATTTGTAGAAGGACATAGTTCAACAAAGATTATTGAGCAAATGAGCTGAGTGGCTCCTGAACCGATTTCCGGGGAACTAAGTTCTGCCAAGAGACGCTTCTGGCCAAGCGCGCTCCTCTAACTTACACCTGCAACTTACATTATGGAGATACCATCTTAACGTCTCCTGCTCTCTTTTTGCCTCATGACAATGCCTACCCAAGCCCAAGCCAACCAAGCTATTGCTATCACCTATCGTACGGAAGCTCATGTAGCCCACAGTGACATCCTGCCGCCTTACCCCGATACCTCGGCGATGGAACCGGATGACATCAAGGAAGAATTGGACCACTATGAAGGGGTCAAAGCTTTTGCGCTGAAACAAGCCGACGAACTGAATTCGAAGCCAGACACCTCCGTTTTCACTATTTACAACAACCTCGTTCGAAATGACCGAGGAAGCTACCGGTTGTCGGATGATGAATTTCGGATAAGTGATCTTAAGGAAGGTAAAAGTTACATCTATTATACCCAGGACGGAACACCCAAGGTGAGCTCAATGTGGCTCCATGATGAAGAAAAAAAGTGGGACGTCAACTATGAAATTGACACTTTCCCTGAAGATCGTAAGGAAATCCTGGGTTATGACTGCTATCGGATGACCATCTCAGAACACCGTACCTGGGTAGCTCAGGGTTATGATGAGCGCCAGCACTACGACTTGTACGTCACTCCAGCGTTACCGCTTCCCTTCCGCGCTGTTGGTGTTCTTTGGCAACCAATTACTGATCTCTGTGCCCTAGAGATCATGAGCCGTAACCCTAAGCACCCTGAATCTTACACAAAGGTGGTCGCTACCGGTATCCGGACGGATGTTTCGCCAAAAGTATTGGAGTTGCCTGAGCAGTACCGGGGCTTGGTGAAGTGAGGATGTCTATTATGGCTCCGGCAGGAGCCGCGACCACATCAACTTATTGCTCCTTAATCCCTTTCTTTGCACCTGCGGCCGCGCCCCCTATCTCTAGATTGATAGATGTGATAGATTTATAGGCTCCGCACGTTATACCGTGGATGCTCGCTGCGCTCGTTCGGTCCCTGTTTTATAAAATCTGTATCGTCCGTAAAGACGAAGCTCTACGAACAAAGTGAGCTTCTCCCAGCGGCAGCACTATCAATCTATCAATCTAGAAAAGCGAAGCCCACGAATGAAGTGAGTTCCCCCCTTGCAGCAGCACTATCAATCTACCAGCTATCATAGCAATCAATCTATAAGAATGACCATCCAAGACATCACCACCTACCTGGAATCCATTGCCCCCGCCCACCTGCAGGAGAGTTACGATAATGCAGGCTTACTCGTCGGCGCGCCCACAACGGAAGTAACCGGAGTGCTGACCAGCCTCGATTGTACGGAAGAGATCATCGCGGAAGCGAAAGCCAGGGGTTGTAACGTTGTGGTAGCTCACCACCCCATCGTCTTTCGCGGTTTGAAACGTTTCAACGGCAGCAACTATGTGGAGCGGACCATCATCAAGGCCATTAAAGAGGACGTAGCGATTTACGCCATTCATACCAACCTCGACAACGTCCGCCACCAGGGCGTAAATGAGCGCATTGCCCAGCGGCTTGGCCTGGAGAACCTCCGCCTTCTTGGCCCCAAGGATGAAGAGGGGACCATTGGTTCGGGCATGGTTGGCGAGTTACCCGTCGCCATGGAAGAATCAACCTTCCTCCGTCATCTGAAAGAGCGCATGGAAACGCCCGTGGTGAAACACACCCAATTACTTGAACAGTCCGTAAAAACTGTGGCACTATGTGGTGGAGCGGGTGGCTTCCTTTTGAACAAAGCAAAAAAAGCTGGTGCTCAGGCCTTTGTGACTTCAGACTATAAATATCATGAGTTTTTTGACGCTGATGGCGACTTAGTCATCTGTGATATTGGTCATTATGAAAGCGAACAGTTTACAACTCAATTACTTGCGGAGTTGTTAAGTAAGAAATTCCGTACCTTTGCGGTTCTTTGCACGGAGCGAATCACCAACCCGGTTCGTTACTTTGTGTAAATCCCCGCTAACTAAAGTAATAAACTACCCCCGACGCATGGCAGTACTGACCGAAAAGACGGTAGAAGAGAAGATGCGCGAGCTTTATCGCCTGCAACAAATTGATAGCAAGATCGACGAGATCGAAATCCTGAAAGGTGAACTTCCGATGGAAGTGAGCGATCTGGAAGACGAAATCGTTGGCCTCAATACCCGTGTAACCCGCCTTGAAGGCCAGGTGAAGGACCTCCGAATGGAGATCGGCCGCCACGAGGCCAACATGAACGAGTCTGAGTCGCTCATCCTCCGCTATGAGGAGCAGATGAACAATGTAAAGAACAACCGCGAGTACGAAGCCCTGATGAAGGAGACGGAGATGCAGCGGTTGGAGATTCAGCTCTCTGATAAAAAAGCCGGCTCTTCTGCACGTGAACTTGAAACGAAGCAAGCTGCTCTTGACATGACGCTCGAGAAGCAAGCCGCTAAGAAAGAGTTGCTTACCGTAAAGCAGGAAGAACTCAAAGCCATCATCACGAAGACGGAGAAGGAAGAAAAGAAACTACGTCGTGCTTCCGAGAAGCAGCGTAAAGAAATTTCAGACCGCCTCCTCAAAGGTTACGATCGTATTCGCAACACCTACCGCAACGGTCTTGGCGTGGTGACAGTTGAACGTAACGCCTGTGGTGGATGCTTCAACGCTATCCCGCCCCAGCAACAACTCGAAATCAGCCAGCGCAAGCGGGTAATGATCTGTGAGCACTGTAACCGCATTCTGGTCGACCACAACATCGAACAGGACATGGTGGAGGACGAGGGAAAGTAATCCTCTCCCCTTCTTCTAAAGCATTCAAAACGGCTTCCGGCATCATTGCTGGAGGCCGTTTTTTTGTTGGGCGGAGGGCCTTGAGGCCCTCCGCCCGGTAAAAAGATTAATTCTTTGTCATACAAACCAGCCAATAAAAAGACTAACCGGTACAGATGACAGAAAAACAGCTTGAACAACGCTTACAAGCGCATCATGAAGATGCCTTCCGATGGGCAAGCCAATGCTGTCATTACAACCCCCATGATGCAGAAGAAGTACTACAAATGACCTATTTGAAGATTGCTGAGGGGAAAGCCCGTTTTAACGAACGGTCTGCTTTCAAAACCTGGTTGTTTGCCGTGATCCGGTACACTGCGCTGGATTATTTAAAGCAGCAGCCCCGGTTCGCCACCTTAGATCATCTCCCCGTCCTTACCGAAAATCCGGACGTTGATGAAGATACTATTGATTACCGACACCTGTTGGCAAGGCTTCCCGAACAACAGCAGCGCGTATTACTTCTCGCTTTTTACCACAGTATGAGCCTTAGCGAAGTGGCTAAGGTGATGGAATTGCACATCGGCACCGTCCGTACCCACTACAGCAGGGG
>JBGCFZ010000051.1:0-27429 GCA_045110355.1 Lewinella sp. | reverse complement strand
TTGGCAGACGTCTTCTTGATCGCCTGACGGGTATCTTCGCGCTCCTGCGTGCGCTCTTTGTACACCTGGTCTTTCGCTTCCTTGCGGATGTCGTTGACGTAGCGGCTGTGGCTCACGGTGAGGCGCTTGCTGTCGCGGTCGAACTCGATGACCTTCACGGTCAGGGTTTCGTCCACATCGGCAATGGTACCGTCTTCCTTGCGCATCAGCTTGATCGGGGCGTACGCCTCGAGGCCGTATGGCATTTGTACGATGGCGCCACGGTCGTCCTTACGGAGTACGGTTGCCTCGTGGTAGCTGCCTTCTGGGAACACGTTCTCGAAGGTATCCCATGGGTTTTCTTCGAGTTGCTTGTGTCCGAGCGACATCTTACGGTTGTCTTCGTCTATTTCTAGAACCATCACCTGAATGTCGGCACCAACCTTGGTGAACTCAGAGGGGTGGCCGAAGCGCTTGGTCCAGCTGAGGTCGCTGATGTGAATCATGCCGCCGATGCCTTCGTCGAGCTCGACGAAAACGCCGTAGGGCGTGAGGTTCTTGACTTTGCCGGTATGAGACGATTCAATCGGGAAAAACTCTAGGATTGAGTTCCAAGGATCATTAGCCAACTGCTTGATCGAAAGCGACATCTTCCGGTCTTCGCGGTCGATGGTAACGACCTTAGCTTTCTTGGTTTCACCGACGGTGAAGTACTCGCGGGCGTTGATCGGCTGGTTAGACCAGCTGACTTCGCTAACGTGTACCAGACCTTCGACACCGGGCTGGATTTCGAGGAATGCACCGTAGTCTTCGATGTTGACCACTTTGCCTTCCACTTCGCTGCCTTCGCCGATGGTTTCGTCGAGTACTTCCCAAGGGTGCTTCTGGAGCTGCTTGAGACCGAGGCTGATCCGCTTCTTGTTCTCGTCGAAGTCCAGTACGGCCACATTGACCTTCTGGTTGAGTTCGAGGACGTCGCTTGGGTGGTTGATCCGGCCCCAGCTGATGTCGGTGATGTAGAGCAATCCGTCTACGCCACCAAGGTCGAGGAACGCACCGAAGTCGGTGATGTTCTTCACGATACCTTCGAGTACCTGACCACGCTCGAGGGAAGCAATGATTGCTTCGCGCTGCTCGGCCAGATCGCTTTCGATGAGTGCTTTGTGAGAAACGACGGCGTTCTTGATGGTTTCGTTGATCTTAACGACCTTGAATTCCATCGTCTTACCAACGTATGCATCGTAATCGACGATCGGCTTGATGTCGATCTGTGATCCGGGGAGGAAAGTTTCCAGTCCACCACAGTCGGCGATGAGGCCACCTTTGGTTTTGCTGATTACCTTACCGTTGATAACGGTACCGTTGGCGTAAGAATCACGAATACGATCCCAGGCACGGAGGAGCTTGGCCTTGCGGCGGCTCAGTACCAGCTGACCTTTTTCGTCTTCCTGCTGCTCAACGTACACTTCTACGGTGTCGCCAACGGCGAGTTCCGCCTGGTCGCGGAATTCAGATAGTGGGAGAAGTCCGTCAGACTTGTAGTTAAGGTCAAGGATAACATCACCGTCGATGATGCTGGATACCTTGGCAGACATGATCTCCGCTTCGGAGATATTGGTCATGGAGGCTTCGTACTGCTTCTCCATCACTTCCCGCTCTTCGGCGGTGTAGCGACTGGCGGCAGAGCGGGCAGTCATGTTCCAGTTGAAATCGTCGTGAGCAGAGCCAGTGGCACCACTCATGTCCTTTTCTTCAATTTCGACACCTTCTTCCTTAACCTCTTCGGTCAGAACGACGGCGATTTTGGTGGCTTCCTTACGGATAACCTTTGCAGTAGAAACTTCTTCAACTTCTTCTTCCGTCTCTTCAACGGCTTCTTCCACTACCTCAGCAGCTTCCTCGGCCACTTCTTCCACGGTTTCGGTTGCTTCGGCAACGGCTTCTTCCGCTACTTCAGCAGCTTCCTCGACCATTTCTTCCACGGTTTCTGTTGCTTCGGCAACGGTTTCTTCCACTACTTCAGCGGCTTCCTCTACCGTTTCTTCTACGGCTTCGGTTGCTTCAGCAACGGTTTCTTCAATTTTTGTTTCGGGGGTCTCCGGTGCCGAATCGGTCACGGGAGTTTCTTCGGTCCCGCCGTCTACGGCTGGGTCCTTATCATCATCCATCATCATAGGGATGTGAAATTTTATATGGTTAAAAACCTGGGTCGCTTCGGGGGCAACCGTTCCCCACTTTCTCAGGCAGGACCTTCAAAAGCCGCGCAAAGGTACGACTATTATTAAAATAATGCAACGCTTTTGAGAAAGCCTTTTTAGGCGGGGCCGCAGGTGCAAGGGTAAGGGATAAAAGGGGCAGAGGACGTAATACCATTGTCATCCCTCCCCCTTGCTCCTTTCCATCGTTATTTGGCACCTGCGGCCCCGCCCTGAACCAGCCTCTGTATTGCACTGTTTAAAGTGTCTGTACATTTAATACACTTGTCATGAAACAGCGTTCCATCGCCAATATTCTGCCCGCCCAGGCCATACGAATGGGTGCCCTTACGGTGCACCAGCCGCTCCCTACGCAGCGGGTGGAACAGATAGACCCGTTTTTACTATTGCATCATTTCGGCCCACTCGAGGCGGAACGAGGAATTGATCCCCTGGATGTTGGTCCTCATCCACACCGGGGTTTCGAACCCGTTACTTTTCTGTACTCAGGAGGGATCCGCCACCACGATAGCCGGGGCAATACTGGCTACCTTAAAAGCGGAGACGTTCAATGGATGACGGCGGGTATGGGCATCATCCACAGTGAGCGGAGTAGTAAGGAATTTCTGGAATCAGGTGGAAAGTTGGAAGGTATTCAACTGTGGGTCAATCTGGCTCCGGAACACAAGATGGTGCAACCCCGCTATCAGGACATGAAGGCGGAGGATTTTCCTCAAATAGAATTTCCTGGTGGAGGCATCCTTAAAGTAGTGGCTGGTTCCTTCAATGGGCTAAAAGGCCTTGCGCAAACTCATAGCCCGTTACTTGCCTGGCAGCTTGAGCTCCCTGCGGGAGCGATGGTGAATTTGCCGGTGCCTACGAACTTTAATTTTGCCGCTTATCTAATAGACGGTGAGGTGAAGACCGCAAATAGCTTCAATTATGCGGGCAGAACCCTACTGAATTTCCGCCAGGATGGAGAGGGCGTAACATTGACTGGAGCAGCTCCCCTGACGCGCATACTACTACTTGGTGGGCTCCCCTTAGGTGCGCCACTGGCGCAGCATGGACCCTTCGTGATGAATACCCAAACGGAAATACTCGAAGCTATGCGAGACTATAACATGGGAAAGATGGGGGTATACATAGACGATTAGCCCGCATTAGTCCACCAGTTTCCTCTGATTGACGGCAAATTTGTACCCTTCCTACATTGGGTAGCCCGTCTATCGGTCCGGCAATCTATCTTTGCCGCCAATATGGATTTAGACCTGCTCTTACAAGTCGGCATTTTTATTGTCAGTATCGTTGCGTTGCTATGGGCCAGCGACCGTTTCGTAGAAGCCGCCGAACGTATTGGTCTCTCGTTGGGTATTTCTCCCTTTATCATCGGTGTGACGATTGTTGCCTTCGGGACTTCTCTGCCCGAGTTAGCGACAAGTATCGTTGCCGTTCTTGATGGTACCCCCGAGATCGTGGTGGGCAATGTAGTCGGATCCAACATCACCAACATCGCCCTCGTTCTTGGCCTGACGGCAATAGTTGTCAAAAATATTGACCTTGAATACAACTTGTGGCACATTGATATTCCCTTCCTATGGGGAAGTGCTTTCTTGCTGTATTTCGCAGTCTCTGACGGTAATTTGTCGATTTATGAGGCCTTTCTTTTTTTAGGAGGAATTGCCATTTTTCTTGCCTACAGCCTTAAAGGACAGGATCGGCCCGACAAAAAAGACCGGCCTTCTGCAAGTTGGAAGGACTACGCGTTATTGGTTGCGGGAGGGGCGATTGTAAGCCTATCCGCTGCAGGGGTGATCGATGCGATCACTAAGATAAGTGCCATGCTTAATATTGCACCGGAGGTGATCGCACTTTCTGCGGTGGCAATTGGAACGAGTTTGCCGGAAGTTGCCGTCAGCCTGGCAGCTGCACGTAAAGGAAAAGCTTCCATCGCAGTAGGCAACGCACTCGGATCGAATATCTTCAACACTTTCATCGTGATGGCCATCCCACGGTTTTTCGGGAAGCTGGTCATCCCAGACGATATCATTACCATCTACCTCCCCCTGATGATCGTAATGACCATCTTACTCGGTGTTATGAGCAACAATCGTAAAATTACGCGTTGGGAGGGCTTCGTTCTTATCCTTTTCTACCTCTGGTACTTTGGGGTGATCGTAGAAAATGCAGGCGCTTAAATTCCTACCACCTTCAAAGGGAGGTACATACTTAAGGCACCAGTATTTGATGGCTCAACCACTGTTTAGGCTTGACGGAACTCCAGCACAGTGTGCCAACAGCAAGCATTGCCCCCCCTCTCAATCAATTATTCAGGTCGTCTCCGCGCTACGAACGCAACATCAGATTTAGTGACCAGAAGCCAAATAACCTCCTTTTAAGGACATATTTTCCGGTCCTTATTTAGAAAGAGTCTAAGCGCCTTTATACCTCCCTGTGACAGAAGAAGCCCCCGTTGCATTTTACCTTTGCAACCTGCCTTCGGACTACCTATATGCTTCAACACATTCACATTCTGACCCTCACGCATCGTCACGCCAAGCTAAAGGCCATTGGCGAAATAGTATCTGCGTTTGAGGCCAACGATAAACTACAAGAGAACCTGACCAGTATTCGTGAGCGTGGACTGGCTGATGAATTGTTCTACCTTTCTACCTGTAATCGTGTGTGTCTGATGTTTTCAACGAACCACGAGGTTGATGACGCCTTTCTTGCAAACCTTCTTCCCGGAAGCCCTTCGGTACCCGCTATGGCAGAGATGGAATATTTGCGAGGACTGAAGGCGGTTTACCACCTTTTTGAAGTAGGTGCTTCCATTGACTCTCTGGTGGTAGGAGAAAGACAAATTCTGGGCCAATTCCGGGATGCCTACGAGCAAAGCCGGAGCTGGGGATTGATTGGAGATGACCTGAGGATTGTTTGCGACAGAATTGTTCTTGCCTCGAAGGATGTTTACAACTCTACCCGTATTGGAGAAAAATCGGTTTCGGTGGTGTCGTTATCGATGCAGCAACTTAGAAAGTTTCAGCCTGCACCTGACGCCCGAATCTTGATGATTGGTGCCGGACAAACTAACCTTCTGGTCACGAAGTTTCTGAGAAAACAGGAACAGCAACGATTAACCGTCTTTAACCGGACGCAAGCCAGAGCAGCAGGCTTAGCTAATGCCTTCCCGATTGGTAAAGGACTCACTCTTGGCGAACTGGAAAGTTACGAGCAGGGCTTTGACGTCCTTATTGTCTGTACCGGATCTGCGGAGCCGATCGTCACCCCGGCCTTGTTTAACTGGCTGTTGGCCGGAGAAGACCCCCGCGATAAAATCGTTATTGATCTTGGCGTTCCGGCCGATGTGGCGGAAAGTACCGTTGCGAATCACGATTTTGAGTACGTTGGCATAGAACAACTCCGTGCACTGGCGGAAGAAAATATGGACTTCCGTCGGGAAGAGATCAAACGTGCCCATGGGGTACTGCACAAGCACCTAGGAGAGCTGGAGACGACCTACCGGCAACGTCTACTCGAGCGGGCGATGTCTCAGCTCCCGCAAGAGATCAAAGCCATTAAGCATACGGCCGTGAACCAGATTTTTGCCAAAGAGCTCCATAAGCTTGATCCCGATGCCAAGGACCTGATGCTTCGCATGATGACCTATATGGAAAAGCGGTGCATTGGCATTCCGATGAAGGCTGCACGAGAGGCGATCATCGGCTAAGATCCTTTCAGGCATTAAATTTCAACAAGGCTACTTTTTCTTGAATGCAGACAGTGCTGTCCTGGCTTCCTCCGTCAGTACGAGGCGGCCGGAAACACCGGCGCGTTCCTCCAACAATTCCGGCCAATGGCCGGTACCATGCCACAAGGTTTTTTTAAGCTCAGCGGAGGCTTTTAGGCTATAGCCGGAAAGCCGATTCGTCAGGGCTGTTGCTGCTGTATTCAGTGCTTCCAGTGTAGGAAATACGCGTTGATAGAGTCCTTTGGACTGCGCCCAGGTCGCGTCGTGCCATTCCGTATCGATGCTCAGCTCGGTGGCGGCAGCAATTCCCATTTTACGAACTAGTGCAGGCAGGATGACAAAGGGACCAATGGCAATGGCCAGTTCACTCAGCTTAATGCTTGCTGCTTCTGTGGCCAGACAATAGTCTGCAGCGGAAGCAATACCAACGCCACCACCAATGGCTTTGCCCTGAACGGCAACGACGATTGGCTTGGGGCAGCGACGCATGGCCAGGATGAGATTGGCAAATCCCATGAAGAAATCCTTTGCGCCCACTTCGTCGGAGACGGCTAACAATTCATCAAGGTTGGCACCGGCACAAAAAGTACGTGTACCGCCACTACGCAGGAGAATAACCCTGGTGCTGTCATCAGTAGCTGCGGCGTCGAGCGCTGCAACAACGCCGGCCAGCTGGTGGGCCGGAAAACTATTGTGTGCCGGATGTGAAAAGGTAATGGTTCGGACACCGGTAGAAGAAAGATGGCTTTGGAGTTCGCCCTGAGGATGCATAACTTGGCTATTGGTTTGGAAAAGGGATGCCAAAGGTACGCGATCCCCCGAACTGCTCGTTAAACAAACTTACCTCTGCACCTGCGGCCCCGCCCCTTGGAAAATAAGACTGAAACAAGGCCCTTCTGGCCGGAAAAACTCCCCAGAATGCTATACTTTGTCTCAGGCAGCCAATATTTCCGAAAATGGGCCTACATTACATCCACGATATCCCAAAGTATGACTTACGCTAATTTACACCGCGGCCTTTTTCTGGCCACACTCTTCTTTTTCCTTAGCAACACAACCGCTGAAGTTTTTGCACAAAAACTGGAAGGAGTAGCCAGTTTTTATGCTGACCGTTTTGACGGCCAGAAAACCAGCACCGGAGAAATTTTCCGCCAGTCGGGTTACTCCGCAGCCAGCAAAGAACTGCCCTGGGGAACCATTGTTGAAGTGACCAATATCGATAATGGTAAGAGCACTCAGGTTCGCATTAATGATTGTGGCCCTTTTTCAAAAGGACGTATCATTGATCTGAGTCGGGTGGCGGCACAGGACCTCGGGTTCATTAAGGCCGGTGAAGCAAATGTTCGGCTGCGTATCTTAAAAACCAGCGATTCCGGGCCAACTTGCAGCCGTGGTGCCTGGTCCAAAAAACTTAAGAAACAAGGAAAAACGATTCCGGCCCCGCCTCCGCCCTGGGATCCTACCCAGACGGTTTCCATGGCACCAGCGAACCCCGCATCTCCCAGCAATACGGCAGTAAATCCCGTTACGCCAGTACCGGAAGGAACCCTGCGAGGTAAAGCAAGCTACTATGGCGACCGTTTTAATGGTCGGCCAACGAGCACCGGCGAAACCTATGACCACCGATTACGGACTGCCGCCAGTAAAGACTTCCCCTACGGTACCATCCTGGCAGTGACAAACATCGTTTCGGGCCAGACGGTAGAAGTGAAAGTCAATGATTGTGGCCCGAACAGTCCCGATCGGATTATTGATTTGAGCCGGGCAGCCGCTGCGCAAATCGGTGTGATTCAGGCGGGTATTGCGGTAGTGCAATTACGGGTCATTAGCCTAGGTGTTGATGGGCCAACGTGCAACCGCTCAGCCTGGTCACAAGAGCGGGCCGCTGCAAGAGAGAATGCCGCTGTGCTAAGTCCTTCGAGCCCTCAACCTGCAGGCCAGCAGCCGGAAAATATGGTAGATGCTTACACCGTCCAGGTCGGTGCTTTTAGAAATGCGGCCAATTCAGAAGAGTTGATCAATAACATGATCGCTAAGGGAGTAGATGCTTCCGATTTTTATCCCCGCAAGGAAAAGGACGGTTTGCACCGGGCTTCTATTGGCGTGTTGTCTTCCGAGGCTGAGGCTAAGGAATTGGAAAAGGAAATTCGTGAGAAAGGATACTCCAGGGCATCTGTGAAAAAGATTCGGGTACCGGCTGAAGACCTTCGTGATCCGATCAGTACTTACGGGACGACAGCAGTTGCTCCCCCAACGCAGGCGGCACCACAAAAGCAGCAATTTGACCCAACGGATATTCTCTTTGGTGTTCAGGTTGGTGCCTACAGCACCAAGGCGAATGCAGATAAATCTCTCGGCAGCCTCCGTGAAAAAGGATTTTCAGATGCGTACAGCGCCCGCGTTGGGAAAATGTACCGTGTATTCAGTGGTAAATTTTATTTCCAGAGCCAGGCAGAAGCACTGAAGGAAAAACTTCGGGAGGCGGGGTATGAACAGGCCACGGTACGGAGGGTGCAGTAGGTTGCTGGTTACAAGTTGCAGAAAGGTGGATAAATTAGAAGTCGTTGAAAGCAAATTGTTGCTTTTTAGGGCGCGGCCGCAGGTGCAAGGGATTGGTCAGAGGAGCAAGGTTTTACAATCGCTTCTTGATCAATGCGTTGCTTGTTATCCCGGAATGAGGGACAACAACAGGGCCGGGGTCACCAGTAATAGGATCAGCACTAAAAGGCGAAGATTCTTATCCATGTTATTCATGGTGTTATTGACGACGGATGCCCCCGCAAAGTTACTTCTTTAGCGATCCTTTAAACATTTGGTAACGGTGCAGGAACGGCTTTAACGAGAATTAACGATTACGCCAGGGAAATAAGCAGCTTGGAGTATCCTTACCATAAACCTAATCGAGCTTTAACCGTATAGTTTTAGTAAATCAGCACATCTTATGATCTTATACAAAACCAACGATAACTGGTTTGGCGATATGAGCCACCTGTTCACTTCCTGGACGATGACCAGAATCGTACGCTCCGTATTTGGTATCGGTATTTACGCCGGACTTTTTGTTTGGAGCGTTGACTATTTTAAGGTCGAGAACTTCATGATGATGGACACTACGGTGTTCTCTCTCCTGGGTGTTATTCTTTCCCTATTCCTTGGCTTTCGTACAACGACAGCTTATGACCGTTGGTGGGAGGCCCGTAAACAGTGGGGAGCCCTGGTTAATAACTCTCGTAACCTGGCCATCTACGTAGATGCTATGTGGCCGGAGAGTGATACCGGTATCCGGAGATTCATGGCAAAGCACATTGCTAATTTTTGCCTTTCTCTATCGGAACATCTCCGTGACGGGGTGAAGTTGGACAAGCTGATTTACCTCAGCCCTGAAGAAGAAGCGTACTACAGTACTAAGAACCACGTTCCTAATTTTATTGCACTTCGAATCTACCAACGAATCGCTCAGGCCCACCGCGACGGGCACATCAACGAAGGGGACTACATCAACATTAAAGCACAGCACCAGAGCTTGCTTGATATTCTTGGTGCCTGTGAGCGAATCAAAAAAACGCCGATTCCCTTCAGCTATAATGTTTACCTCAAGCTCTTCATTTCTGCTTATGCTGTACTCCTGCCCTGTGGCCTGATGGAGAGCTTTGGCTGGACGACGATCCCCATCACCATGCTCGTCTTTTTTGCCCTACTCGGTATTGAACTGATGGGCGAAGAAATCGAAGATCCCTTTGGCCTGGATTGTAATGACCTGCCTACGGGAGACATCGCCCACACCATCAAGCGTAACGTATTTGAATTACTAGAAGACAGGACGCCAACCGGAGAGCAACGGAAAGAACTCTATACCAAAGTCTTTTAACCCTTATGATCGCTAAAAGGGAAATCGTTTAGTATGCACGACATTGAACCACACTTTGGCTGGCGGGAGAAATACCGGGCAGAGGCAGACCAGTATTCCCCTTTCTTTGGCCGGGAATATTCGGAGTTTGGCTTTACTAATAAGGTATACAACTACCTTCTCCATCCGCAATGGGATGAGTTTGGGGCAGAAACCCTATACCTAAAACAGCTCTTCACGGATTATGAAGAAGGCTACGCCATCATCGAAATGATCGGAGAGTGGAACGATGCTGTTCATAACGATGTGATGCATTTAAAACGGGAGTTTATTGATCAACTGATCGGCAATGGTATTCATCACTTCATCATTGTCATGGAAGGAGTACTTAACTTCCATGGAGATGATACCGACTATTACGAAGAGTGGAAGGAGGAAATTCAGGAAGAAGAGGGCTGGATCGTGATGCTGAACGTGCATGCGCACGTTGAAGACGAACTAACCCAAACCCGACTTGACAACTACCTCCATTTTGGCGGGCCTTTTAATGGCCTGACCTGGCGCCCGCAGAAGCCGGAGCGAATTTATGAGGCCGTGGAAGGTCTGCTGGAAACCGGAACAAGGAGGGTGTACTAAAAAGTGGCCTGTCAGGCGGTAAGGAATTTTGATCGGTTACTTCTCCAAAAGAGTTTTATCCTTTTGACGTACTACCAGCGGTAATGTGCTTACGGGCAGATGGGTTGGCTTGCATTTTGACCGTTTTAGCCGTTTTCTCGATTTTACCGGAGGTGCTCGTTTTTAAGATAAAGACTAACGGAATAGTGAGAAGGCTGACTCCGAGTACTATTACCGCCGTGGGGCTGGCAAAGACCTCTCCGAAAGAAAGGACACTCAGAATAACCACCGTTGAAAAAGGTAGTGAACAGGCCAGTACGTTTAGCGCAAGATCAATATTGAAAATACTTTTATCTCCCTCTTTTCGCAGGCCTTCTACTGCCGACATGTGTGCGAAGGGCCAGAAACTTACCGCCGACTGTGGAAAGATGACCAGCAACAAGGCTAAAGTTGGTGCCATAGCCGGTAAGACCAGTAGCGCCAATCCGCTGAGCAGTAGCCCTGCTCCCGAACGGAAAGCTAATACGCGGAGAATCATTACCATTTCTCGTCGCTCGAAGCGCACGGCCATCCCGATGAATAGCAGTACGATAGGGGTCATTAACGCAGCAAGGCGCAGTGCCGTAGTTTCCAGAAAGGCAGGGAGAGTATTGATGTTGAACCCGAAACATAGCATGCCGATGGCCGCAACGATTACCAGGTTGACCGGCTCCCGCAAAAGAGACAGTCCGAGATCTTTTAACTTAGACTTGCGGTTAGGTGAAGCCACCGCACCTTCTCGATCGGCCTTGCTGGCGTAGTACCAGTTCATCGCAATCAAGTATAGAATAATAAGTACAAAAATCTTATTTCCAACGTCAGAAAGGGCTGCCATAGCCAACGCTTCATCGCCTAAGTATTCCATTACAAATGGGAAACAACTGAGCCCAGGAGCCAAAGATGGGACGAGCATAAGCATGGTACGCCAATCTTTACTATCTGCCGTAAAACCTAGTTTAGGCAGGATGGGACGGGCGGCATAAAACAAGGCGAAATTCAGTGCCAGCGCACTAATGGGGAGCAGAAACAACTCTGCCGAAATGTTGATCTTCAGGAGGGCGACGAAAATGGTTGCGGGCAGAATGACGGAAAGGATCAGCACTTTAACCCCTTTCAAATCTTGCTTGCCGCTGATCTTCTTCTGCAATAAGTAACCAACACCTATTAACAATAGAAAGACGAGTGTTTTCTGTAAGGCTGGATTCATTAAGAGGGTATTTTTAAGATTATTAACCTAAGACCTGAGTTAGCCGGTGGACTATGTGCGAAAGTCCCAACAAGCTCCAACCTCCACCACGTCGGTTTGCGCAAAAGCGAAAGACATTACGTGGAAGTCTACCCCGTCATTATTGGCAGGAATACAAAAAGGCGGGGGAGCGGTAATTGCTGCTCCCCCACGCTCGTGATACATAGTGTAAAATTCTTTAAACGAGCACTTCCTCAAGTGCCGTAAGGAATAGGTCCATTTCTTCTGGTTTACCCATACTGACGCGGCAATAGTCGTCTCCGAAGATGTCGAAAGCACGAACTCCAATTCCTTTGGCGAGCATTGCATCCAGGAAAGGTCTACCTTTCATTGCGATGGGGAAAATCATAAAGCTGGTGTGAGAGGGTACGGGGCTGAATCCAAGCTTTTTCAGCCCGTCCATCGTCTGTTTACGCGCATCGGCAGTCCCCTTAACGCTCATCTTTTGGAAGTCCGTATCTCCTAGGCTGGCCATGGCACCCATAAGACTCGTTTTGCAGAGACTCATGTTGCCGCGCCAGATAGAATTGACTCTTTCGAGCATGGCGGGCAGCATAACGCCATAACCAATACGGAGACCAGCCATACCGTGGACCTTACTGAAGGTACGGGCCACTACTACGTTTTTCCCTTCCTTGATCATTGAGACCATGGATTTGCTTTTGTAGTCGGGCAAGAACTCCAGGTAAGCCTCGTCTACGAAAACGGTGGTGTCGTCGGTAGCCACTTCGCGGATGAAGGCCCTGATGTCGTCCGAATCCGTTAAGGTGCCGGTAGGGTTGTTGGGATTGCAGATGTAGACCATTTTGGTGTCCTTGTCCACGGCTTCGGCCATACCCTCCAGGTCATGGGCCCAGTCATCTTTCAGTCGTACCTTTTTCCAGTCGGCCTTCATGGCCATCGCTGTTTTGATGAGCGACATGTAGGCAGGGTCGGCGGCAACGAGGTTCCCCCCGTTCATGAAGTGCATGATGGCCATCTTCTCCAGCACGTCGGAGGAGCCGGGGGCAAGCAGAATATGATCTTCCGGTACGCCTTCGAAATCAGCGAGCATCTTGCGCAATTTGAAAGCGGCTTCGTGCTGATACCGGTTGCCAGAGACGGCAGCTTCCATAATGGCCAGTCGGGCATCCGGGCTGGGGCCCCAGGGGTTTTCATTAGCCAGCAGGCGGGCTTTTAACTTCGGGCGCGCCATACCGTCACGCTCCCACTCCAAACTGGGGAGAATTTCCGTCACTGATGCGTGACGGGGAAGCAGGCCAGGGGCAGCATTGAGGGCAAAGGGGGCCGCAGCCAGGCCGGCACCGGCCATGGTGGCTTTGCGCAGCCAATTGCGACGACTAAGTTGGTTGGAGGTAAAACTCATGGTGTGTGGTTTGATAAGAAAAGATAACCTGAAGAACGAATGAGCCCTTAGGGCTTTAAGCTTCCTGAACCCGTGCTATAGCGCGGAAAAGACCTGCTCTTTATTGCGATTATTCTCAGATTGAAAAAGCAAATACAATTTAGGAAGGGAATAGAACGAAACGAAAGCAAATACCCGCCCGATTTGTCATTCCCAACGGTGCTATCAGAGGTTTTTCAGGATGCGGAATGCCTTACCATCATAGGTGCCAGTCCACTCCAGGCGCGTTACGCCCTGAAGGTCGTCGGCCTCCATCGTGAAGGCCACGTGACCTCTCCGGAAGAAGCCAAGCGCTTTAAGCAATTGTACTACCATCATTTTTCCGCCCCTTCTTTCACCCAGGCCACCACCATGGCCGATTTCCGGGGAAGGGTCGGAGAACTGACCGCCCTGGGCCTCGAACACCGGGAACTACGATACCTGCAGGTGGAGGTCTTCCTGTTCTAAACGGTTCTAAATCTAGTGCAAATGGTGAGTTTAGACATGGAAAGTTGGGCTTAGTGGTTTTTTTACACGAAGCACTCGCCCGCCTTCGCCCAGCTTAGCCTATATTGGCATGGTTTTACAGAATTACCCATTATTCACCAGACTTACAAGGTTCATGCAACTACAAGGGATCGATCTTACCATATTCGGCGTCTACATTGTCGCGGTTATACTTTTTGGCATCTGGATTGCCAATCGTGAAAAGGCAGCTACTGCCAGCGATTACTTCCTGGCCAGCCGCAGCTTGCCCTGGTGGGCCGTTGGCGGCTCCCTCATCGCCTCTAATATTTCTGCTGAGCAGATCATCGGGATGAATGGTTCGGGCTTTGAGCTGGGCCTGGCCATCGCTACGTATGAGTTGATGGCGGCCATTACGCTCATTATTGTTGCGAAATTTCTGCTGCCGGTCTTCATCCATAAGGAAATTTATACGATGCCGCAGTTTCTGGAAAAACGTTACGACAGTACGGTGCGGACCATCATGTCCATCTTTTGGATCGCCCTCTTTGTTTTCATCAACATTGCTACGGTACTTTACCTTGGTGGTTTGGCCATCGAGCAATTGCTTGGCATCAGTATGATGTGGGGCATTATCGGTCTGGTACTCTACTCTGCTTGTTTCTCGATATTTGGTGGCCTTAAAGCGGTTGTTTGGACGGATGTCGTCCAGGTGGTCGTACTCCTTGTTGGTGGAACCATTGCTGCCTTCGGTATACTAAGTGTGGTTGGTGATGGTAGTGTTTTTACCGGCATCAGTACGCTGATGGCCGAAGTGCCCGGCCACTTCGAAATGCTTTTTGAGCCCGATGATACCTTCATTGATACTGCTAGTGGTGAAGAGAAGTCCAGCTTTGGCCTGCTTCCCGGTTTCGCCCTATTATTCGGCGGTATGTGGATCGTGAATACCTTTTACTGGGGAACCAACCAGTACATCATCCAGCGGGCCCTGGCCGCAACGAGCCTGCAGGAAGCGCAGAAAGGGGTGGCCTTTGCCGCCTTTATGAAGCTCTTCATTCCCTTCTTCGCCGTACTGCCCGGCATTGCCGCTTACCACCTGATGATGAACGAAGGCGTAGATGTAAACATCGACAAAGCCGACCAGGCCTTTCCCTGGATTCTCGGCAACTACGTCGGGATAGGTTTCAAAGGCTTGACCTTTGCAGCCCTGGTGGCGGCCATCGGCTCTTCCATTAGCTCGATGGTGAACTCGGCCTCGACCATCTTTACAATCGATATCTACAACACACTCCTCAATCCTGATGCCAGCGAGCAGCGGCAGGTGCGCGTTGGTCAGATATCGGCGGCAGCTGCCCTAGTGCTTGGTGCCATTGTAGCTCCGTTACTGGCTGACGCAGGTCAGGTTTTTCAGATCATTCAGGAGTACACCGGCTTCATCAGCCCGGGAGTACTTACGGTCTTTGTCTTCGGTATGTTCTACCGCCGGGGTACGGCTAAGGCGGCGTTGGTGACGATTATAGGTTCGCTGGCCTTCTCGATTGTTTTCAAATTTCTGACGCCCGACCTGCCCTTCCTCGACCGCATGGCGCTCGTCTTCCTGCTGTCTTCTGCAACGATGATCCTCGTTTCGGCGGTGACCAGCAAAACAGGAGCAGCTGCGGCTGGTGAACCCGACACACCCGTTGCGCCGGAGAAGATGGTGGCCGATTCTCGCCTACGTATTGGTCTGGCCATTGGTGTGATCGCTACGGGAGGCGCTACGGCGGTTCGCCTGATGCTACAACCCGTCCCCGGTGTGCCCGACTGGGCGGTTTACCTCTTTGCGGTTCTTTCCGTAGCCGTGATCGCATTGATCTTTACCGACAAGCAAAAAGATGACCACAAGGCCATCAATCTGGAGAAT
The DNA here is from genome assembly GCA_045110355.1 of Lewinella sp. Classification (GTDB taxonomy): domain Bacteria; phylum Bacteroidota; class Bacteroidia; order Chitinophagales; family Saprospiraceae; genus Neolewinella. The sequence continues at coordinate 12,005 of JBGCFZ010000051.1, read as the reverse complement.
TCCTTGTTCCGTACGAGGATGGGCTTCAACATCTCGGCGGTGGCGGTGATGTTGATTCTGGCCGTGATCTATACTTTCTTAGCGTAGTCATAAAGTAAAGACAATTGGAATGCGTGTGTAGGCTTTGGCTTACGCACGCATTCTTTTTTGGCGCGGCCGCAGGTGCAATATAAGATCGGTGAAAAGCAGGGTAAAGCCGGAGGCCGTCGGACCGCTCGAAGCACCGGCGAAGCCGGGGCATAGGCGGTCGGGCGGCTCGTAGGCGATGGCCCTTACTACCATCCGCTTGGCGACCCTCATGGCACGCCTACGGCGTCGATGAGTAGCCCTCCGACGGAGAACGAGGCGTTCCCGTCCTTGCTCCTTTAACGTTCCCTGCACCTGCGGCCGCGCCACTAAAACCACTAACGTTCAATCCACCTCCCGTCTCCCTTCCCACCAAAAGACGAAAAGGAGGCAACCAATGAACCATACGACACTCCCAATAATTGCCGGAGGCCAGCTTCCCCAGATGGCCTCCCGGTGAATAGCGTTTGTTGCCCCGGAGTCATGAGCAATCAATGGATATGCATAGGGGAACCAGCTAGTAAACCCCGCCTCGGTGGTGCTAAGGATAAAGCCCGCAATGATGCCGAAAAAGCCAATGCCAAGAGAGACAATGATGCTTCTGAACAGCAGACCCAAGAGGAACTGGAGGCCAATTAAGCCCAGGGAGGCAACAAAAACCAAGGCGCCAGTATGAAGTAACTCCCCCGCCTCGGGCTGGTGAAAAGCAAACTCATACTCAGGAAACAGGACCCCTAATAAATGGCCAGACGCCCATAGCCCAAGACAGTAAAACAGAATGCCTGAAGCCATTAGGATAAGCAATAGTCCAACCTTAGTCACCAAAATTCTCTGCCTGGAGACGGGCAGTGTGTAAAGCTGTTTCCAGGCGTCAGCCCGTTGTTCAATGTAGAGCACGGCGGCACAAAGCAGGACGCAAAGAGGACTGGCCAGTACCATGGTATAACTTGTGATGGCCGTCTTGAAATACCTAGGCCAGGGGTTTTGACCCATCACGGCAAGCCGGTGAACATCTAGGCTGTGTGCCAGCATGACTACTCCCAACAATAAAACGACGGTAAGGGGGACGAGGTACAGCGCTACACTGCCCTTGATTTTCCGGCCTTCGGCCCGGAAGATGGAAATTGTACTCATACCTGATGATTGGTAAGTTGAAGAAACTGAGATTCGAGGTCGCCGGCTAGTGAACGAACGGCATACAGATCGATGTCTGCCAATACCAGTTTTCGGATCAAGTCAGGCAGTTCCTCGCGCGATGATAATTGGACGAGCAATACGCCATTATCTTCTGCCTGTTCTATCCCAAGTAGTTTAGCACCTCGCTGGGCATTAGGTGTTTTTATCTCAACGGTGAGGTTGGTTGACCTGAGGGCTTCCAGTTCCGGTAGGGTACCCTGGAACAGCATTTGTCCGTCTCGGATGATGCCCAGGTGCGTAACTGTTTTTTCTATTTCGGGCAGTAAGTGACTGGAAAGCATGATGGTTTTTCCGGCTGCCTGCAGGGCCAATAGTAGTTGTCGGATATCGGAGATGCCTGAGGGGTCAAGGCCATTGGTCGGTTCGTCGAGAATAAGTAATTCTGGGTCATGCAGGAGCGCGAGGGCTAATCCCAGCCGTTGCTTCATGCCCATGGAGAATTTATGGGTACGCTTACGTTCCTGGCCGGTGAGGCCCACTTGGTCGAGTACCGGAGCAATACGATTTGGCGAAATGGATCGATAGTCACAGGCAATCCGGAGATTGTCAACGGCAGTCAATTGAGGATATAAGGACGGTGCTTCAATAAGTGCGCCGACGCGACGGAGAATGGATGGCCGTTCCGTAAGCAATGGCTGGCCAAATATCTGGATGTCGCCACTGGTTGACCGCAAAAGCCCAAGCAGATTGCGAATGGTCGTGCTTTTTCCCGCACCGTTTGCGCCCAGGAACCCATAAATGCTGCCAGCTGGTACGTGGAGGTTAAGGTTTTGTAAGGTCGGTTCCTGCCTGGTGTATCGATAGGATAGGTTGGTGGTGGTGATCATATTCCGTTGTTGTGGCGTAGGTCGCCCTTAACTGCAACCTGAAAGCATACAGTGCAGAAGCGATACAGTCATTCAAAAATGGTAGCCGATTATTCTTCCAAAGACCGCAGGGCTAATACCGTTTTCTTGAGCAGGCGCTGCTTAAAACCAGTGGTGTAATTGACGGCGATGGTGGCTTCGAGGTCGGGTAAGTACAGGTAAGCTGACCCCCAGAAACCGCTGTGACTCAAGGCCGGAAGATTATAGAGGGTGAAGGCTTCGTGTCCGGACCGATAATCCATATATCCGGGATCAGTAGAGGCGTCATAAGCGGCGTTAAAATCAGCTGGGCCCTTCATGAATTCTTGCAGCGTGGATGCTTCGTCAAAGATATGACCAGTAAACAGCGCTTGTACAAAGAGAGCGACCTCCTCACTCGTTGCCAGCAGGCCTCCTCCGCCCCAAAGGTCAACGGAAGCGTCCCACTCGGTAAAATCTTGCTTGCCATAGTACCGACGGACCATAGGGAGGGCATCAGCCGGAGCTGGTTCTACTGTTTCCAGCCAGGTGTTTTTCAGGCCCATTGATTCAAATTTGAGCAATGATCGCAGGCCGTAGGCCAGCGTACTGTCAAGACTTCGTTCAATGGCTTCTCCGAGTAAAATATAACCCGTATCGCTGTAGTGAAATCCTGATCCGGCTGGCCAGCGTGGTTGGCCCAGGTCCATCGCAAAACGGAGTTGATCCGTCCGGCTCCACCGACGCTTGGCATTTTTACTGGCGGCCTCTATGTAGGCAGGGCTGGAGACGGCGTAATCGTATAGCCCACTGGTGTGGAGTAAACAGTGCCGTAGGGTGATCTCTTCTGGCTGGTAACCATCAGCGACTAATAAATCCCGATGTTCAGCGGAGATGTGATGGCTTATTGGGGCGTCAATGTCAAGACTGTCCATTTCATGCAGCCGAAAGATGGCAGCTGCCACATACGTTTTGGTAATACTTGCGATGCGGTAAGGCTGTTCTGGTAGCAGGGGCGTGTCCTCTGTCTTATCGGCAAAGCCCTTGGCTTTTACCCAGTGGATATTACGGTTGGGATATATCACAGTCATTGAGACGCCGGGAACATCGCCTAAAGAATCATCTATTGCTTCCTGAAGAAGCGCATCAAGGGTACTGTCAACCTCTTCCGAAGTGGTGGCTGTCGGTTTGTTCTGACAGGAAAAAAAGAGACCTAAAATAAAGGCAAAGCCATACAAAAGGAGCGGTTGGCGCATTGGATGAAAAATTTTAGGGTAAAGATATTTCCACCTACTGACGATCTATTGTAAAAATTCGTCAGTCTTTTTGGGCCGGTAAAAGTGCAGGCCGGGGTGCCTTAATATCTGCCCCGGGGTGAAACCCGTATACCGCTTAACTTCTTTGATGAAATGGCTCTGGTCAAAATAGCCGTACTTCTCGACGTAGTAGAGCCAATCGGTATTCCCCGTGTCGTATAGCTCGTTGACGGCAAGGCGAAAGCGACGGATGACCTGATACTTTTTGGGCGTTAGGCCGGTGTCACGTTTGAAGTGACGTTCGAGCGTGGAGTAGGAGTAATTTGTCCGTGCCATGATTTCCTGCGGGCTACCGCCCGCAGGCAAGGTGCCGGATAATTCTGAAAGGAAGCCCTCCCGCTCCGCCATAAAATGATCGAGCAGAAAGCCCTCAAGTTCAAGAGCAATAGTAGCTGCAGGCTGGCCCCTCAGGTGCCGCGTTAATTGATTGATTCGGTCGGTGAAAACAATATCGGCCCGAAAGACAGGATTTCGCATCACATCTTCCGCCCGCTCCTTAATGAATGGCAATAAAGAGGATAGGTTACGGGGCTTAAACCGTACGATGGCAAAGGACGAGAGCGTGGACAAATCTATTATCACCTCCTGATGGATGAAGCTGTACAACTTGTTGTCGGTTACGCGCTCCTTTGTCCCTTGATAACTGATCGTATAGTAGCCATCCAGTACAAAGATGAGCTCAGGAGATAAACCCGGGAATTCGTGCAAGGGTGGGGATGCCCCAAACAGCGACTGGGAGTCCTTGACCACCCAAAAGTGATCGACGTGGCGCTTAATGTCAGGATGTAAGGGGAGAAATTTCAAGGGCTACATCTTGGTCAAAGCCTCTTGGACATCCTTCATGTAAGCGACGAAGGCGGGGTCTTTATCTACCTCGCTCATGGTCCAGGCATTGCTGGTGTCGTCTTTCACTACGATGATGTAGGGGCAAACCCCATCATGGGCTTGCTCCCGGCAATCAAATTTAGGAGCAACCTCGGTAAAGGTCTTGGGGGAATAGCGCTTGGCCAGATCTCTCATAGCTGCCAGACCGGTGGAAGAGTCTAAAGGTTGAAACGCTACACCTGCGATGGCATCTGGACCACCGAGTCCGCGTTTCTCCACTGATGTATACAGTTGGCCGTCTTCCAGTTTATAGGCGGCTCCGCCGCCCCAGCCACCGGTATACCCGATGATGAAGGTGGCGTTGGGCTGGATGGCAACGGGTTGCTTGCCCATCGTATTTGGGGAAGCGCAAGCAAAGAGTACAAACAGTAAGAAAAGGGGAGCGAGGATTTTCATAGAAGCAGGATGAACAAGTAATTAAAACAGGGTACCTTTTTACTGAGTGGCTTAATCCGGGAAGTTACCTCGGATGGTCTCCAGCACCCGCGTTAATTCATCATAGTCTGCGGTAGTGAGGTTAGACCACATTTGTACCCGCAGTTCCTGGACGCGGGGCAGCAAATGAGCGTGGGTTGTTTCCCCTTTTTCCGTCAGTACCACCTGGTAACGACGCCGGTCACCGGGGAACCGTTTGCGTACCGCCAGCTCCTTACTTGCCAGCTTGTCGATGATGCGGGAAACGGTTGGGGCATCCTTAAAGGTGCCATTGGCCAAGTCTGTTTGGGAAGAGGCACCGGCTTTATTTAGCTGGTCGAGCACCACCCATTGTTCGGGGGTAATGTCGATTCCAGCGTCGCGAAAAGCCCGCTGGAATTGCGCCTTTAGCAAGCGAGTAGTGCGGTCCAGTATGGTGCCGACGTTGTCGTAAAATAGCGGTGTCAAAGCGGAAGTGTTATTTCGTGGTTCACCTGCTAAGGTAATAGTCGTAAAGCAATTGCTCGGGTAACCAGTGACTTCCTGTGTAGGGAATTACGTTTACTGAGGGTAGCGGGCCGTACACATTCTCCAGCCGTTCGTGGTGTAGTAATGGGTCCCGATCCCCGGCAAATACCGTGGCATTAATGCCAAGATTGGTCAGGGCGGCTTCCAGGTTGGCAGGTTCTGGAGGGAATTTTAGTACGCTCCGTAAACTACCTGCAAGCCGACGCCGAAAGGTTCCGTCTTTGAGGTTATAGTTGAGGTACTCCGCCGAATAGCGGTTGATGACCCCTCTGCGCCTTAACCAGTTGCTTAGTTTGAGAATGTAACGTGGGCGTTCACTGAATTTGGCCAGCGGACGAATAAGTGACTTGGGTAAAGTATCAATCCAGTTGGTGTAGCGGCCACCAGCACCGTCAGGGGCAACCAGTGCCAGGTCCCGAATGTCCGGATGATTCAGCAAGGGGAGGGTATTACTCAGAATGCGCCCCCCGAGGCTGTGGCCAAGCAAATAAACCGGCTGGTCTTCGTAGTCAGCCAGTAAGCGATTGAAAACAGTAGCGAGCTGCTCGGGGGTGTACTGCTGTTCCACCCACTCTGATTTTCCGTGGTAGGGGAGGTCGGGCGCAAAGGTGGTGTACTCCCGTCCCAGCGCAAGGGCAAGGCGTTCCATTCGCCGTCCGTTGCGGCCAAAGCCGTGAACGGAGAGCATGATCTTGGGACCATTACCGTATTTTCGGACGTAGAGACGGTCCTGAGAAATGGGCGTGTCCAGCGGTTCTGGCCCGGTAGCATTGAGGAAGAAATCTTGTATGGTCTGTTGGTTGGTCAAGTCTTTGTCTTGTGCCGGTGAGAACGTCGTACCATGGCGAGTGGTTGGCTCGGGAGGGGACCACGCTTCATAATCTCCCCTCCTTGCACCTGCGTTCGCGCCTTATTAGTCAAATAGTCAGCGCGTCGAGTTGTTTTATTGTCGAGCGAAGCGAGTAGGTCTTGTGGTAGCGACTACCTAACTGTAATACTACTTAACTACAAGACTAATAAGGCGCGGCCGCAGGTGCAAAGAAAGTTGGAGAAGCAATGAGGGCGGGGTATGGTCCTCTCCTGCCAACTTATGACCCAAAAAGACAAGCTTTTCCTTCTCTGCTCGTGGATCTTTGCGCTAATTATAGCCGCAATGCGCACAACTTCTCGCTCGTTTGTGATGCATTAGCGCAAATTACCAGCATAAAGAAGCCGTATGATCACCGACCACCATTCCTTCGAACTCGCCGGCCGTAAGACCTTCGAACGCGTAGTTGGCTGCCCGCCAATGCGCGTTCCTGTTGTTATGCCCGACGAGGCCTGCTTCTATTACATCGTGGAAGGAGACGGCAAAACATATACGCCACAGGGAACGATCCATCAGCAGACCAGCGAAGGGCTGGTACTTCGTTGCGGCAACTATTTTACCGAGTTCCTCAGTTCGAGCAGTAACCGTTTCGAAGCCATTGCCATTCACCTATACGGCGATACGCTTCGGCTTATCTACGACCGGGATTTTCCGGACTTTCTGGAGGAAGTCGACCGTGTTCAGCCCATCCTCTTCGAGCACCGTGCCGCTTCTGAATTGATCGTTGCTTACATCAAGGGACTGGAGTTTTACTTCGAGAACCCATCTTTGGTGAGCGAAGAATTACAGAAGCTCAAGATCAAGGAATTGATGCTCCTGCTGGCCCGAACGGATAAGGCTGCCGACGTTCGCCGGCTTATTGCCGGGCTGTTTACCGCAACAACGAACGATTTTGCCGCCGTCATTGAAACTAACCTCTTCGATAACCTGAGCAGCGAAGAACTGGCCCACCTCTGTGGTATGAGCCTATCGACCTTTAAACGAACCTTCCGCAAAACCTTTGGTGATGCGCCAGCGAGCTACATCCGCCAACGGCGCCTCGAGCGCGCCGCTAAGCTGCTCCGCCGTACGCAGAGTCGTATCTCTGAAGTAGCTTACGACTGCGGATTTAAAGACCTGGCGCATTTTTCTTGCGTCAGGTCCATAGCGTCGTTTGGGTCGTGGACCATCTTCCAGGCCACATTATAAATGAAGGGCTGGTGGAGGTGTATTAATTGGTCTAATGCCTGGCGCTCGCCGGCAAGGGCAGCATTGACCAGAGTTCGGTTGTCCGCTTCATTGTACGCTTCTGTTAAGGGATTTTGCATGGTAGCTTTTTCCTTTAGATGCAAGGTAGTGCGTCGTGTTACAACTTTTACGCAAATATTTGGGACCGTCAGGATTGAAAAAGAAGCAAGTGGGAAAACTTGCAGCCCCATGTAAAGAACCAGAGCGTTTTTTAAGCGTTTCCGACCAATAGACCAATAGACCAATATGGCTGCAACCTCAAAAATGCCCTACTTCATCAAACCTTCCCGGCCTCTGAGCCCGGACCAGAAGCGTGTGGTATATGCTGAGGCCCGCCAGGCTATATTGGCGACCATCGGAGATGAAACCGACGATCAGGTTAAGATGGTGACGATCAATTGTCTGTTGAAAACTTACATTCCCTATTTTTACTGGGTGGGGTTTTACCTCGTTCGTGGAAGGGATGAATTGGTGGTCGGCCCCTATCAGGGGACGCTTGGCTGCCTCTACATCAGCTTTGGCAAAGGGGTTTGTGGAACGGTCGCCGCTACGGGGGAGACGCGGATCGTTGACGATACCCACGCCCTGGTCCAAGGAAAAGAACACATTGCCTGTGATCCCAACAGCCGTTCGGAGATTGTCTTGCCGGTACGCCGGGCTGACGGTACTTTAATAGGGGTTTTCGACGTAGACTCCACATTGGAAGGTTCCTTTGATGAGGTAGATCAGCAGGCATTGGAGGCTTTACTCAACGATGTTTTTACCGGGCCGAGTGTTTAACGTCCTACAAGCTATAGCGAGCGGCTTCATGCGGCAGCGACTCTCTGACTCATTGACTCCCTGACTCTCTGACTATTTAGCTAACTTTCCCCCATGAGCGTACATAAGAAAATCGAAGTTAAGCGCGTCACGACGAATACGTTGCGGGCAATGAAAGAAGCAGGTGAGAAAATTGCCATGCTAACCGCCTACGATTACTCGATGGCCCGTATCCTCGACGCCGGCGGCGCCGATGTACTGTTGGTTGGCGACTCCGCCAGCAATGTGATGGCCGGGCATGAGACCACCCTCCCCATAACGCTGGACCAAATGATCTACCACGCAAGCAGTGTGGTTCGTGGTGTAGAACGGGCATTAGTGGTGGTTGACCTTCCCTTCGGAACTTACCAGGGCGATTCCAAAATGGCCCTCAAATCCGCCATCCGAATCATGAAAGAAAGCGGCGGACATGCCGTAAAGCTGGAAGGTGGAGAGGACGTAAAAGACAGCGTCAAACGCATCCTTTCGGCCGGCATCCCGGTGATGGGCCACCTGGGGCTTACCCCGCAGTCGATCTATAAATTCGGCACTTATACCGTACGGGCAAAGCAGGAAGCGGAGGCACGTCGTTTGGTGAAAGACGCCAAATTGCTCGAAGAATTGGGCTGTTTTGGGCTGGTTCTTGAAAAAATCCCCTCGGCCCTGGCGAAGAAAGTGAGTGAGTCAATTAAGATACCGACCATCGGTATCGGTGGCGGCGTTCATTGCGACGGGCAGGTGTTGGTGACCCACGACCTGCTGGGCATCACGAAAGATTTTCACCCCAGGTTCCTCCGCCGCTACGCGGAGCTTTTTGACGTAATCAAAGATGCCACCGAACGCTACGTGGACGACGTGAAGGCGCAGGAATTCCCCAACGAAAAAGAACAGTATTAATGGCCTGAGACTGGACTAATCCAGCTTTTTCAACCACTGCCTGCGTGCCCGGAAATTGGAGACGTACAAACCGTCTACTTTTCCGTCGGCTCCCCGAGAAAATTCTACGCCCTTCAGGAAGCCTCGCCCCGCCCCTAAAGCCCGTATCTTCATCTCCTGAAATACAAAGCACAGCATGTTTAAAAAAATACTGACCCTGGTCTTGTTCTTTGGCTTGGGCCTGGCTGCTGCCCTTTACTATGCCCTGAAGATTGCCCCGGTGGTGCCCGAGGGCGAGGCCATCTCGATTACCATTCCCACGGGCGCGTCTTACGAACAGGTGATGGATACCTTGGCGGCCAAGGGCATTGTGCCGAACCGGAAAACCTTCGATCCTCTTGCAGAACGAATGGGGTGGAAGCGAGACGACATGCGCTCGGGCCGCTTCAACCTCGAACCGGGCCTCAGTGCGGTTGGCCTCATTCGTAAATTGCGCGCCGGTAGCCGGGAAGCCGTCAAGGTGGTACTCACCGTTGAACGTGAACCCGCCAACGTGGCCGCTAAGGCCGCACGTTTTCTGGAGGCCGATAGCCTGGCCTTCGCCAAGTTGTTTGAAGATGAGGACTTCCTCAAAGACATTGGGTATACGAAGGAGACTCTCCAAACCATCTTCCTCCCCAATACTTACGAAGTATACTGGAATGCTACGCCCCGAGAGTTCGTAGCGCGTATGCTCAAAGAGCACGACCGTTTCTGGAACGAGGAACGCCGTGCTAAAGCCAAGGCGCAGGGGTTGGATCCAGCCAAAGCTTATACCCTGGCCAGCATCGTCCACAGCGAGAGCTTGGCCCGCTCCGAACAGCCAAGAATTGCCGGGCTTTACCTCAATCGCCTCCAGCAAGGTATCAAATTACAGTCTGACCCCACCGCCGTATTCGCAACCCGGGCTTTCGGCATCAAGCGGGTACTGTACGAGCACATCGAGTTTGTTCATCCGTACAATACTTATACCACCCAGGGCCTGCCGCCCGGTCCCATCACCATGCCGGAAATAAGCGCCATTGAGGCGGTCCTTAACCCGGAGCGTCACGACTATATTTTTATGTGCGCCAAGGGAGATAATTCCGGACTGCACAATTTTGCAAAGACATCAGCGGGGCACGCACGAAACAAGGCGGTGTATGTAGCTAATTTGAAGGCTCGGGGCCTGCGGTAGTGGATGCCTGCTCAAGGTCATTTTGGCCCTCTGACGTAGCGTTTTTGCCTGACGCAGTCAGCAAAAAATCCGTCCGATGGCTTCAGTTGGTGCAAATTGTTATAGACACGGGGTCTTGTCCTAAAGTTTGCCATAGTCCGCTTTACCCTACCTTTGTATCCTAATTATGAAAACATCCGCCCCAACCACCACTTTTCGCTTCCTTTCACCCAATGACAAAGAGTTGGAGGGCATCCTCACACCCGGAAATTACCTCAGAACGCCGAACCCAAATGGCTTCGTCGTAAGGCTTCCGGCCGGGGCTACTCCCTCCGAAATCCGAAACCTGGCGAGAGGGTTAAGCCACAACGAAAGAACGCAATTACACCCTAAAGTAGATTTGCGGGGAGCTAAATTAAAGCCTGGGTTACTTGGTGCCTTCATTGGTGGTCTGATCCTTGGCACATACTCGCCAGGGAAGTGGAAGAGCCAATCAACCGCGCACCCGTTTAGTGCGGATCGTTTGGAAATAGCGGCTGGTAAAGTCTCGGAAAAAGCAGAAAAAGCCATCGCCAAAGAAGTTGCCCTGGCTGAGACCCAACTTAGCATCATTGCTCTTGTCGATGCGCCCGCCAACATGAAGCGACCACAAGACCTGGCCGCCTGGGCGGTGAATTCCGGTAAAACCCACGGCTATGCCGTTAAGGTACTCGATAAAGCTGACTGCGAAAAAGAAGGGTTGGGGGGCTTGCTGGCCGTGAACCGTGGCAGTGAAGACGAGGCGCGCTTCATCATCATGGAGTATAAAGGGAAGGGCGCGCCTAAAAAAAAGGGGCCAACCGTCATTATCGGCAAAGGCATCACCTTCGACACGGGCGGCGTATCGATCAAACCGAGTACCAACCTGCACCTGATGAAATCGGATATGGGCGGCGCAGCTGCCACCTTCGGTTCGTTGGAGGCAGCGGCCCGGTTGGCTTTGCCCGTTCACCTGATCGGCATCGTCCCTAGTACGGACAACAGCGTCGATGCACTGAGCTACAAGCCCAGCGACGTCATCACGAGCCACAGCGGAAAAACCATCGAGATCATTGATACCGATGCCGAAGGCCGAATGGTGATGTGCGATGGATTAAGTTATGCCGTGAAGTATTTAAAGCCGAGGACCCTAATCGATGTAGCTACCCTCACAGGAAGCGCAGTGCGCACCTTTGGTTACGAGTGTGGCGCGATGATGAGTAAGAACGACGCGCTGGTGAAATCGTTTGCCAAAGCGGGGAATGCCTGCGGAGAACGCGTGTGGCCATTACCGCCCTGGGACGATTACCTGTCTGGGTTGGACAGCGACGTAGCCGACATCAAAAACTACTCCGGCCGACCAATCAATGGCGCCATTGATGCCTTCAAATTCCTGGAGTTCTTCACGAGTGAACACCCGGCTTTCGTCCATTTCGACATTGCTGGCGTAGCACTTAAGCAAGGCCCATACGCCAAGGACCGCCAGGCGACCGGGTTTGGGATGCGGTTGTTTGTGGAATGGTTGGAGCAGAATGGTTGAACCCTTTTCCAGTACTGACCTCAGTAGCATCGGCTTCGGCCGATAGCTAGTAAGCCTAGCACTAAATTTATCGTATTATACCCAAACCACTTTGACTTAGGTATACCTCAAGTTAAACTTGACGGAATACGAGTACGCTGTCAGGTACATTACAACTCCTTCCCCAAATACCGACGTAAAGCTTCCCGTACACCAATCTCAAAGACAGAAGGGTCGTCTATGTCTCCTAGCCAATCATGATTTCCTAATACGA
>JBGCFZ010000050.1:0-6818 GCA_045110355.1 Lewinella sp. | reverse complement strand
CCATTCGACCTCAACGGTGCCGGCCCCGGCACCTGCGACATCTGGTACCTCTCCGCTTACGGCGACGTAACGGGGGTAGCCATGGGCAGCAACATTGCTGACATTGCTGGCTGCTTCGACCTTTCGAACGCCATCACCGTTATCCGCAACGAAGCCGACGCCGGTGCCATCGCACTGGAAGACGGCGCTACTGAAGTAACGATCTGTGCTGGTGACGGCACCGGTGACCCCCTCACCGTTGTCATGAGTGGCGACGTAGCGGGAGACAACTCTACCTTCTTAATCACCGACGCCGCTACTGGTGAGATCCTCGGTGTCCCTGGCAACAACGGTCCTTTTGACCTCGACGGTGCCGGCCCCGGCATCTGCGAAATCTGGTACCTCTCCTCCTACGGAGACGTAATGGGAGTAGCCATGGGCAGTAACATTGATGACATCGTTGGTTGCTTCGACCTGTCTAACCCAATCACCGTTACCCGCCTGGCGGGCGACGATTGCAATGGTGGTTTCACCTTTGACAACGTAGTCATTAATGAAGTTACTGTTGACGGCAGAATAGAGTTCTTCAATGGTACCGACGAGGCCGTAGATGTATCTTCTTTCTGGTTATGCAATTTCCCCGCCTACCAGCAGATTTCTACCATGACACTTGAGTGTGGTGAATTCCTCATCCAGCCCGGAGAAGTAACAGTTATCAGTGGTTTCAATGGCTTCAATGCCGTTGACGCGGAATTGGGCCTGTACACAACGAATTCCTTCGGCACCGCTTCTGCGCTGATTGCTTACCTTGAATGGGGGTCCACCGGACACCGTCGTTCTAGTCTTGCGGTGAACAATGGCTTCTGGTCTAACGGACAGGTAGCTGATGCACCAACCGGCAACCAATCTACTCAACTTACCATTAATGACAATGACGAGTTAGTATGGAATCTTGCTGACCTGTCCGTCTGTAGCCTTAATAACTTGACCAACACCGGTGGGTCCTCCACTGAGGCTAGGGTTAGCATCTTCCCTAACCCAGTTAGTGGAGACATGCTCAACGTAACCTTAGAAGGCATGCGGGGAGAAATGATGCAACTGCAAATTTTCGACATGAATGGTCGTCAACTTCAGCTCCAGACAATGGAGATGGTCAACGGACCAACCGGTATTCAGCTTCCTGCCTCACCTGCCGGCACCTACTTCCTTCGCGTCGTCAATAGCGGCCGGGTAGTAACGGAACGTTTCACCAGGTTTTAAACCTTCTTTTTCTAAATAAGTGAGTATTGTCAGCCCTTCCGGAAATTCCGGAAGGGCTTTTTGTGTCTGATGACGGATGCCCACGGCGAAAACCGCCAACTGTGGTGTTAATTATCACTATCTTGCTCACTAATGGCCTCAATACTATCGTATCAGCCATTTCTATCCAAATCCAACTAATGAAAGCACTTTACCCCATACTCCTTACCCTATTATTCGTTTTACCAATTAAGGCACAGACTGGTGGCAACCCCGTCACTAAGTTTGATAAAAGCTTGTCGTTTAGCGCCGATGAAAAACTTACTGATCTCAGCATTTTTGGACTTAACGCGAACCATCACCTTCAAAAACAATACGAACACAACTCGCCAAAAGGCAAGACCCACCATAAGTATCAACAGTACTATCATGGACTTCGGGTATTGGGCGGAACGGTTGTTTATCACCTAGACCAAGGCCAGCTTTACGCTACTTCCGGTCTGCTGCACGAGTTCAGTGATATTTCCATACAGGGTAAAATCACCGTGGCCAACGGAGAGAACATGGCAAAATTAAAAGTATATACCAAGTTGGTGGATAATTTCGGCAGCGGAGCGCTTTCTGCTGGTTCCGTAGAGATCACCAATATTCGTAAGGCCGTAGCCAATACCAATTTCCCCGCCAAAGGTGGAGCGTATACGCTAGTTTATGTCTACACCGTTGAAGCCGATGGTGGAACACTTCCCGTTAACATGGACGTAATTCTGGATGCCAGAACCGGAAGAACCATTGCCACCCTAAGCAACATAAATACCGAAGGAGTAATTGGCCGGGGTGATGGGCACTATCACCAGAACCTAACCTTCCCAACTGATTCAATCGCCGAAGGGCAATACCTGCTTAGAGACCTGAGTCGGGGTAAAGGCATCATCGCAAAGGATATCTCTAACCACCTTCTTATACCGGCCGACGCCAATAACGAATGGAATTACTCCGAAGAGGGGCAGTCCGCCATGATCGACGGTTACTACGCCTCGGTCAAATTTCATGACTTCCTACGGGAACGCTTTAACCGGAACAGTATTGATGACGAAGGATTCGAACTGGTGGCTAACATGAACCGACACACGCTTGTCAATGCCTTCTGGAACCGAAGAGAAGCTACCTTCGGAAACGGTAACTGCGATGACTATTCTGCCCTCACGACCTTCGATATCGTTGGCCATGAGTTTGCCCACGGGCTTACCCAATTCACCTCTGGTCTCATTTACTTTGATGAATCAGGCGCCATTAACGAAAGTATCAGTGATATTATGGGGAAGGGCTTAGAGTTCTATTATGACCAGGATCACTTCAACTGGGGCATTGGAGAACTTATTGTTAAGAGTCGAGATGCTAGCCCTTTCCGTTCAATGTCAAGCCCCAACCGGAGAAATCACCCAAGCTTCTACAAAGGTCGTTTCTGGCGATATGACCTCTTTGACAATGCAGGAGTACATTCTAAAAGTGGTGTTTTAAATTTCTGGTTTTACCTCCTGGCAGAAGGAGATAGCGGCCGGAATGAAGCATTTTATGAGTACGACGTGGCGCCAATTGGTATGGACAGCGCGCTACAACTCGTCTATCTGCTTGAAACCGCTTACCTCACTGAATCCTCCGGCTATCTCGAAGCGTTCGAGCTCTCTAAAATGGCAGCCATTGATCTCTTTGGGGAAAACAGTGCTCCCTACGCCTCCATGATAGAAGCCTGGAAGGCCGTTGGTATTGATGAAGAAACTACTCCGGTGGAAGCAGAAGAACTTGATCTCCAATTGTCTACCGGTTATCGTGTTCTGGGCAATGCCAATGCTGGCTACTGTCCTGTTCAATTAGAAGATTTCGACGCTATTTTCGTCAACGAAAGTGACAGCATCATTCCAGCAGGCTCCCTGGTTAACGGGCAACTGATTTTCAGTTATGAAGCAGCCGGAACTAATTACCTGGACACCCTCGTATTAGAAGAGCAAACGTTGGTTGAAGACTACGGTCCTGGAAACAGTTTTGAGTCAACGCTGGCGCTCCCATTAAGTAACGCCCCCCAGTTCATCTTCATCACTAACGAGCTGACTTTCAGTACACCCGACAGTACAACGCTTTACACCACCGACTTTCAGAGCTTCATGAGCATAAATACTACGGAAGAAATCAGCCTGACCGTGGTTGACGTAGATTATGGAGCCCCCTGCGGTGATATACAAGAAATTATCGAATCATTATACGTCTTACGCCTCCCGGCATGTCGGCAATCCACTAGTGGTATTGTTAGATTCACCTACAGCTCCGTTGATGACCAAGTTATTTATGAGCGTACGTACACCGAGGAGACTTCCGGCCGGGAACTGTTTAACAACATCCATGAGGAAGTAGACCTGGCCCGTTTGGGCAACCTAAATGATGTCGACCTGGAAGTAGCCTTCATCTACGATGAGGTAAACACCATCTTATATGAAGAAGACTTCAGCAGCTTCTTTGCCAGTCCCATCAATGAGCCAACGGTGGAAGATTTCAGTGATGAACACTTCGCCAAACGCTTATTAGCCATTGAGCTTTGCCCCAATTGTGTGGTAGACTACAGCACCGAGGCCTTCGTCCTATCTGAACAACGTTCCTTCTACAATCCCGAAGAATGTATCCCGCTGGGAGAATTCATGAACAATGCGGTCTCCAACGGAGGTTCACGGGTCAGTACCATTACGCTTTGTGTCGACGCGACAAATATCGACAACCCCTATTTGTCGTTTGACATTACCCAACGGGATACTTCCCGACATACCAGACGCCAGAACATGTACCAACACATGACCGATGTGTACAGCGGAGGCGTATCTATCCTGGCCGAGCCTATTACGACAACCGGGAATGAACTCCGGGAAGTGGAGGTTCGTCTTGGCGACGGATTTGCCGGAGAGCTTGAACTGCACATAATTTCCAGTGAGGTAAAAACCACAATTGACAACATTAGTATTGTGTCTGGTTCTCCATCGTCCACTCGCCGACTTGACGCGGGGAATTACCAGTTTGTTTTCGCCAACCCGGTCAGCTCTTCCCTGGAGATCAGGGGAGCGACGCAGGTTCCCGTCAATACTTTTGTCCGGGTGTTCAGTACTTCAGGGCAATTGGTGGGCACCACGGCCATGAATGGCAACCTGGCGCAATTTGACCTGAGCCAGCAGCCCGCCGGGCTGTATTTTGTTACCATCAGCGATGGGAAGACCTTCAGCTGGACGGGCAAAGTGGTACGCAGATAGGCGCTTAACGAGCATTTTCTGGCGGGGCCGCAGGTGCAGAAGAATGGTTGTAAGGAGCAGAGAACGAAGCTTTGACTCCTTGCCTTTTAACCTACTTTGTACCTGCGTCCGCGCCCGAAAAGTAATGATTGACCGAAGGAATGACTGCCCTGTCAGCTACGGAGCCGTACTATTATTCTCGCGCTCCTGCAATTACTAATACTTACTCAATGGCTTTTCTTGCACCGTAGTGATCGAATTGATCAGCGTCAGGAGCCCCACCAGGAAAAGCACCCGTCCCACAATGGAGATAACGTTGGTAAAGGCATAATTCATTCCGATGCTGTCGTAGTCTAACCAGTTGTAGCGCATCGCGAAGTTCATCGAGGTGTTAACGACGGTAACCAGCAGCGTGATGGCAGCACCAGCCACCATTAAGGTACTTCCTTGCCCAGGATGCCGCTGCTTTGCCCGCAAGCATATCACCAGGGTGAATATGGCAATCAATGGCCATACCAGTTGAAAAATTTCAGAAAAAATATTTAAACTACTACTCATTCTAGGGTGGTTTTGAATACGACAAGATACCTTGCATCCGTGAAAACATTTGTTCTTTTCGACATCGACGGCACCCTACTCTATTCCGAGAAAATAGACAGTCGTTGTTTTGCCGACAGCTACGAGGCTATTTTTGGCCTTCCATTTCCCACCATCGACTGGACGAAGTTCCCCGAAGTAACCGACCACGTGATCTTTCGAACGGCCTTCTACGACCACTTTAATCGGTACCCATCTGAGGACGAACGAATAACCTTCGAGGACCATTACCTCGATGGTCTGACCTCTTCCCGGGCCACTAGCCCGGATGAGTTCCGGGAAGTTCCCGGGGCCGCAGACCTTTGGCGTAGATTGAATAGTGAGGATCAATTTGTCACCGGAATAGCCACCGGCGGCTGGCAACGACCGGCAGCCATCAAACTGGAACACGTCGGCATTCCGCCCGAACAGCCCTTTGCCGGATACGCCAACAATAAATTCAGTCGGGTCGACATCCTAAACGAAGCCATCAATAAGGCCCGCGAAGTACACGAGGTTGCCCGGGTCATCTACGTCGGTGATGCCATTTGGGACGTGACCACCACTAAAAAAATGAACCTTCCACTCATTGGCGTGCGTCGGAAAGGAGATCATGACGCGCTAAGAGCAGCCGGAGCAGACCGCATCGTTACCAATTTTACCCCAGACAGCGCATTTTTTACCCACCTAACCGACATCCTGCAGCAGGGGTAAAAAAAATGTTATTTCGTTGTTTTTTTAGGGTCAGAACATGGTTGGGAATTAAGCAGAAATCTCGGTGCTTACCGCCTAAACCCAAGGCATATCAGAATATAATTTTGAGGAACATTCTGAGGGAGTAACCAAACCAACAATTATTTCGTCTCAACTTGTGCCGGAACGGAAAAACTCCGATCTTTGCGGCGCGAAACAGCCATTGCCGGATTTATTCAAACGGCGGCTCGTTAAACCCTTTATTAATAATCCCTTGAAAATTATTTAAATATGCGTGCATCACAAAATATCCCCGCTCGTAATTCCTACCGAATGACACCAGCTCAGCGTCGTCTTTCTGCTGCACTTACCGGTCCTGGTATGCGCAAAGAAGCTCGTCGTAGTGCAATGCCACCTGCCCGTAAAGCAGAGTTGGTAGCCGCCGTAACCGGTGGGTTGTTGATCATCAGCCTTATTGTTGGCTTGATGTCACTGTAGTGAATGAATGAGTGAATACCTCACTTTAGCGGGTAATGCGACAAGGCAGCCTGTTAAAAATGAAGTACAAGTTTAATCAGGAAATTCCCTTTAAAAACAGCCTGTCTCCCTTAGTTGGGAGGCGGGTTGTTTTGATTTAGGCGATTGGGGGAAGACGCCGAAGAGGTCATTGTTCTTCTAGTGCACTGTACTAGTGCAGTGTAAACTAAGTTTGTGCATGCAGGGGCCGGGCTTGCCCCAGCCCTCTGCGTATGGAAGAATCGTGTTTTTCGTTCGCTCAGCGAACGAAAAGGAGCGTTTGATGGGGCAGCCGATACGGGTGGAGGCAAGCCCCACCCGTACGGATAAATACCATAAAACTTAGTTTACACTGCACTAGTGCAGTGTAATCTAAATTTCATTGCCTTTTCTGCGGCGTCTTTTATTGGCTGGCTGCGTTGGTAAAATCCTCATTTAGCTACGGCTAAACTCCGGTTTTACCGCCTTGCCAGCCAATAAAATTCACCAGCACAAAAGTCAATAAACTTAGTTTACACTGCACTAGACGCTGCGCTTCATAGATTAATA
>JBGCFZ010000049.1:0-19588 GCA_045110355.1 Lewinella sp. | reverse complement strand
ACTTTGCCCGACTACCTCAGCATTAACCTAACCACCACCAACGCATGATGACCACCAATTTGAGCGCGGGTATCGAGATGCTACACGCCACCAACCCAATAACCCGCCAGCAATTGCCCGGTGAGTTCGTGGTCGCTACTCCGGAGGAAGTCGACCAAGCTGCGGCAGCAGCCCATTCTGCCTGGTTGACTTTTCGGCAGGCCAGCGGCCTGGAAAAGGCCGCCTTCCTACGTACCATCGCTTCGGAAATCGAAGCCCTGGGCGAGGTGTTGGTTGACCGCGCCGTAGCGGAATCCGGCCTACCGGCCGGCCGCATCACCGGTGAACGTGGCCGCACCTGCGGCCAGCTCCGCAAATTTGCCGACCTCGTGGAAGAAGGCAGCTGGGTTGGCGCCATCATCGATGAAGCGCAGCCCGAGCGACAACCGTTTCCCCGGTCGGATTTGCGAAAGATGCTGGTGCCAATTGGCCCGGTTGCTGTATTTACCGCCAGTAATTTTCCGCTGGCCTTTTCTACTGCCGGAGGTGACACTGCGGCGGCACTGGCGGCTGGATGTCCGGTGGTGGTCAAGGCGCATCCGTCTCATTTGGGAACCAACGCGCTGGTTGCTGGAGCCATCCACAAAGCAGCGGAGAAGTGCGGCCTGCCAGCAGGCGTATTCTCTTCGGTGCAGGGTGGTAATGCAACGGGGAAAGCACTGGTGCTGCATCCTCAGATCAAAGCCGTTGGCTTTACCGGCTCTCACCGAGGAGGGATGGCATTGACGGAGTTGGCGAACAGCCGGCCGGAACCCATCCCGGTGTATGCCGAAATGGGCAGCAATAATCCAATTTTTCTGTTGCCGGAAAAACTGAAAGCATCGGCGGAAACTTTAGCGACAACCATTGCTGGGTCCGTTAATCTGGGAGCGGGACAATTCTGTACCAATCCTGGTATTCTGGTGATGCAGCAATCGGCAGAGGCAGATCGCTTTCTGGCGGCTTTTGCTGCTGCGATGGCTGACTTGTCTGCCGCAACGATGCTCAACGAAGGCATTTTTCGGGCCTACGGAAACGGGGTGTCAGCAGTGGCCGATGTGCCGGGGGTAAACCTGGGCTTTCAGGCAAACATTGCTCCTGAAAATTGGGATGCTGCACCTGCGTTCGCGCAAACTTCTGCCCAGAATTTCCTTAAAACACCAGCTTTGCAGCAAGAGGTCTTTGGCCCCTTTACGCTGATCGTGATGTGTGAGGATGGAATGGAGATGCAGGTCGTTGCGGAAGGACTGGCGGGCCAACTAACGGCCACGATGATGGGCACAACAGAAGAGCTGGCCCAAGCGGGTGAGTTGCTAAATGCGCTTACGGAAAAAGCTGGCCGCGTCATCTGCAACGGAGTACCGACGGGGGTGGAAGTCTGCGCAGCAATGCACCACGGCGGCCCCTATCCGGCCACCACCAACGCCCTTTTTACCTCGGTAGGGACGGAGGCGATCAAGCGTTTTGCCCGCCCGGTAACTTTTCAGGATTTGCCGGATGGCCTGCTGCCACCCGCTTTGCAAGCAGGCAACCCATTGGGGATTTCCCGAACCGTCAACGGACAAATGACCAGCTGATGCGAAAGACTTTTTTCTGCATTGATGCACACACCTGTGGCAATCCCGTGCGCCTGGTCGCTGGCGGTGGCCCTATGCTCTCGGGCAAAAGCATGATGGAGCGCCGCCTCCATTTTCTTCGGGAGTACGACTGGATCCGCAAGGGGTTGATGTTTGAACCACGGGGGCACGATATGATGTCGGGGTCCATCCTTTATCCGCCAACAGACCCGGCAAATGACATCGGCGTACTGTTTATCGAGACCAGCGGCTGCTTGCCAATGTGCGGGCATGGAACTATTGGCACGGTTACTGTGATGCTGGAAGAAGGATTGGTACAACCCAAAATACCGGGTAGTTTACGTTTGGAAACTCCGGCGGGCTTAGTGGAAGTCGTCTACGAACAAGTAGGGAACAAAGTGAAATCTGTACGCCTAACCAACGTCCCGTCATTCCTGTACCGACAAGACCTAAAAGTGAATTGCCCGGACCTAGGTCTGTTGACGGTTGATGTGGCTTACGGAGGAAACTTTTATGCCATCGTTGACCCGCAGAAAAACTTTAAAGGGGTGCAGGCGCATACGGCCGATCAGCTGGTAAGTTGGAGTCGGATACTCCGGGATAGGCTCAACGAAGCGTACCCCTTTGTTCATCCGACGGCACCGGACATTACCGGCCTAAGTCATCTGCTTTGGACCGGAGCGACGCTTTCAGCCGAAGCCGATGGTCGGAACGCAGTTTTTTATGGCGAGAAGGCCATTGATCGGTCTCCCTGTGGAACGGGGACTTCGGCGCGGATGGCGCAACTGTATGCTCGGGGACAGCTGTCTGTAGGTCAACAGTATGTACACGAGAGTTACATCGGTTCAACCTTCATTGGGAGGGTAGAAGAGGAGGCCCAAGTAGGGGGATACGCGGCCATCATCCCCAGTATTGAGGGGTGGGCCAGAATTACGGGACACAATAACATCATCATTGACGACGAAGACGATCCGTATGCATTCGGGTTCCAGGTAATATGAGTAAGCAAAGCATTCACATTGTAGGGGGTGGCATCATTGGGCTTTGCTCAGCGTGGTACCTGGTTAAAGAGGGGTATCAGGTAACGGTGGTTGATCGTGGCGATTTCGCCAACGGTACCTCTTTTGGTAATGCCGGCATGATTGTACCTAGTCATTTCGAACCGATGGCTGCTCCGGGGGTAATTACGCAGGGATTGAAATGGCTACTGGACGGCCGGAGCCCTTTTTACGTAAAGCCTCGGCTCAACCTTGACCTGATCAACTGGACGTACCATTTCTATCGTTCTTCTACGGAGAAAAAGGTCCAGGAAGCCATGCCCTTATTGCTAGCCTTTAATGAGGAAAGCAAAAGATTGTACGAGGAAATCACCTATCGGGAGAAAGTTGATTCGGGCTATGATGCACGGGGCTTGTTGATGCTTTTTAAAACCGAAAAGCAGGCTGCCGCAGAAGCTCAACTAGTGGCACAGGCAGTTAAGTTGGGGATGGATGCTACCATCTTAAGCTCTCAGGAACTACGTAGCCTGGAACCAGAAATGAACCTTGATGTATTGGGTGGTGCCTATTTTCCTGGAGATGCCCACTTGTACCCCAATCGGCTCATGGCCAATATGGTTGACCGATTAAAGGCTGCGGGGGTAACCTTTTTTGGAGATACCGAGGTAATGGACTTTGAAGTTGCGAATGGACAAATTACTGGACTGGTTGAGCAGTCTGGTCGTGTTGTTCCGGTCAACGAAGTATTGCTGGCGTCGGGTAGCTGGACGGCAACGCTGCTGAAAAAGGCGGGCATCCGTATGCTCTTGCAGGACGGCAAAGGCTACTCGATCACCTTGGAAAGGCCGGCTTTGCGGCCCCGGATACCGACCATCCTTGCGGAAGCGAAGGTGGCCATCACCCCAATGGGGGCTGACCTTCGAATTGGCGGCACACTGGAGTTGAGTGGCCACTCTCCCGGAGTGAATCAGCGGAGACTGGAAGGCATCGTTGATAGTATCCCGAGGTATTATGCCAATCTGGAAGTCCCGCTTACTCCAGCCACCAAAGTCTGGAAAGGGTACCGGCCCTGTACGCCAGACGGCCTGCCTTACCTGGGGCGGTCGCGTAAATATGATAACATGATGGTGGCTACGGGGCACGGAATGATGGGGCTTAGCCTGGGGGCTGCTACCGGGAAATTAATTAGTCAGATCATTACTGGTCAGCCTACGTTTATGGATGTTAGTGCGTTTCGGTTGGATCGGTTTTAATAGTTGTCACACCCGCCAGTTCTTACGATAACCCGACGGCGTAGTCTCCTTCAATTGCCGAAACTGCCGGGTAAAATTCGATACGTTTTTGAAGCCGACTTCGTAGCAGATTTGCTCAATGGTCACCTCGGAATTCTTCAGCCGGGTACAGGCGTTTTCGATGCGTAGGTCGTTGAGAAAACGGATGTACGTTTTGCCAGTATGCAGCTTGAAAAAGCTGCTGAACTGAGACCGGCTGAGGCAGGCTACTCCAGCAATGGTGTCGATGGTGATGTCTTGCTGGAAATTATTGAAGGTGAACTCCAGGACTTCATTCATCCGGCTGCTTTCTGTTTCGGTAGCGATGGGTTGGTACTGCTCACTGTTCAGGTAGTACTGCCCGGCCTTATTGGCGGCGGATAGTACCTGGAGCAGGTTAATGATGAGCTCTTCGGCGGCTAAACCCGTTGATGAAACAATTTTCTGGTGGAGTACCGATTTTGAGCTGCCGAAGATTTTTATTACTCGACGAGCATTTTTTAGAAAGGAATCCAACCGCTGCATTTCCCGAAGGTCAAAGAAGCGGGGGCCGAAGGTTTGTCGGTCGAAGAACAGGGAAATACCTTTTACACCGGGAGATTGGTCTGTCGCAAAAATGCCCGTACATTTCAACAAATGGGGAACATCTGCGCCGATAAAAAAAACATCTCCGGCAGCAAAGTCCGTCAGACTGTTGCCTGCATAGAACTGGCCTTGGCCCCGGATGATGGCTGTAATTTGAAATTCCGGATGAAAATGTAGTCTGGGGTAAAACGCTGGGCCTTCGTCTACCTGCACCCGAAGCCCATCTCGCGGAGGCTTGGGGATTTTGAAGGAAATGGGGCGCTGATAAGTTGGTTGCTTCATTGGTAGGCGCTTATGCTCCCAGGGCCTTAGCCAGGTCTTCTACGTCGGCATTGGTACAATAAATGGCGAGTGATATCCGGACGCCATTGATGTTGTGGGTAGACATGGGGCGGCAGTCGATACCGTGCTTGTCACGAAGTTCATCCCTGACGTCGCCAACGGATTTGCCAATAACTTCGATGGTCTGGATACCAGCCGAGAGGTCATCCGCAACCGGTGTCTTACAGGCAAATCGTGTTTCGTCAGGCAGCAGGCTGAGCAGATAATGCTTGAGCTCAAAGACCCGCCTTTCGATCCTTTCCTGGCCGATGAGGTTACGGAAATCGAGGGCCGCTCCAAGGCCGAGTAATTCCGGAAGGTTTCGGGTGTTGTAGTTCTCTAACCGGCGAATGGTTTTATTCTCCCAGCCCCGGCATACGATCAGCGGCTTCAGTAGTGATTGGCTTTCCTCCCTTGCGTAAAATATGCCCATACCTTTTGGAGAGAACAACCATTTGTGACTGCTGGAGGTGAAGAAATCACAACCAAGCTCGTCGAGGTTGATACGGAACATTCCCATGGATTGAGCGCCGTCAACCGCCACCAAAACGCCGTGCTCATGGGCCATGGCGGAGATTTCTTTCACGGGTAGCATCATCCCATTGGTATTGGTAACGTGGACGATGGAGATGACTTTGGTCTTTGGTGTGATGGCCTGCCTAAAGAGGTCAACGATCTCCTCCTTGCTTTCGGGGATAAGTGGCAATTCTACATCTTTAAGGACTACTCCTTTGCTTTCCTGCCAGTACTTCCACGGTACCCGGGCACTGGTGTGCTCGTGGCTGCTGAGGAGGACTTCGTCTCCTGGTGCCAGGTCCATGCTGGAGGCGATGAGGTTCATCCCTTCCGTGGTGTTGTGGATCAGGGCGATGGTTTCGGGAGAAACGCTGAACATCTCCGCTACCTTTTTTCGAACGGTTTCCTTCTCGATCTCCCAGCCCCCCCACATGTATTTGGAGGGGAAGCCATCGAGGGTTTGGCGGAAGGTATTGGTAGCGGCTACTACGTGGTCGGGACAAGCCCCAAGAGAGCCGTTGTTGAAGTAGGTGAGCCCGGGAGCAAAGGAGAATTGTTCCTTGACGAGTTCCCAGTAGCCTTCGTCGGTGTTGGTGGTCGCCAGCCGGTCAAAGATGCTGGCTTGCCGACCGGAAAGCGCCTGCAGGGCGTTGGGAGCCAATAGCGCGGCTCCGGCAGAGGTGAGGATGGATTGGCGGAGCCAGTTGCGACGGGTTAGCATGGGTGGGGTTGAATAATTGAATGAGTGAATATAGAATTATTCACTCTCTTAACCAATCATTCACACCCCACCCATTGCTCATCCCAGCCAGGTTGTCGAACTTGCGGGCATGCCCCGTCGATTGTTAATTGCGCTGATTTTTAACCTGTGTGCTATTTGGCTTGCCTTCCAGGCTTGCAGCCGGGATGTGTACCCCGGACGTTACCAGATACCCATGACGGAAAGTATCCGCAGTACGACCGTCAATCGTGGGCAGGTGTACTGGGAAGTTGGCGACACGGCAGCATGGGTAGAAACCCTGCGAAATGCGGACACCATCATGATGGCGCATGACCGGATGAACCTGCGGATCGGTAGAGAGGAATACGTGCTGCGACTGACCAAGAGCGGTTGGCGAAGTAGTTTCCCACACAAAGGTTGGGTGCGGAGGTTTGACACCCTGGGCCCCGAGGCAAACGTTGTTCGTCTGCTCAATAACAACCGGGTTACGGCGGAGATCAACGCGGCGGATGTGGTCCTCGATGGGGATTCGTTAAGGATCGGCCTCATCCACATCACCGGCCGGGCGTTTACCTGGCAGACTTTTGACCTCAATGAGCCAGACTATCTGATGCTGACAACCTACGGGAATGAGATAGTCCCCATCGCGATGGACCAGGACAATATCGGACCCATCTCCCGACAAACAGTTTTCAGAGTGGGCCGCAGGACCTACGTCTTACGCTCCGTATCGGAGGATTATCAGGAAATCGAAATTGAACAGCTGGAGGATGCCAGGGCGATCCGATATGCTGCTGAACTGGACATCTATTACAAACAAGTAGCGGTGGAAGATATGGAGGGGAATCCGACGACCATAAAGCGGACGCCAGGACGGGACCTCGCACTCTATTTTTGGGGACTTGGGCCTACTGGAGGGGAAGATTTGATCAAGTTGGACAGTCTATACGGGGCCTTGTCTCCCGAAGTACAGGCAGGTATTGAAATCGTGCTGATCAACCACCTGAACAGCCCGGAATCTATCCGGGAATTTATGGCAAAGCACAACATCCGTTTTCCTGCTTACAAGACAACGCCTAAAACCTGTCTGCGCCTGAACTGCCATCCGTACGTGCCTTACTTCGTGGGCGTAAACGAAAAAGGCCGCATTACCACTTACTACGGCTGGCGGGAATGGCTGGAAGAGCGATTGGGGGCGGGGCCGCAGGTGCAGGGGAAGTAATTAAGAGAAGGGGAGGATTCTTGTCCAGTATAGCACTGCATGCGCTCGCCTGGGTGAGCGCCCGAAGGGCGGCGAACGGCGCTTGCGGTAGCCATTCCATCATTCTATTATTCCCTCTCTTAACCAATCATTCACACAGTGCCCGTTGCCAGAGTACACTCAAGGACCGATCTTGCGAAGATGCAGCCCCCTTACCCCCTATTTCGGTTTTTTATCTTTTGGATGGTCCTTTCCTGTACAGTGACTTCCTGCGCCTCCGATTTCTTTGCCGACGGACAGACCCGCGTTATTCCCCTTACTGATTCGATTCACAATCTCACAGGTGGTTATTATCAAGAATACTGGGAACTGGAGGATACGGCGCAATGGGAGGCCGTTTATGCGAATATGGATACATTAGTGGTCGGGGAAAACGGGGAGTTACCCGGTGATAAGATTAAGTTTCGTAGTAACCGTATTTGGTATGAAGTGAAACACGTTAAGGGTGGCCTTCGCTCCCGTCAACATTACCCCGGATGGGTACGCCAACTGGATTCGATTTCCCGTGACCTCAACATCATGTTTTTAGATAACTACCGCCGCGTGCGCGTCAATATTCCTGCAGCAGACATTGTGCTGGGCGGCGACTCCCTGCGCATCGCCCTGATCCGAACCGTAGGGCCGGCCTTTGACTGGGATTTTACCGAGTACGTACCGGAACCTGATCGCCTGATGCTGACCACTTACGGTAATGACACTTTGCCCATTGTGACGGATATGGCCAGCGTAGGGGATATTAGCCGACAGACTGTCTTCAGGGTAGGTAAACAGCACTATGCCATTAAAACCATTACCGACGACTACGGCAGCATCGAAATTGAGGCGCTGGAAGATGTCCGGGATTTGCCCCTTACCGCCGAGATCGACCTGAGTTATAAGGCTGTCCCCGTTGAAGACCTGGATGGCAATGCGGCTACGATCAAGCGAACGCCGGGGCGGAAACTTGCCCTATATTTTTGGGGCGGCTTTTATGGGAATGAGCAATTGCTTCGGGTTGACAGTTTATACCAGGCTTTGCCCGAAGCGCGTCGCGACGAAATTGACATTGCCGTGGTTTCAAGATTCAGCCAAGCGGAAGAATTGAAAATGATGGTTGATACGATCGATTTTAAACTGCCACTTTATGTGGGGACAGAGAAGACATGTTTACGCCTTAATTGTAGTCCTTATTTACCCTATTTCGTCTCCGTAAATGGCCGGGGGCGTATCTCCAGCTTTCATGATTGGTCAGGGGTGCTGGAAGATCGATTAGAAGAAATGCTGGAAAGTAAATAACGGCGCGCGTTTTTGGGCGGGGCCGCAGGTGCAGGGAACGGAATAAGGGCAAGGAAGGACGAAAGGGGAACCTGCTTCCTTGTTTTTCCCTTGCACCTGCGGCCGCGCCCAAATTCAGGTACCTTCGGTCGACGAAAAACAAGTACTCATCCCGAAAGCCCGGATACTTACCGTTTTCCCCGCCTTCCCTTATGCCTTTTTCCCTTTACTCCTTTATCTTGCACCCATGACTTACGAGAATTTTACAACTAAAGCCCAGGAGGCCATCATTCAGGCCCAAAAGATTGCTAAAGAAATGGACCAGCAACAAGTGGACACCCCACACCTGCTGGCCGGCATTATTACAATTGACGAAAGCGTCGCAGATTTTATCTTTAAAAAAGTAGGTGTAGATACCGCTGCCGTCCGCCGCGAAATCAAGGAAGCCCTGATTGACTACCCAAAGGTGAAAGGTGCCACTAAGCAATACCTCACCAACGACGCCAACCGTGCGCTGAGCCGCGCCAAGAAAATGCTCAAAGATTTTGGGGATCAGTACATCAGCATCGAGCTGATGCTGCTCGGCATCATCCAGGGAGCCAGCGATAAAGGCGCCCGAATCATGAAGGAACTCGGTGCCACCAACGATGGTATTCGCGGAGCAATTCAGGAACTTCGTAAAGGGAAAACGGTCTCTGAACCCGGAGATGATAATACCTACAATCTGCTGGAGAAATTCACCATTAACCTCAATGAGCGCGCAGAAAATGGTAAGCTGGACCCCATCGTGGGCCGCGACGAAGAGATTCGTCGCCTGCTGCAAATCCTCAGCCGCAGGAAAAAGAATAACCCCCTGCTGATCGGTGAGCCGGGTGTTGGTAAAACCGCCATCGTGGAAGGCATCGCCTGGCGAATCGTTAAAGGCGATGTACCGGAGAGCCTGAAGGAGAAGCGAATATTTGTGCTCGACATTGCCGGCATGCTGGCTGGCGCGAAGTATAAAGGTGACTTTGAAGAACGCCTGAAAGGAATCATCAAGGAAGTGGCCGACAGTAATGGTCGGTACGTCCTCTTCGTGGATGAAATCCACACCCTGATCGGTGCCGGCGGAGGTAACGGTGCAATGGACGCCGCCAATATTCTGAAGCCGGCCCTGGCCCGGGGAGACCTCCGGACCATCGGCGCTACTACACTGGACGAGTACCAGAAGTACTTCGAAAAAGATAAGGCCTTAGTTCGCCGATTCCAGACCGTGCGTATTAATGAGCCAAGCGTGGAAGATACCATCTCCATCCTGCGCGGGTTACAGGAACGCTACGAAGTGTACCACAAAATTGAGATCCTTGACGAGGCCCTGGTGGCTGCCGCAGAGCTAAGTAATCGTTACATCTCTGATCGCTTTCTGCCGGACAAGGCGATTGACTTGATCGATGAGTCTGCTGCCCGTCTCCGACTGGAGTTGGACTCTGTTCCAGAAGAAATCGATGAGGCTGACCGAAAGGTGCGCCAGCTCGAAATCGAAAAAGAAGCCATCAAGCGAGAAGGTTCTGAGCCCAAGCTGAAAATCATTGAGGAGCAGATTGCTAATTCCCGCGAAACCCGGGATTCCCTCCGCGCCCGCTGGCGCAACGAGAAAGACCTGGTGGACAACAGCCAGGCACTGAAAAAGCAAATGGAAGAGATGGAGCTGCTGGCCGAACAGGCTGAACGTGCCAGTGACTTCGAAACCGTGGCTAAAATCCGCTACGGCCAGTTGGCAGACATCCAGAAGCAGATTGAAGAAGCCGAAAAGGAGTTGGAAGAACTGCCCGACGAAAAACGCTTCACCAACGAAGAAGTGACGGCCAACGACATTGCCGAGGTAGTGGCCCGCTGGACGGGCATCCCTGTACAACGAATGCTACAAAGTGAACGCGACAAGCTGCTCCGCCTGGAGGATGAACTGCACAAACGGTTGATCGGACAGAATGAAGCTGTTGTTGCCGTATCTGATGCCGTCCGGCGCTCCCGCGCCGGCCTGCAGGACGAGAACCGCCCCATCGGCTCGTTCATCTTCCTTGGCCCTACCGGTGTTGGTAAAACAGAATTGGCTAAGGCCCTGGCCGAAGTCCTCTTCAACGACGAAACGGCCATCACCCGAATTGACATGAGTGAATACCAGGAGCGCCACACGGTGAGCCGCCTGGTAGGTGCCCCTCCCGGATATGTGGGCTACGACGAAGGTGGCCAGCTGACCGAAGCCGTTCGGCAACGGCCATATTCCATCGTCTTGCTAGATGAGATCGAGAAGGCCCACCCGGATACCTTCAACATCCTGCTGCAGGTACTCGATGATGGCCGCCTAACGGACAACCGTGGCCGCGTAGCCAACTTCAAGAATACCCTCATCATCATGACTTCCAACATGGGAGCAGATAAAATTTTGGAGAACTTCGAAGACCTGGCCAGTGTCGGTGAGGAACACCGCGCCGACATCATTGCTACGACCAAGGAAGAAGTCTTTGATACCCTGAAAGAAGAACTCCGCCCGGAATTCCTGAACCGGATTGATGAGCGAATCATGTTCTTACCGCTCACCCTGCCGGAAATCAAGAAAATTGCCCGCCTGTTGTTGCGCAAGGTCGAAAAAATGTTGGCCCGTCAGGGCATGATCCTCAAAATCAGCGACAAGGCCATGGACTGGCTGGCGGAGCGGGGCTATGACCCACAGTTTGGTGCGCGCCCAATGAAGCGGGTGCTACAGTCGGACTTGTCGGATGAGCTGAGTAAAGACCTCATCGCAGCCAAGTTCGTTGCCGGAGATACCATCTACGCCGACCTCGGTGATGATAAGTTGACCTTCGGTAAAAAACCATTCCCGGCCAAGAAGAAGGCCACGGAGGTGGATGAGGAAGCTGCCGCGGAAGCCAAGGCGGTTCTCGAAGAGAAAGCAAAAGCTGCTGCTAAGGAACAGGCGGAGACCAAACCAAAGCGTAAGCGCAGTCGCTCAAAGTCAAAACCTAAAGCTGACAAGGCCGCCGAAAAAGCTGCTGAGGAGAGTGCTAAGGATGTAGCGGAGCTGAAGAAAGCTACGCAGGATTTGCTGGATGCTACGGAGGATGTGAAGAAGGCGGATAAGAAGAAATGATGACTTCAAACCCGGATAGAATGATAGGAATGACATAACTTTAAATTATGACTCGCATCATTGATTCAAATGCATTTAATTTTCCTCCAGCAAAACGGTGGACGGTTGAAGAGTATCATAAATTAATAGAAGCGGGCATTCTTACTTCCAAAGATCGGGTTGAGTTACTCTTTGGCCAAATCGTTGAAATGTTTCCTGTAGGTAGGAATCATGCGAATACTGTAAATCAA
Source organism: Lewinella sp. (assembly GCA_045110355.1). Taxonomy (GTDB): domain Bacteria; phylum Bacteroidota; class Bacteroidia; order Chitinophagales; family Saprospiraceae; genus Neolewinella. The sequence goes on along the minus strand of JBGCFZ010000049.1, from coordinate 7,709 downwards.
ATCAATGAATACCTTGTGAGGTATAAAATTCTTAAAGAGAAGAATTTTATCATCGGAAACCAAAACCCGATTACGTTGCAGGACGATTCTGAGCCTGAACCCGACTTATACCTCGCAAAGGGCCCATTATCACGTTATGCGGACCATAATCCATATCCAGAAGATCTATTACTTCTAATTGAAGTAGCTGACTCCTCTATACATGCTGATAGGTCTGGAAAGATGGTGACCTATGCCTCGGCAGGAATACAAGAGTATTGGATCGTAAACGTTTACGAACGTCAAATCGAGGTGCATTCCATACCGAATGTAGAAGCAGGAACATATGTAAAGACTCAGATAATATCAGAACAAGAGGCGTTTCATAGTTCTGCGATGGAAGGAATAGTAGAAGCCAAAAGTTTGATCGTTCAATACGATTAAGCCCTTGTTAGTAAATTACTCCGCCCACTCAAAGTTTTCCACCATCCGAAACACATCCTCCTTAGCGTAAGCGACGATGGGGGCCAGTGAATCCGGATTGACAACGGCGTCGAAATACAGGGCACCGCGCAAAAAATGCTGGGTAGAATCGGTTAAGAAAAACTGGAAGGGGCTGGCCGCAGGTCCAGACACATCGAAGGCAATTCCGTGGACCTTGGCATCGGCACGATTGATGACAATCTCCTGAATATCGCTGGCACGTTTCATGTGTTCGCCGGTGAGTTGAAAGGCTTTGTCCCGGTGATACTCGAAGTCAGCAAAGGTATTTAAGGGGTAATAGCTGAAATGAACACTTCCGTTGAGGCTTTCGGCCAGCTTAAGGTCAAACCAACAGGCATTTGGAGGCGCTTCGTCGAAGAAGGTCGTTTCCTGGCGCATCGTAGCTGAAGCTGGCATGTCGAAGCTGAAGGGGCAGTAGTCTGCCTTTGCCTTTACGTAAGCACGGACCGGATAGTCTACCCGTGGATAGGAGCGGGGCTTGGGGATGGGGATATCGCCACCGCCGCAGGCGGTGAAAAGAACAGAAAGGACCAAAAGTAAAAGGACGTTACGCATGGGAGTGGTAACGTCCTTTGTAGTAAATCTGTTGTCAGGTTATCAAGGTTGTCAGCGTTGTTTAGTGCTCGTTGACGCTTTAGATAAGCTGGCTTCATTTCCAAGCACTGCACATAGCCCCCTTGCTGTTAACAAGGATGACCTGTTTGCGAACGGTCTTCCCCTTCTTGACGGCGAGGATGTAGCGGCCATGATGAAGCTCATCAAGGTTAAGGCTGTAGCTGTAACCATTATGCTTCCGGATGCGGTCATTGAACAGAACGCGGTCTGTGGTAAGGCTGGTGAGTGTAATGATCGCGGTCTCTTGCTCAAGGTTTGCAATCATGACTTCCAGGCCACCTTCAGCTACTTGACTGCGTACAATCAGGGGCTCACCAACGGTAGCGGTAGCTGCCGGTGCTGCCATAGCGGTAGCCGTGGCAAGGAAAAGGAAAGCAAACGTGGATAATAGTAGATTTTTCATTTAGATATGGTTTTACTGGGTTGAATAAGAATGGGTTAGGGGCTTTTACTTAATTGACGACAAAGATGAATCAGGGGTTGCACACAGGCTGAATTTTAAGATAAATCGCTTCCTATGGTCGACGAAAGTACTCGGCTGACAGAAGATTTCAACGGCTAACTGCAACTGTTGCAGACGGCGCTAACATGATCGGAATGCAATCGTTGTGGCAGCTGCTTATCCCTCTGGTCCTTTATACTGAGGATTCGTCAGGTGGTTACAACTAATTGCCTTAGTTTAATTTGCAAGCTAAGTTAATTTCTCCTAGCTTTGCCCCGAAAAATCATTCCATGAAATACACCCACTTACTATTAGCCCTCTTTTTTATCGGTCAGCTCCAGGCTCAAGATAGTTTGGAATTAAGTCCTATCACCGTAGTTGCACCCGCCTGGGCCACAGGCCCGGAAGCCAGGCCCGTGGCCACGCTCTCCCGGGAAGACCTGCGTGTGAACTACTACGGCCAGGAACCGGCCCTGCTGCTGGAACGCCAGCCTTCCGTTACTGCTTTCACCGATGCAGGCAGTGCCTTCGGATATGCCTACTTTCGGCTGCGTGGCATTGACCAGACGCGACTGAATTTTACCCTCGACGGCGTACCACTCAACGAACCGGAAGACCAGGGCTTCTACTTTAACAACTACGTTGATTTGCTCTCCAGTATCCGGGCCGTACAACTGCAGCCCGGGGTGAACGTAGGCGTAAATGGTACGGCTGCCTACGCCGGGTCGGTGCAGTTGTTGAGTCCGGTACTGACGGGTAAGGCATTTACCGAAGTGTCGGCGGGGTACGGCTCTTTTGGTAGCTACCGGGTCTCGGCCGCTGCGCGGCGGCAGCTGGGCAACAACGGCTGGAACCTCTACGCCCGGGGCAGCCGCCTGGGCTCCTCCGGTTTCAAGGACCACAGCGACCACGAAGGGACTTCAGCTTTTGTCCAGTTAGGGAAGGCTGGAGAGAAATACCTCTTGAAGTTTACGGCTTTCGGAGGGAACCAACAAAACCAGATGGCCTGGTTGGGGGTGACGGATTCACTGCTTCAGGCAAACCCTCGTACGAACTCGAACAGCGAAAACGAGCGGGACAACTTCACGACTACGCTGGCCAAAGTTCAGTACACCTACCTGGCCAGTGATGCTTTGCAACTCTCGACCAGCCTTTACCATGGTTACCAGAAAGGGAACTATGATTTTGACCTGAACAACTTCCTGGGCGAAGACATCGGTACGGGCTTATTCAACTATGCTTTCAGGTACCATAATCTGGGCTTGCTGAGCAACCTCCGCTACCAGAAAGACGGCTGGGAAATGCGTTCAGGACTGCACCTCCAGGATTATCGCCGCCGACACCTGGGGAGTGAAGCCGGGGTGGGGGAGCTCTACGTCAATACCGGTAAAAAGCGGGAGGTCAGCGGCTTTACGTCCCTTGCTCGTCAAGTCGGACAATTGCACCTGCGCGCCGCCGCCCAACTCCGCCACAGTAGCTTTAAATATGAGGGTAATGTTGGCTTGGAACCACTTAATTTTACCTTCCTGAACTATAACCTGGCTGCCACCCTGGCGATCGGTAATGCTGAGCTTTACTACCGCTTCGGCAGCGTAGGCAGGGAGCCAACCCGCAATGATGTTTTCGGCGGAGAAGACAATTTACTGTTGGGAGGAGACGGTCCGCTGATCTACGTTACGGAACCTGAAACGGTCTTTGATCACGAACTCGGACTTAGGGGAAATACCGGTAGCTTTGACTATCAGGTGAATGCTTTTTACCTCCGATTTAGGAACGAAATTGTATTGAACGGTGCCTTCGGCCCCAACGGCTTGCCGCTGCGATCATCGGTGGCCAAATCCTATCGTGTAGGCCTGGAATGGCAACTGGCGTACCGGTTTTCTCCGCTCTTCGAGGTACATCAGTCTGGTGCCTTATCCGACAATAAAATCACCCAGGATGATACTACTTTTGACCCCGTACTCAGTCCTGCCCTACTGCTGAACCAAGGTGTCACCTACCGAAACAAAGCGTGGTCATTTGGCCTCGATCTGCGTCATCAGGGGGCAAGTTTTATTGACCTGGCGAACGACAACGAAATTGACGGTTTCGCCACCCTCGATGCTCGGGTGAGCTGGGAAAAGGGCCGGTGGGCCATCTCCGGTTTTGCCTTTAACCTCACCGACGAAAGCTATGCTACTAATGGGCAGTTGGATATTTATGGTCGGCCTACTTTCCACCGCCGGGCCGGGGCGAATGGGTGGGTTTCGGTAACTTATCGCTGGTAAAAAGGGCGAGTGGGCTGTGCCCCGAGATTTCTCAAAGCACAGTCCAGAGATTTCTCGGGGCACAGCCAACTCGCCCTTAAAAAAACAACTATGGAAACGGCATTGACCCTCCTAGACTACCCCATCTCCTGGGTAGAACTAATCGGCACCATCGCCGGTCTTATCAGCGTTTGGCTGGCGGTGAAAAACCACGTTTGGACCTGGCCGGTGGGCTTGCTCAACGTCGTTTGCTTTGCGGTGCTGTTCTACCACTTCCAGCTCTACTCCGACACCTTACTGCAAGTATATTTTTTCGGTATGAGCCTCTACGGCTGGTACTTTTGGCAACAACGCCAGGGGGAACCGGAAGCACCAATTCGGGTACTTTTCGGAAAGCAACGTTGGGTATGGGCAGGCATTATTTTGGCGGGAACGCTGGTGCAGGGGACGTTGATGAGCAAGGTGCATACCCTGTTACCAATCTTGTTCTCCGAACCTGCAGCTTTCCCCTATCCGGATGCGTTTACCACGGTGGCCAGCATTATCGCTACCTATTTCCTGGCCCGGCGAGTACTCGAAAGCTGGGTGCTTTGGATCTTGGTGGACATCGTCAGCATTGTGCTTTATTTTAGCAAGGGGATTGTGCTGGTGGGGATGGAGTATATTGTTTTTCTTGGGTTGGCTACTGCTGGAGGAGTGGGGTGGTGGCGGATCTGGCGGACCCAGGCTTAGTCGTATTTATTAAGAAGCGTACCTTGTCGTAGCTCATCATAAAACACTAAAGCATGCATTTCAAGACCAGACCAATACTATACGTAACACTATTGCTAGCCACTATTGCGTGTGGAAATCCAGTAGAAAAAGAGACAGCATCAGTACAGAGGGTGCCCTCCTTCGAGGTGGAACATGCGGGAGCACTTATGAATTTTATGCACAAAAACGATTTGTCGGCTAAAGTGGACCTGTCTGTTTATGAGAATAAGGAGCATTTGTATGCGCTAGGTGCCATTGAAAACTTAAAGGGGGAGATTCAAATATTTAATGGTCACCCCATCAATTCCTACGTAGAAGATGGGGTGATGGAATTTGATAGTAGTTTTGGGGGGAAGGCTGCACTTTTTGTCGCTGCTGAGGTAGCCGAATGGCACACTTTTCCGGTGCCTGATAAAATCGTTACCAAAAAAGAGTTTGAGGACTTCGTCGCAAAATCGGCTTTGGAAAACGGAATCGATGTAAGCGAGCCTTTCCCGTTTTTATTGGAGGGCGTTGTGAAGGAAGCTGACTGGCACGTGATTGATTGGAAGGATGGGGATACGGAACATTCGCATGAAAAGCACATTTCCTCGGGCTTGAACGGGACGGTCGAGAACGCCGAAATAGAAATGTTGGGCTTCTACTCCGATGCGCACCATGCCGTTTTTACCCACCACACGACGAATATGCACCTCCACATGCGGTTGGCTGACGGGGGAATAGCGGGACATGTTGATGACTTTGAACTGGATGGGGAAATGAAGCTTAAACTACCGAAGTAGGAAAGGGGCGAAACGATCTCTGGCAACAACCCGTAAAGGTCGCTGCAGTTCTATAATAAAAATCACTCCCATCTGGAGGATATGGAGTTTGTGCCTGAAAAATTGGTCAGCAGGTACTTGAATTGATTAGTAGTCTGCTGAAATTAACGATTCTTAGCCCATGCAAGCCCTAACCCTAGGCAAATTCATGCCCCTACACACCGGCCACCAGGCCCTGATCGCCTACGCGCTGACCCAGGCCAGCCACCTAACGGTACTGCTGTGTGCAGAAGAGAACGAACCCATCTCCGGCGATGACCGGGAACGGTGGCTAAAAGCCACCTACGCCAACCACCCCCGCATCACCATCCAACGGTTGGACTATGCGGATGCCGAGCTCCCCGCCACCTCCGTCTCCAGCCGCGATGTGAGTGAGTTGTGGACTGCCCGCCTGAAAGAATTGGTGCCCAACACAGAACGCATCATCGGCTCAGAAGCCTACGTCCAGTACGTAGCCGAAAGCTGGGGGATCGACCATCGGATCTTTGACGTGGATCGGGCCGCAGTGCCCGTCTCTGCCACCATGATCCGGGCGGACCCCTACCGTTATCGGCGTTTTCTTGCCCCGGCGGCCCGGCCTGATTTTGTGCAGCGGATAGTGCTGCACGGAACGGAGTCTACGGGGAAGTCTACGCTGGTGGCGCATTTGGCAGATCACTACGGTACGACCTTCGTGCCGGAAACCGCCCGGGAGATCGTCGAACACACCGACACCGTCGTCTTCGAAGACCTGATCCGTATCGCCGACCGGCAGGCCGAAGCCATCCAGGCAGCCATCCCCCAGGCCGATGGGGTTCTGTTCATCGATACCGATGTGTACACCACCCTGGCTTATGCCCGCTACCTCTTTGGCCGGGAATTACCCCTGCGGCCCAAGTGGCGGGCTGCTGCCGCCAATCATCTATGTCTGTTTACCCAGCCAGATGCGCCCTACGTGCAAGACGGTACTCGCCTTGCCCCTCCCGAGCGAGCTGGCTTGGCCGCTGCCCATTGGCAGGCCCGCCAGGAGAGTGGGGTGGAGACCTTGTTAGTAGCGGGAAATGATTGGAAGGAGCGGACTCGGTTGGCGGAGCAATTGCTAAAAGATTGGGGTTTGACGAATGATTGACCCCGCAGGGGGCGACCCTTCAATTGCCCCGGGTGAAAGTTCGCACAGCGAGCTTTTACCCTGGGTGCCTGGTAGTCCTAAAGTCATTACGGCGCAGCGCGCCGCCAAAACCATTCCCCCTTTGCTCCTTTTATCTCTTTCCCCGCACCTGCGGCCGCGCCAAAATTGGCAAAAAATGAATTTACTGGCAACTTTCATTGCCAATTTTCAGTTTTATTGCCAAATCTGTAGTGATGGAAGCCAAAGTGAAGATCGATAAGTTTGGGCGGGTCTTGATTCCTAAGAAGATTCGGGAAATAAAAGGATACAGGCCCGGAACAGAACTGTCTTTGGTAATGGAGCCAGAGCTTGGAACTATTACCATGACATCAGTGGCCGAAAAAGAAGCTAAAAGACCAGTTCTTCAACTTGATGAATTTGGCATCCCAACTTTCGTTTTTGATACGCAGGAAGTATTTACCTATGATTTTACAGATGCGATCCGCAATGATCGTAGCGAACGTGGCATGAAGAATGAGGAAGGATGAGGAAATTTTATTTCGATACTTCCGTCTTACTGCCGGTGTTAATTCAAGCGCACGAAAATCATGAAATCTGTAAAAAGTTACTGCAAGAGGCATTGAGGAATGGTTCCGCGCTCACCTCCGCCACGCACGCTTATGCCGAGTTGTATCGTCACCTGACTAAAAACCGCCCGCCCTACAACCTGCTTCCCGAAGAAGCTAAATTGGCTGTAGTCGATAATTTGGGTAAGCTGTTAGAGATCGTAACCATGGATAAGGCTGACTACGAAAAGGCCATCACTCGCTGTGTTGAAATAGGGCTAACCGGTGCGGTCATTTATGATGCTTTACACCTGGAAGCTGCCCTGAAAGCGGGCGCAGAAATACTCTACTCAGATAACCTAAGTGACTTCACCAGGCTTGTAACCGAAGACGATCCGATCACAATCAAAGGCGTTCGCTAAAAATGAAGACGGCCGCGATCATCACTGATCGCGGCCGTCTGAAATTACTGTAGCACTCACCGTTTTACCTGCAAAAACTAATGCTTGGGTCACCCCTCTCCGGGGAGAGGGGCCGGGGGAGAGGCGAACAAGTTACCCCATCATCTTAACGCTACGGTCAACAAACGCTTTCAAATCAGCCCCAGACAACAGCTGTTGACTCAGCAACGCCAACTGGTAAAGGTGAGTAGCGTTTTCGGTCCGTTCGCCTTCGTCCTCCTTGCCCAGGATCTGT
>JBGCFZ010000048.1:0-2864 GCA_045110355.1 Lewinella sp. | reverse complement strand
CTAAGTTTTTGCATGCAGGGGCCGGGCTTGCCCCGGCCCTCTGCGTATGGAAGAATCGTGTTTTTCGTTCGCTCAGCGAACGAAAAGGAGCGTTTGATGGGGCAGCCGATACGGGTGGAGGCAAGCCCCACCCGTACGGAGAAATATTGTAAAACTTAGTTTACAATGCACTAGTGCAGTGTAAACTAAGTTTGTTGACTTTTGTGCTGGTGAATTTTGTTGGCTGGCAAGGCGGTAAAACCGGAGTTTAGCCGTAGCTAAATGAGGATTTTACCAACGCAGCCAGCCGATAAAAGACGCCGCAGAAAAGGCAATGAAATTTATGTTACACTGCACTAGTATCGAGTTTATAATTCTTCGAACATTTAAGAACCCGACCACTAGCTTCTATGGTAGTATCGTACGGGAAGATAGAATATTACCCTTGTTTGGCTTAATTAGGCAAATTTTGACCTGAGGAAGCTACCATCTCTTTTTTTGAGTAAAGGAGGAACAGTAGGCGGGGCCGCAGGTGCAAGGAACGTTTATGGAGCAAGGATTTTGTCCATTGAAGATAATTTTCATCTGCCAGTTGTCAAATTTACCGGAAGGCATTATCTTTGCAGCCGCTTAGGCCAATGGCGCGGTAGCTCAGCCGGTTAGAGCGCAGGATTCATAATCCTGAGGTCGGGTGTTCGAGTCACCCTCGCGCTACAGTTTAAAACCCTTGCAAGTCAGAGACTTGTGAGGGTTTTCCGGTTTTTATGGTACGGTTTTCTGTCGCGAAACCCAACAGTTGGTACAAATTATACTGTACTAGCGTACAATAACCCACTCCTGTAAAATACGATCCGCTGTTTGTACTGTAGCAAGTAGCTGCCGGCAGGAAGCGCTTGAAGGTTACTATTGGTCATGTTTGTGGGGAACATTCGTAATAGTTGTCCATTGACGGTGAGTAGCCGAACCAGCGCGGAACGGAAGTCTTCAGGAATAGAAATCGTTACTACTCCGTTGGGTGCAGGTCTGAACATTTACTACTAACATTGCTTCGAAAACGATCTTTGCATCCTGCGTTCGCGCCTAAGGAGCAGCATTTTAGGGCGGGGCCGCAGGTGCAAGAGAAGGTCCTTGATTGGCATTCTATGTTTGCCGTAGTTGATCAGCTGATCCCACCAGTATCATTGGCCAGACTATAAGTCACGATAATTGTAGATGGCGAAAGCCCTTTTGTACTCCAATGACGGTAACTCTGTGCTACCTCCGTGCCTCCCTCTGCGCAGTCCTCTGTGAGAAAAATTAGCTGCTTTAGCAGCCGCTATCGCTCCTATCATCGGGTGGGAACTCCGTTCTACCGCCTCACCACCCGTCCAAACAACCCTTCCTGAACTGCACCCTTCGCCACCGCTACTTCCCCGTTCAAAAGGATGTACCACATGCCCGAGCTCAACCGGGCAGGTGCAGCGTAGGAAGCATGATCGCGCAGCTCTGCTGGTTTGAAAACCAAGACATCGGCATAGTTGCCAACTTTCAATTGGCCACGTTTAGGTATACCGAAGACCTCGGCGGTCAGCCCCGTACTTTTCCTGATCATGTCTGCCAGAGGGAGTACTTCTTTGTCCAGTACATATGCTCTGATTTTCTTCGGGAAGGAGGCGAACTTACGCGGATGGGCAGTCGTGCCATCAGAGCTGGTCATTACCCAGTCTTGTTTCATGAAGCGGAAAAGGTCCTGCTCGTTCATATTGAAGGAGGCAATGGCCGCATCGCCTTCGGCGATGATTCTTATGGCAGCATCCTCTGCAGACAGTTCCCACGCTTCGGCGACCTCCGCCAACGTTCTACCGTCCAGGTTGGGCGATTTTGCCAGAACGAGCAGTAAGGACTCCGCACCACCCCGACGCCTGATGTTTTCGGCTACTGCCGCTTGTATCTGAGGCAACAATTCAGGGTCTTCTAAACGAGGGGTGTAATCATCAATGTCCGCAAAGACCCATTTGGGCAGTAGCGCCGCGCCCAGGTGCGTACCCGATGCCCGGTAGGGATACTGGTCGGCAGTGATGTGCAGCCCACGGGATCGTGCCGCCTCAATGGTGTCAACGATGGCACCGCTCATTCCCCACACATCAACGCCCAAGCATTTAATGTGTGAAATATTGGCGGCGATGTTCGCCTTTTTAGCAATTTCAATGGATTCTTTTATCGCCGCCATTAAGCCAATGTTATAGGTGCTCTCGTCCCGAATATGGGCATCGTATAAGCCTCCGAATTCAGCACTTACCTTAGCCAGTTCAATCACTTCTTCCGTGCTTGAAAAGCTGGCAGGGGAATAAAATAAGCCACTGGAAAGCCCGAGAGCCCCTGCTTCCATCCCCCGCCGGACCATGGTTTTCATGTTCTCCAGTTCTTCTTCTGTTGGCGCCCCCTCGCGCATCCCCATGACCAGTCTGCGAATGTTTCGATGGCCCACCAGGATAGCGGCATTGGTGCCGATCCCATTATTCTGCCAGTGCGTAAGGCGTTCCCCAATGAAATTATCGCTGTTGCCGTCACTGCCAGTCACAACAGTGGTTACGCCCTGCAAGAGGTAATTAAGGTTGTGATTTTTTACACTGTCCGACAAGTCCTTCATGGCATGGGTGTGCGGGTCAATGAAGCCAGGCGTTACGTAATAGCCTGCCGCTTCGACGGTCCGTGCGGCTATTAATTCGGTTTCGCTGGCATCCCCCATAAAGGCAATGGTGTCTGCTTTTATGCCAATGTCCATTTGCTGAGCTGGCTGGTCCGTGCCGTCGTATACCATTCCACCGACGATGAGTACATCTATGTCTGGTTCAGGGCCACATGACAACAAACCAAACAGTAGGAATATGGTGGTACAGGTTGGT
>JBGCFZ010000047.1:0-7152 GCA_045110355.1 Lewinella sp. | reverse complement strand
GTACGACGTTGTTCCTTCCTAAGAGCTGCTAAAGCAGCAGTTTTTTTCTCACAGAGGTTAGCACGGAGGGACGCACTGAGGCGGCACAGAGGTGTAGCTCTGGAACAAGGCTTTGATAGATTTTTCATTTCTATTTGGCTGCTTGCTTTTGAAACTTATCTTTGCGCGACCGAGGTTAGTGAGTAGTCAATCGTAGGGAGTAAGTAGTACGATAACTACCTACTCCCCACTCCCCACTATAAACTACCTATTACATTCTCGCCCCCATAGTTCAAGGGATAGAACGTTGGTTTCCTAAACCGAAGATGCAAGTTCGAGTCTTGCTGGGGGCACTACTAAAACAACAATTTTACAACTGCTACTGATTTATTGGCCTGTTGGCTATTCTATAGCTTAGCAAGGTTCTCTGAAAAAAGCAAGAAACTTACCCACTATTTCCTCCTCCGTGCCCCCTCTGTGCGTCCCTCCGTGCTGCCCTCTGTGAGAACAATTTGCTGCTTTAGCAGCCCCTGACACACCCATCCCAAGGCAGGTTGATCTCCTCAAAAACAATCGGTCAGAAATAGGATAATTAACTACGTTTGTCAGGCGTTATGCGAAACAGAGAACAGTCGGACGTTGGGGCTTACACCATCACCCCACCAACCCCAACAAATAAACCGCTCCAATAAACTCCCGGTTAGTCCCCTCAATCTCCGTCTGCCCGGCGCTGGAGTAGAACTGCTCCCGCAGGTGCCGCAGGCACCCCTCCAAAGCATGCAGCGCCAGGATCATCACCCGCAGGTGCTCATACTGCTGCACGTCCGTCGTCTGGAGCTTGGCGAGGCGAGCGCCGCGCAGCGGCTGATCATTGATGTAATGATCGTACAAGTCAAAAAAATTGGTGGGGGAGTAACCCTGGAAATCCCGGAGGCGACGCAGGGCCACCTTGGCGGCCTCTTCCGGGCCGAAAACAGTATCCGTAGCAGTCGCCCCCCGGAAGAAGGCTTCTATCTGTTGACGAAGGTTGTCCCGCTTGACTTTCTCGTCAGCCTTGGGCAGGAGGAGAAAGTCAAGAAACTTTTTGGCCAGCTCCCGGGCACGGGTTTTCGGGTCTTCGCTCAACTCCTTGTAGCCGAAATAGTTTCGGGCAAGGTCCTTCATCGTCAGCAGATTGTTCTTGCGGGGTGTGTGGAGGTCGTCGTAGTAGGAACGTTCAATGGCATGAGGGGCGTAGTCGTATTCTACTACTTCGATACGCGACCAAAAATCCGCCGTAAATGGTTCGTCATCCTGCCGGTAAATCGCGCCAAGGTTAGCGGCGGCACACAGCAGAATGTTTTCCCCGATCCTGTAGGCCGTACCGTCGGGCGCCAGGAAGACGTCGCTGCCAGCAAAGAAAGGGTTCAGTGATTTCCGAAGGGCCTCCGGCCATTCCTTGATCTCTTCAATGTTGATTAGGCTGTTCGGCGTAGTAATGGCTTTGGTAAAGCCCGCCGGGGTAGTATAAGGACCGTTCTCCCCGAATTTGATGGCCGTTACCAGACTGTTCTTCGTCTGCCACTTGTCCGAGGCGTGCTCGAAGTACTCCCGGTTCATGACGGCGGAGACGAACTTAAGGAAGGCACTCTTGCCCGTGCTCGGTGGACCAGACAATAGGATGATCCCAGCCCCCGTCGTCAGCTGCAGCTTTGCCTTAATGATGAACTCCCGGAGCTTTTCCTGGAAGTAGGGCGTCTCGTCAATGAACTCCGGTGTGATGACCGGAACGTTGCGCGATCGCTTCCGCTCCAGGTCTTCCCGGTACTTCTTCTCCAGCACACAGCGAAGCCCCTTTTTGCTGGCTTCCCCTTCGGGCAGGAGTTCTTTGAGTAACTCGGGCTTGAACTGCGGAAAGTCGGTGGCCTGCTTCAGGCCATTGGCCATCTCCCACAGGGCGTTACAAAGTTCGTAGCTGTTTTCCTGGGCAACGTAGTAATCGTAAGCGGCAAAGAAATCCTGCTGTTGGCTCCCGCTGATCTCAAATGCCCGGCCGCTGCGGAGGTTATCCGTCGTCGTGGGCAGGTAGACTTCTTTATCCGTATCCCGAATAAACGTAGCGGCGTAAGTATCCGGCTGTCCCTTCTTTTCGATGACCTCCAGCTCCCATTTTGGGAAGGTTTGCAAACTGGATTCCAGGTCAACGAACAGGTCTGGGTCGTTCTGGATGAAAGCATATTTGCCCTCAAAGGCTACCATACGTTCGAGGTCTTCCCGGTTGCGTTCCAGGATACGGCGCTCAAGCCGCTGGCGTAGTTCACGTGCCAGCCTTACGTCGTTGAATTGGGTTTCGATCCGGCCAGTATCCTTGAGGATGTCCTGATAGGCGGCTGTTTTTGCCAGCTCCAGGTCCGAGAAGCTTCCGGAATGGTTGCCCACGAAGAAATCAATACTTTCCTGGATCATTTGTGCCAGCTGCAGCTTGGCGGCGTTTACCTCAGCATCTTTGCGTTCTTGCTCTTGCTTCAAGAGGGAACGACGCAGGTTAACGGCCTTGTGCAGTCGGTGTTGGATGCCAGCGGGGGAGAGGCGTTGTTCGCTGGCAATGCTCTGCAATACGAAGGGTTGTTTCAGCAGGCTCATTAACTCCACGGAAGCCGGGTGGGTAGCCAGGAGGTTTTCCAGTTGGCGGAACTCGTGGGTGTTGGTAATGGCCGATTCAATTTGCTCAATCTCCCGGGTGATGAATTCCTGGAGGCTGTTGCCGTCTTTGGCGATCTGTTCAGAGAAGGCCGCGTTCAGCTCCCGCTGAATCGTCCGGAATTCCGTAACGACTTCCGCTACGCCTTCACCGGTGTTCATGCCGTCCAGCTCGTCTGAAGCCGCCCGGATGCCGTTGATGACGTCGCGGTATTCACCGGGGTCCTCGATGGTGCCCATGGCGGCGCGGTAGCCCCGCGCCTTTTCAATGAGCTGTTGTGCTCTGGTGGTTTCCACCAGGCCACGCACGCGCCGTTCCACGGGCCGCACAATGTTATTGATGGTGCTCTGCAACCGTCGGCCAACCAGCAAAATGCCTTCCCGCTCCGCCACCTGGGTCAATTCTTCTCCGATGTTGGTGCGGGCTATGGCAATTTTCTCCCGTACGTCCAACAGCTTTTCATAATTCTGTCCGGCGTCCGCCAAAAGGTGCTCAATATTAGTTTCAAAGTCGTAGCGAGCCACTTCCACGGCTGTAGGAAGTTGGTCTTCCTCTTCTGGCAAGGCATCGATCACTGGTCGGGCGTAGCTGGTTTTTGCGAACAGACTCTCCCCTTTAAAAAACTGAGACAAATTCTTGAAGGCAGTGGCAAAATTAGCTTCGTCTTGCGGCAATTCAAGGTCAGCCGCATTGGTCCTGACTTTTACCAACGTTTTATTGAGGGGGTTTCGGCCAATTACACTTCCCGAAGCATCTAATTGAAAGCCCGGGGCGAATTTCTCGAACTCCGCCATTTCTACCGCTACGGGCTCAGTGATGTCATAGACGGTAATGGTGCCATCGCTTCCCTGGGCAAAGAGGGTGGCCAGGTTTTCGTCGACCCGGATCATATTCGCCGACTTAGCCAGCTTAATGACGTGCGACCATTTTCCAGGAACTACGGATCGGTGCGTATTGATGACCGTTACTTCATTGGAGGCACTGAGGGCCACAATCAGGTTGCGATCTCCCGCCAGCAGGTGGTAACAATTATTGTACAGGTTTACTTTCAGTAGATTGTTCGTATTGTCTAGCAAACTGTCTATCTCGAGTAGTCCATCGCTGTGTGTAAGCTGGTATCGATCGGTGCTGAAGGTGGTTTCGTAGCCGTCCGCCACGAAGAATTGCTGGATGTCCTTACTCCGAAAAACCAACGCTTGTTCCAGCTGCTTCGGGTTGTTGGTACGGGTAATCAGCCAACGGGATGTTGGTAGCAAGATGCCTTCGGTGTCTTGGGTTTCAATCAGTACCGCCATCCCGCTGCGTTTATTCAGCGTGGTGATGATGATGTTACCGACGGGGGTAAGATGAACGTATCCATTACTGCGCTGAAGCTTATTGCCTAAATAACCGTTCAGGAAATCCTTGAAATGCTCAAATTCACCAACCAGGATGCTTTTAAAGTCCTCAGCATTACCTTTGAATTTATACTGTGCCTTGAACCTTCGCTCATCGGCTACGGTGGTTTCCAGTCCGAATTTTCTTCTTAGCCCTGCAGCCAGGCTCCTTTTTCCTTCCTCGAAGACCCCGTCAAGAATTGATCTGAATTTCTCTGGATCACTCATTTCCAAAGTAGAGATTCCCCGTAAATTCTTCATTACACTGTCAGTACTCTCCTGATCCAATTCCGGATAATGATCCGGCAGGTAATGGTCGATATCGATCAACCGGCCGCGGGTATTGTAGAAGCTCAGGGCAGGGCTGCCATCGTACTCGACGATCACAATGTCATCATCAGCGGTCTCTCCGTGCAATACATGGATTTCCCGGGTGGTAAGGTTCCTGACTTCAAGATGCGGATCGGCTTCAAAATGATCGGCAAGGAGCTGAAACTTAAATTGTTCTTTCAGGGCGGACATAGGCTTGTGGGTGTTGGACAAAGCTACTATTTTCGGGTGAATAATTGACTGCCTCCGGAGGTCAATTACTCACTCATACCCCCATTCAATTTTTCTCTAAGAGGGCGGGGCCGCAGGATGCAAAGAAAGGACAACAAAGCAATGCAAGTACCTTCCCATGAAACTTTGCCCCACAATAAAACGTTGGTGCCTTTTCGCTTACTACTTTGTCTGAAAAATCATTGGACGTTACCTGATAAATTCTACGCTATTGCTAACCTTCTTTCTGGCCACCTTGGGCTCTCTTTTTTCGGTCGTTAACCCGCTTGGCGCGGTACCAATTTACCTGACACTTACGTCAGACATGACGGTAAAAGTCAGGGAGCTGATGGCACGTAAAACTGCCATGTGGTTCCTCCTCATTCTAGTGGTATTCTTCTTCGCCGGAACCTTCATACTTGATTTCTTCGGCATCAGCCTCAACGCCCTCCGCATTGCCGGAGGCCTCATCATTGTAAACAGCGGTTACGGGCTACTGAACAGCAAGTTCGAAGAACGACGCCTCAGCGATGAAATTGAAGAAGAAGCGCAAGACGCAGAAGACATCAGCTTTACCCCCATGGCGATGCCAATGCTCTCGGGGCCTGGTAGTATCTCCCTACTCATCAGCCTGTTCGCCCAGCAAAGTGAGTGGGTGAGCCGTGGCCTGATCATTGGCGTTATCACCGTTATGGCCGGCCTGATCTGGATGGTGCTCCACTTTGCACCCGCGCTGTTTCGCCTGTTGGGTCGTGGCGGCCTTGCCGCTCTTGGCCGGATCATGGGCTTCCTGGTAATGGCCATCGGTATTGAGATGTTGATCGCTGGAATTGTTAGCCTGGTCAGTAGCATGATTTAGCGGACGGATTGCCCGGCCTTCTGGCCGTGAAAGTTAAAAACCTTTAGGTTGTTCCTTAGCTTTATGGGCGGGCTTAAGCCAGTTAACTATGCGCCTTTGTCCTTTCCTTTGCACCTGCGGCCCCGCCCTTGTACAGACTCACTATCTTACGCCCATGAAAACGCCCCACCTGATATTCGCACTGCTCTTCATCCTTTGCAGCTTCCCAACTTGTTCTGTAAACCTGACTACCGATGAAGGTGGTGATCTGGCCACCGTGTCTGCCTATGTAGGGAGTTATACGCGCGACGAAGGCTGGGTGAATGGCAAAGGGAGCGGAGTTACGGAAATAGATGTTCGGGTAAAAACGGGGCGTATCCTCCAGCAGCGGGCCATCGCTGACATCACCAACGCCTCCTTCCTCGTTGAATCTGCCGATGAGCGTTACCTCTATGTCGTCAGCGAACTGGCCAGGGAGGACGAGCCTACGGGCTTTATTCATGTGCTGGATATAGCAAATGAGTACAAGGAAATTTCCAAGATCCCGACCGACGGCAAGGCACCCTGTCACATTGAGGTAGACAACACGGGTAATTACATCATCACGACCAATTACGTCGGTGGTGTAGCAAAGATGTATCGTCGTCAGGTAGACGGCACCTTGCTGCCTACGGATAAAAAGACGGTAACCAACACCATGATGCCTGGCAAATCTTCTCACTTGCACTCTGCCCAATTCTCTCCAGACAATAACCTTGTTGCCATTGCAGACCTTGGGCTCGACCGAATTATGTTTTTCCGCCTGGATGCGGCCAACGGTAAATTGGTTGCCCACCAACAGGGGTTTGCCAAACTGGTCGAGAAAGCAGGCCCCAGGCACATGACCTGGTCAGCCAACGGCGAATTTCTCTACGTGATCAATGAGTTGAACAGCACCATCAATGTGCTGGGGTACGACAAAAAATCTGATCGTTTTACCAACCTTCAAACAATCACTACGCTTCCCACTGGCTGGACGGGGAATAATTCAACGGCAGACCTTCACCTACATCCTAACGGCAAATTCCTCTACGGCTCCAATCGTGGACACAACAGCATCGCCGGCTTCCTCGTCGACCAAAATACTGGCCTGTTAACGGTTAACGGCCATGAATCGACTCGCGGTGATGCTCCCAGGAATTTTAGCCTGAGTCCTAATGGCAGGTTCCTCTATGCTGCTAACCAAAACACCAGCACTATTACGGTCTTTAGTCTCAACGAAAAGAGCGGGCAGCTCACTTATACGGATCAGGAGTTTGTTACTGGGACGCCGGTTTGTATTGAGTTTTAGGGCTTGGTCAAAAATCCTTTATGTCAGCGCAAAGGCGGAAGATTGAAAGTGCTTTGCTTTTTGGAGTAACCCGTACTTCTACGTAAGTACTTTTTTATCGGCGATAACTGCGGTTTAAATCCCTATTGCCTAAATCATTCCCGGCACATGTAGTATTGCCCATTTATTCATTCGAAGTTCTCCTAAAATACTTAAAACGTATGACTTCCAAGCCCGCTAAGCAGACTACAACGAAAGCATGGAAGATCCCGCCTAAGGTAAAATCACGCTACGCTCTTGCCCAACTCGAATTAGAAGTCCATGATCAGCCTTCCTGTCCTGCAACTTTCACTGCGGACAACAACGTTCTCCTCGCGCTATGTCTAAAAAACTCCGCACCAAGGATCTCGTAAAACTAGGGTGGCCCAAA
>JBGCFZ010000046.1:0-12182 GCA_045110355.1 Lewinella sp. | reverse complement strand
TACTGTACCCGAACCTTATACTGGAACGTATTTCCGACGGACTTGCCATCGAAGTGTACGGTAATCAAGTAGCCCTGGACGTTGTTTAGCGTATGGCGACGGGTTTCTCGCTTGTTGCTTTTCTGCGAGTTGATTTCATTGATCCAGCCCGTTTTTAGCTTGGTGTACCGGCCATTTCTGTCGACTTTGCAAACCACGTAACTTACTTTGCCTTTACCGTCGAGTTCTTTGATGTCTATGGTCATGGTGTTTTTGTTAGCGGGAACTGCGGAAATATACATTCTACCACCGGTGCTCACGATGCGACCATTGTGGTAGGAGCCGAAGTCTAGCCGACGCGGGCCAATTGTTGACCATCTGCTGGAACGAGAATTGAAGTAGCTGTTCATCTGGGACTTGAGCGTGGCGTACATGCCGGGGTTCATCATGCACTTGTTAAAACTACGAGGGTTCGTCAGGGCACAACCCTGGGCCTTAAGTACGCTCGTGATCTTTTTGTTGAGGTCGGAAACGACGGACGGTGCAGACTTACAACTTTGGGCACTCATGGAGCCGAGGAAGAAGAGGAAAAAGAAAGAGGAGAGAAGGAGTCTCATGTTTAATATTTTAGATGAAATTCAGGAGGATTAGTTATTGGGGCCGGGCTTTCGCTGTTTGCGTTGGTTCATGAGCGGCATGGCCACATCATCCAGCAGTACTTCGAACCAGTTACGTTTGGTTTTACCGCCGTTGGCGGGAGCCTTCCGGTTGTTGCCGGCGGGGCGTCCTTGCCGGACGAGGGCTTTCTGTTCGGGGGTAAGGAGGGCCATAACCCGGGTGCGGAGCGCCCGCCTGCGGGCCTTTTTCTCCTCCGGTGTAGTAGGAGGTGCTTGCTGGGAGAACTCTTCCAGAATAGCGGTTACTTGTGGCAGTTGCTCATCGGTCAGTTGCAGCTTCGCTGCAATTTTGTTGAGCTTGGCATTAGCCGGCGGTGCGGCGTATTCGGTGTCGTCGGTCGCCATTTCATCGTAGCCCTCCTCCTGGGCGAAAAGTGCGCAGGAGAAGAGACTACTGATGATGAAAAGCGTGGTCAGTAAGAAACGCATCGGACTTAGGAGCGCTTCTTGATGATGATGACCTCGTTGCCAAACTCTTCGAGGAAGGCCTTCAGGATGCTACGGCGCGCTTTTTCGTCGCGCTTATTGCGGAAGTGCGTCTTCACGCGCTTCTGCTGCATTGGGTTGAGGCATTCCAGGAGCGCCTTGTTGAAGGCGGCTACGCGCTTGTCGCGTTGCGCTTTGCTGGTAGGGGGATTCTGACGATTCTTGTCGCAGAAGTTAACGGCTTTTTCCTTGAGGCACTTCATTTGCTTGAAGTCGAGATCAAGGGCTTGGTCGAGAGTTTTAAGGTGCTTCTTGGCCAGGTCGGCACAAGGAGTGGAACTACTTTGAGCAGAAGCCGAGATGGTAAGACTGCAAACCAGTAGAAGGGAGAAAAGAATACGAGTAACCATGATGGGATGGGATTTGGGTTATGCCGTTACCGAAGTATTGGCGGTGATTAAAATTCGAGGTAGGGACGGGCCAACCATAGAAATTCCACACGGCGCCGATTTTTTTTTTAAATTCGTTGCTGACATCATCTTACAGACACAGACTTCAAAGGCTGTTAAAGAATTAGGTTGCTGATTGAAAAAGCTAGGGTTTACGGCCAGTTGAAGCCATAACGCACGCTGTTGTCAACCAGGAAAATTTTTCTGAAAAAGCTTTTTTATTTTCGGCCAAACGTGCCGACATCCCTTTAGGACGGAAATTCAAACTATGCAATCAGCCACGGATCTGGAGCTGGTGGCCGCTTTTTGCAAACAAGACGAAAAGCAGGCGCTTGGCATCCTTTATCAACGGTACGGGCACCTGGTGGTGGGGCTTTGCCTCGACTACCTCAAGGACCGCGAAGCGGCCCGCGATGCCACTATGGACATTTTTGAAAAGGTGACACTTAAGGTCTGTAACCAGCCCATTGAAACATTTCGGGCCTGGCTTTTCTACACCAGCAGGAACTACTGTATTGACTTATTGCGCAAAAAAGTGCGCGAACGAGAACACCTGGCAAAAATTTCTGTGTCGGAAGGTGTGGAATATGAACCCGACGAACGTCCTCTTAGTGAAGCGCGGTTGGATCACCTTCCCGCAGCCTTGAATAAACTGCCGGAGCAGCAGGCGCGATGCGTCAGGTTGTTTTACCTGCGGGGTAATTCTTACGCTGAGGTATGTGAAAAAACCGGCTACGACCTTAAACAAGTGAAAAGTTACCTACAGAATGGACGTCGTAATCTCCGTATCCAACTACAAAAAATAGCGCATGAGCAATCCGAATAAGCAAGACCGTGACGGTTGGCTGCGGGGCGATGAGCCCGATGCGCAGGCCGACGAATTCGCCCGCCACGCGGCACAAGGGCGCAAAGAATTGGGGTCCGAAGCCGAGGCCCAGGACCTCCTCAACGAACTGGATGGCTTACTGGCCGAACGGTTTGGAACGCCGGAAGTTGGTAAACAAGTAACCAATCCCGCACCAGCAGCAGGTGGCGCGGCCGCAGGTGCAAAGGAAGAGGTAAGGAGCAAGCCCCCCGCAAAGGTTCGTCGTCTTGGACGATTGTACGCAGCGGCAGCAGCCATCCTTCTGCTGATTGCCGCTGGCAGTTGGTGGCTGACGCAAACGACGGCCTACGATGCCAACGAAGTATTTGCCGAAACTTTCACGCCTTACGCCAATGACCTGAGTGGCCGCACGATGGGAGACGACACCACCACCATTGGTGGCCAGCTGGGCGAAGCGTTATTGGCTTATGACCGCCGGGACTACCCGGCGGCGGTCTCCGCCTTTGAGGCACATTTCCTTGCTCCTCCAACTTCCATTGCACCCGCGACCGCGCCCCAGATCCAATTCTACTACGGCGTCAGCCTCCTGGCGGGCGGGCAGCCCCAAACAGCCCTTCCCGTACTGGATGCCCTGCGTACAGATGCGACTTATGGCGACCCCGCCGATTGGTACCACGCGCTGGCACTCCTCCGCGACGGTCAAACCGCCGCCGTCCGATCATCCCTTCAAGACATTATCAACGACACGAATTCACCCTTTCAGGCAAAGGCTACGGCCTTGCTTTCTTCTCTTCCCTCTGAACACTAAAAACAATATCATTATGCGTCCCTTATTTTTTTTACTGTTACTATTTGCAGCTCCTTTCCAGCTATCGGCTCAGGGCTCCGACGACGTCGATCAGCCCACCTCCGAAGAATATTATAAAATATTCAATCGGCTTAGAAAAAAATTAACCCCCTTAGGCTATAACGTTGGTCGTGCGCGTAATGCCGCCTACCTAACGGATCAATATGTTCTTTCCTACGAAGGCAGCAATTCGGCCACTGACATGCAGCAAGACATTCAACGACTAAAAAGAGCTTACGGCAACAAAAATGTTACTCAGCTAGCGAGTTGTGGCTGTGGAGAGCGACAAATTACCGCCGTACACGTTAAAGGAATCGGTGGCGAAGAACGTGGAAAAAGAGGGCAAGAGGCTATTGCTTCTACGCTGGGTAAGGAAGAGGTAGAACCAAACTACTACCTCAACCCAGATCGTCAGCACATCATTCCACAACCCAAAATTTCTGGTGGCTTACCCCCTAACTTTAATGTTCTCGTTAGCGGTAAAACGGCAGCGCCGGTAGATATTGCGGTATTAGACTCCGGCATGGATTACATTTATCAGGAAGCTAATCATCCACAGGGAGGAGCACGCCTCTTTTTGTGGGAAAACCCAGCACCTAATAGCAGTAAAGACCCTTTCTGTTTCGACGATGACTTGATCGGCTGGGACTTTGTGAATAACGACAACTCCCCCTTTGATGACCACTCACACGGTACACACATTACCTCCCGGATCGCCATTCAACTGACTACTTATGCCCCGGATGTAAACTACCGCTTTATGCCCCTCAAGATACTGGACGAAAACGGTGTCGGTAACAGCTTCAACGCCGCTTGTGCCGTGTTGTACGCTGCCGAAAATGGTGCAGATGTCATCAATGCCAGCTGGGGTTTTTATGGAGAAGACGACAAAATTCTCCGTAAAGCCTTCGAATTTGCCGAAAGCAAAAATGTCGTAACCATTGGCTCTGCCGGTAACGAAAGAATTGACCTTGCGGAGCTTTCTCATTACCCTTCCTCCTATGCCCTGGAAGGAAATGTGAACGAACGGTTGAATTCTCACCTCTTCATTTCTGCAGCCCGGACCCCTTCAAATGTCTGGCCTTATTCCAATATCCGTCTTGAAGCAGCCACTTCAGGCAACCTTGGCGGCTTTGTCATTGCAAGTGGTGGTGGTAACTACGGTTATATTCCGGTCCATCTGGCTCCACCAACCGGCTCCGTTAGTTTTACAAAACGAGGCACCTCCGTTGCGGCCCCTTATGCTGCTGCGCTGGCGGCGCATCATCGGCATCGGCATCCGGCCAGTAATGGTGTCTGGACGCGCAATGCCGTCTTGGAAGCCATTATGACCCAGGGTCTCCAGGGTTCCATAAACTCCAATGGGACCTCCTACCCCTTCTTTTTCTTTAATTGGGTCAACGTCCCCTAACTTACCTGCTCAACAATCGTCATCGGACCGGGTCCGGCATACCTATACGTTACTACTGATCTCCTGGCCAGAAGTCGTTGATAGGTTAATACGGACCCGGCGATAACAAGAAGCAGCTACTATGTCTATCTCCTTTCGGCCTGGCTTCCGGACCTTGACTCTTTTTGTTGGCTTGTTGATGACGGGCCATCATTCCATGAGCCTGCAAGCCCAGGGGCGTGAGCCCCTGGACTCCTTACGTCAATTACTCGCCGACACTCGCGAACCAAGTCAGGATCGAGCCCACTTGTTGCACGAAATCGGTAAGATTTTGGACGACGAAAAAGACCACGCTGCTGCCATCGTTCATACGGAGGAAGCACTGACCATTAGGTTGCAATACGAAGAAGAGGACCCCGAAGCTGTCCTCCTATCAGCCTTCAACCTTGGTATATATTACAATCGTGCGGGACAGTACCAGGAGGCGATTGATCATTACGATATGGTTTTGCACCGGGGGCCAAATCGAAAAATAGGTCCCGCGTATTTTCAACTTGGCCGTTGCTATCGAAATTTGGGAGAGTTTGAAGCATCTGCTCTAGCCTACCGGGAAGCAGGGAACTATGCTCCTTTCGTCAATAATGCTGTTGACAAGGCGGCGCTAATTCGAAATGCTGGGGCGGCTTTGCTGCAACAGGAAGATAAGTCCAAGATTCGACAAGCAGCCAACCAGCTACGCAGCGCCGTAGAGATGGCTAAGGCCGCCGGTGCTGCGGGGTTAGTGTTGGAAGCAAATAACGATCTTGGATTGGCCCTGGTAAAATTGCAACAATATGAGGAGGCAATAAAATTATTACGTACCAACCTGGAACAGAATGCCCGGACTTTGCAAGACGAAGTTACCGAGGCTGTTGCTGCAACCCATCTGGGATTGGCCTACCGTAGGGCAGGCCATTTAGAACTGGCTAAGCAACAATATGAACGAGCGCTGGCCATAGACCTGAGCTTTGCTGAAGGTTACCAACCCGACGAATATGTTGCAGTAGATTATGACAACCTTTCTACGCTGTTTCTAACCAGTAACGAACCTGATTCCGCCCTGCACTATGCTTCCCTCGCGCTAGACTGGCACCTGGAGGGCTATAACCCCTCCACTGATACGGAACTTCCATCGCTGACGCTGATGACCAAAGGTGACCACCTGCCAACCCTGACTTACCTGACCGACAAGGGGCGTGCGCACCAGGCCTTAGCCAACCGTGGTGAACAGCAACATTACGAGCATGCCTTGGCAACCTACCGGCGAGCCGACGAACTCCTCGACCTGTTACGACAAAATCAATTGCTGGAAAACACACGCACCTTCTGGCGCGCGGATGCTCGTGAACTTTACGAGTTAGCCCTCGACGCTGCGGTGGCCGCAGGAGACCCTGTTTCAGCCTTCTACTTTCTGGAAAAAGCAAGGGCAAGATTACTACTCGATGAGCTCAGCGCGGAACGCGCCAGCGAGAAGCTGCCGGAAGACATTCAGGAACGATTAGACCTCATTACCCGCAAAACCCGTCTGGCACCTGATGATACCGACCAGCTACAACGGTTCCGTACATTTCAGGATAGTATTTTTACCGCCTTTCCAAGGTATGCTGAGGCCCGCCTGGGCGCTCCCCCTCCAGATCCTGCAAAGATTGCCCGTATCCTGGGTAAAGACCGTACCCTGGTAGAATACTTTGTGTCTGATGAAAAAGCATTGGCCCTCCGCTGGTCGGCGGATCAGGGGCTGGCCTTTATCGAGTTGCCGGCACCCGATATCTGGCGGCAACGGCTGCTGGCTTTTCGCCAAAGCTTAACGGACCGTACGGCTGAAGTTTCTCCAGTAGAAGCTCGGTTTTTATATGCTCAATTGATCGGCCCGCTCAGGTTAGAAGCTGGTACTCCCCTGACAATTGTTCCTGACGGCGACCTTTACCTCCTACCCTTTGGTGCCTTACTAACGGATGCAGTCCCTGCCAATACAAGTTATCAGGATTGGCCATGGTTAGCTAATGATCATGACATCAACTATGCTTTTTCTGTACAGCTTATCGACTTTGCCCGCGATCGGCGCGGGCGCGGTAACGGGAGGGTACTGGCGCTGGCACCAGTCGCCCGTTTGGTTGCAGAAGCTCCTCTCGATCCATCTCTGGAATTACCCGCAACCCTGCGTACCGTACGTCACCTGTCATCCTTATTCCCTGCGGACACGCTGGTCAATGCCCAGGCTAGTCCGGACGCCTTCCGTGAACGGGCCGATGCTTATAGCCTGCTGCACCTGGGCACCCACGCCTACGTGGATGATGGCGGCAGCTTCCTGCTCTACGGGGAGGCTAATGCGCAACGGTATACGATGAACAACCTGGCGGATCATGACCTGCAGGCAGACCTCGTTGTGATGGGAGCCTGTGAAACCGGAATGGGGGAACAGCTCATTGGGGAAGGAATCGCGAGCCTGGGCCGGGGCTTTGCCCGGCGCGGAGCGCCGGCGTTGGTGATGAGTCTGTGGTCGATTGACGATGCAACGACGGCGGAACTGCTCAATGCCACCTACGATGAGTTGGCGGCGGCTTCCGGGCCCGCAGCAGCGCTCTACGCCGCCGGGAACAATTACCGGACCAACGTGACCAATCCGCGTTTTGGCCACCCATACTACTGGGCAGGCTTGGTCTACTACGGGCCGGAGATGCCATTGGAAATGGGTACTACCGGAGGGTATTTGCTTTTGTGGCTGTTGGCTGGGCTGGGGCTGGTCGTTGGGTGTTGGTGGATTACTAAGTCGTTGCTTAAAGCGCTTTAGTATTAACGCAAACGCTTAATCATTCTACAAGAATTGCCCTGACCTTCTCCCTCGTGTGTATATCAAATTGCGGGAACCGTTTTGGGCCTTACCTGCGTTAAAACGCAGGCCTGTGCTATAAAGCTCTAACGAGCTGTGCCGATGCTCGCTAGCGCTCGTGTCGGCTACCGCCGATTAAAATAACTCGCTTTTACAGACGAACCTGCAATCTGTTATACACACACCTATGGGCTAACATCAGGTCATCCCTCGTTTCTCTTTAACTTCACCTTACCCTCCTTAAGTCGAACGTCCACCTCACCTTCCACCAAATCATCAGGACTAGTGACCAGCCTCCCTTCCTGGCTAACCAGGGCGTAGCCCCGGGCCAGTGTCGTCTCGGGCCTAAGCGCTGCCAATAGCTGTTCGTAATGAGATAACTGATCGTTGGCCGCCGTCAGGATTCTACCGGGCAACTGGGTTAGTTCCCCCGCAAGGCGATCCAGCCGGTAGTGTTCGTTTAATAAGGATTGACCGGCAGCTTGGCGAATGGCGTTGGTGCGCCGGTTGATGTCCAGCGTCGCGGCTGACAGTTGATTACGGCCCGCCAGGGAAATTCCTCGCCCTAAGTGGAGCAGATGTGCTTCTGCCTGCACCAGGCGTTCGATCAGAAAAACGGCGGTAGCTGTGGGCGTTTTCAGGCTCCGGTGGGCCACCCGGTCTAGCACCGTATCATCGGTTTCGTGGCCAATGCCCACCAAAACGGGAAGCGGAAATTCCGCGACTACCCGGCAAAGTGACTCATCATCGAAGGCGGCCAGGTCCGTTCGGCCGCCGCCGCCTCGTACAATAATGACGGCGTCAAAGGCATCCGGCCAGTTTCGTCGAATTTCTCGCAGTCTGCTGATGATTTCCGGGCTGGTTTGGGCACCCTGCATGGCGGCATTAAACATCCGTAGCTGAAAACGATAACCGTAGGTATTTCCTTCTAGTTGCTCCCGGAAATCAGCCAACCCTGCGGCCGTATTGCTAGAGATGATGGCCAAACGTTGAGGCACAACAGGTAGGGGCAATTCCGCATTACGGCTCATCAGGTTATCAGCCACCAGTTTTTCCAGCGTTAGCCGGCGGCGGCGCTCCAGCTCTCCGATCGTGTGTGTGGGGTCAATGTCTTCTACCACCAACCGCAGGCCATAGCGTTCGTGAAAGGACGTGCTCACCCTTAATCGAACAGACATCCCCTGCTGCAATAATCCGTTGGTAAGTTGACCGTGCGTGCCCTGCAATTCACGTAATTTGTTGGCCCAGACCACTGCCTCCAATTGTGCCTTTATTGCATCGTTCTCTTCTTCTTTTTGCACCAGGGTCAGCCAGCAATGCCCGCGGGAGATGTTCGCCTGGGCCAGCTCTGCCGCCACCCATACCGGTTCGGGCAGGTTCAGCGCAAAAACACGCCGGATGAAGTTGGTGAGATCGGAGAGTTGGTAGGTTGCGGGGGGCATGGGGTGAAGGTAGGGATTTGTGGGTAGTGGGGTACCGTGGCGGGCGACACGTTCGACGCGGTATAGGTGCTTAATCGCCTCCAGGGCTTGCTCGGCCAGCTTACGGTGATTGGTCAGGGCGTCAAAGAACTTACGGCGGATGTGCGCCAGGCAGCTGATCAGCTCGACGTCTAGCGGATGTTTTTTGAGATAGCTCGTATAGGCGACGTAGCCTGCTGCTTGGGCGGGTGGCGATGGCTTTTGTTTTTCGTCTTGTCCTTTAGGTCCGTAGTGTATTCGAGTACGATGAGCCTCGATTCGTCGCCCTGCAAGTAGGCCGTGTTGAGGACTTGTGCTTGCAGGGCTAAGTAGAGTGGTTCGAGTAGCTTACAGCTAGCGGCAAACCAGCCATCAAAGGTGGAAGGGGAGATTTCCCAGTCGTAGTCCCGCTGGAACATCTGCCGCTGGCGGTACAGGGGCAGATGGTCGATAAATTTAGAGATGGCGATGTGGGCTAGTAGTCCGCCTCCGGCGATAGCCTTAGGAAGCACTTGGTCGGGGACGGAGGCCTGGACGATGGCGTCTACCCCGTCGGTTTGTTCGTGTTCGGGGCGGACGTAGCGGGGGCGGACGTAGTCGACGACGTCGAGTTGACCGGGGATGTAGTCGACTTTGGTCGTAATGTCTTCACCGATTTTGACCATGCCGGTCGTATCCACCTTGGGCTCGAGGACGACACGGCGGCGGGGCAGGTGATCGGGCAGTGGCGCACGACCGGGGTGTGGTTTACGCTTGGGCTTACGGCGGGAGTAGGTAACTTGTTCCTCCTTGCTCTTGTCAACATCCACTGCACCTGCGTTCCCGCCAAAAAGTTCCATTTGCTCGGGTGCTGCGGCCGGAACGTGGCGCTCGGATTTGAAGCCGAAGAGCATTTTTTCTAACTGCTGTAACTGGAACTCCAGCGCATTGATTTTAGCGTCTTTGGCGCTAATAATCGCATCGTATTCAGCCTTGGAAAGGGTGGCTCCCATATGCTGTAAAAATACGAAAATGGAGTCGGAATCAGGCCGCTTTGCTATATCTTTTTCGCCGTTTAACGGATTTAATTTCTATACCTTCCAATAACATTTTAATATCCGTCCGCGACATTTCTATCGCATTACCCTCAGCGTTCGGCAACTCGAACGTTCCCTGTTCGAGCACCTTGTACCAGACGACAAAACCGTCCTTGTCCCAGACCAGTATTTTGACCCGGTCGCGGCGTTTGTTGAGGAAAATGAAAGCGTCTCCGCTGAGCAACTCGTGGTCGATGTGTTCGCGGACCAAGCCGCTCAAGCCGTTAAATTCCTTGCGCATATCGGTAGCGGTACGGTAGAGAAAATACCGCTGCTGGCTGGAAAAACTAAGCATCGACATCGAGTTGACGAGCGAAAGCGACGAGTTCGGTGATGGAGCCTTGGACTTCGATGCCGCCGGGCAGGAGGAGATGGAGGGCGGTCGGCGCGTCGGCGGAAAGGGTAATGGTCGTGAAGCCCGACGAGGAGGTGTTTTCCCGAAGCTGTGCGCGCCAATAGTAGAGCTTGGCGACGGAACAGCCCGCTGCGGCGGCGTAGTTCTGGGCCGTCAAGCCGCTACCGGCAAAGGCGGCGGCCCAGGCTAGATGGTCGGCACGGGTGGGTTTTGTACTTTGCATGGGGCAAAGTTCAAGTAGGAAAACTGGGTGGGCAAGATGGGGTTGGTCGGGTGGTTACGCTCTTCCGGTACTTTGTACCAACGTAAAGGAAGTAGCCATCGCTTCCAGACTACCGGGCTTCCCGTAAAGTATGCGGCAAATGTCCGCTTCGGGAACAGTGCCTATCGGCTAAGTCAATAGCGAGTAATCATTCTCGCGCCATCACTCGCCTGGAGCACGCCGCCGCCGTAGAAGCCAATCATAATAACCTATATAACAACCCCGACGTCTACCAGCAACGCCAAGCCATAGTAGAGCACCCCTTCGGTACCCTCAAACGACAATGTACAGGCTATTACACCCTGCTGAAAGGCATCGATAAAGTTGATGGGGAGTTCAGTTTACTGGCTTGCAGCTACAACGTCAGGAGAAGTATGTCCATTTTTGGCGTATTGAACCTGCTGGAGCGGCTGAAGGGGCGTTTTTTCGGCATTTTCCCGCTTTTTGTCATGAGGGGCTTCGTGGCGGCTGGTGTTTTTGGTATATTTTGTGAGCGACCACCGGGGCTGGGTGAGGTGATCCGCGCCTGGGAATTGGGTTTTGGGGGAGGACTTATTACTCAGACTCCCGTTATAGCCAATAAAAAAATTAAAAGTCCGATTAAACTTCTTAGTAAAAAGAAAGTCCTATTCCCAAACAAAACCAATTATGACTTATAAAAACACTTTAAAAGTAACAAGCTTATTCTTAGTTGCAACTTTTTTAACAATCACTAGCTGTAATAAATCAGACGACTCAAATGAAATTGAAGATCCAATAGAAATAGAATCTATTGACTTAACTCATTTACCATTTGGTGGCACAGAACCAACAAATATTTTAATCAGAAATCAAGGAGAGCCTAACCCTGATTTCTTGTCTCTATGGCTGTGCGGATTACCTAGTAATGGTGCAGGTGCAAACAATGCTGCCGATTGGACAAATCCCGATGGTACTTGGGATTACACAAGAAAACCTCAGGTGGAAGGAAATGTAATGTGGGATCACGAATTTGATATTAGTTTAGATGGGAATGGAAATAGAATTATAACAGGCAATAACCTTCCAGATCATCCAACCGGTATATTTCCGATACAAACAGGGACTACTGCTTTTCAGTATGATGGAAACCCAAACATAATATCAGAACAAGATGTTAATTATACATTACCTGCAATACCTCAGGTAGCAAATGAAGCTAATTGTGTATTCTTTGGTCCAGCTGGCTTTTCTCTTTCTGGGGCAGCTATCTACCACGGAGCTTCAACTCTAGGCACAGATGCCGCCGCACACGAAATGTTAGATAGGTTTGGTGGCCACACAGATGGAACGGAAAGGTATCATTATCATTTTCCTTCTGAAGATCTTCAAAATCATATTCACGAACACGTATCTGGTCATGGAGCACTTATGGGATATATGCTAGATGGATTCGGTATTTATGGTCCTCATGGTGAAGATGGTGAATTACTTACTTCTGCAGATTTAGATGAATGTCACGGACATACACATCCAGTTCTTTGGGATGGCCAGATGATTGATTTATATCATTATCATTGGACTTATGATTTCCCGTATAATATCGGT
>JBGCFZ010000045.1:0-10773 GCA_045110355.1 Lewinella sp. | reverse complement strand
ATGCTGGTGAATTTTGCCTGTGGGCAAGGCGCTTGAACCGGAGTTTAGCCGTAGCTAAATGAGGATTCAAGCAACGCAGCCAGCGGGTAAAAGACGCCGCAGTTAATGTGACAAGATCGGCTTGACAGAGCACTAGTGGTATTGCCGCAGCCAAGAAGGGGGAGCCCTGCCGCAGCGATGACGGAGTTACGTATAAAAGAGCGTCGGGAGTTAATTTGCATGGTGAAGTTATCTTGTATTCTTCAACCGAAAGTAGGAATTTATTACTTAGGTGCCGGGCCTTCAGGTCTGGCAAGTAAAAGCCGGACCTGGAGGTCCGGCACCTATTAACCTTGCCCTTTTTATCCCTTTCCCTGCACCTGCGATCGCGCCGAAGATCAGGACTGTATAAACGCGCCAAGTAATTGCTGCGACGCTTCATTGAGCGCAGTAATCGCCTCCTTCATTTTCCAGGCTTCCCGATTCCTCACCTCTACATAATTACTGATGGCGCGAAGCTGCAAGGGCTCCACTCCTGCCTGAAGACAAGCATAGAAAAAGGCGGCTCCCTCCATACTTTCAACCTGAGCCTCCGGGAACCTGGACTGCAGCCGAGAGATCCCAGTGGCCGCACCGCTTACGCGATTAACGGAAATACCAGCTACGCCAACAAACGGAAGAGAAGCTAAACCCTTAGGTGCTTCCAGGATTTCTTGTTGATTGAACGGCCTGCCGGGATGTAAGCCAATTTCTCCAAGACTCAGATGAGCGCCATCCGGCGCCTCTGCCCCCAAATCTCCAAATCTTTCAGTCGTAATCCTTACTACTTCCCCCAGTTTTAATTCCCGATCAATGGCACCTCCAACACCAACCTGTATGGCCAGTTGAGGTATTGCACTACTGCCGAATCGCTGGCCGAGGGTATAGGCCGTAGCCGTGAGCCCCACTCCGGTAAATAGGATTTCGATGGTTACAGCACCAAAATGCAACACGTTACCTTCTTCCTGGTCGGCCCTGGCACGCAACCAATTGATGGTCGGTGCTACTTCAGCAATGGTGGCGGAGAGGAGGAGGATTTTCATGAATAAAGTTTGGTTGGCCGCAAGTTACTATTCTTCCGTGATCCCCGATTCGGTCAGGTGGGCATCTAAAAGGAAATCGGTGTCTCTGAAAATACCATCCAGTTGCCTGCGGGCAGCGAGAACTTCCCTGGCCAATACTTTGCGATCGGAAGAATTGACCAGATTTAACCGTGCATCCTCTAAAATTGCCAGAACTTCATTTGAAATGAGGTTTCGAAAGCGTTCGTTTTCTCCCGCTGCCCTGAGTAAATGAAAGAGCATCTGGACAAGCCTGCGCATCACCAATACGTCCTGTTTGCAATATTGCCGAAGCTCCTGCATAACGGCCGTAAGTACCTCTCCGAAGTTATGATTGTTAAGCCAGACCGCTCCACCATCCGCCTCTCCGCAAAACTTATTATAAGCAGGCAAGGCCATCAGCCGGCCAAGCAAGCCAGTTAACCTGTCCATCACGTCGATGGCGGTACCCGGGTCATTGACACCAGGAGACATGGCTTTTACTGCAATCTCCGTCAGTAACCTGATCGGGGGCAAATGCCAGTCCGTAAACTTTCTGCTTATCGGCGCAACGGATTCCAGTACTTCCTGAATTTTTTCCTCATCTAGTCTTTTCTCACTTTGAAGTAAAGGATTATTGATCGGAACAAACTGTCCTCTTGCTGTGCCGATATAGAATCGGGTATTGTATTTTTTTGCCAATCTGGACAGCTGATGGTAATTCACCGTCCCGACGTATCCACCTATCGGTGAAGGAATAGCGTACCAATCTTTAAGGTCTTCGGGTAGTGGCAGGGTGGTGAAATTGACATCATTTTTGGCTTTATCAATGGCGACCAGGCCTCGTTGGTATACTCGTTCGATGATGTTGGTGACCTGAATCTGGTTAGAAATGGTCGTGACGAAATAAAGGAAGAAAACCAGACATAAGACCCCCAGAATAATGCAGAGTAAAACGGATAAATTGGGAACAAAGCCGTTGTCATTTTCCCTGATGCTCAGTAACACAATAATGCTCAGGATAATGGTAGCAAGGTAAAATCCCATCACGAATTGTAGCGCCCTGCTGCCCGTAAAAATGGGTAATAGACGGGGGCTATAGCTACTGGCCACCTGGCTGAACAAGGTCATCATCTGGGTGAAGGTGAAAACCGTCAGGGTGATGATGCCCCCGATCAATATTCCGAGTATGGCCCTGGCTGTGGTTTGACTAGTGATAACTACCGCTGGAAGATTCTCGGTGATTTTTGCGCTAACCTCGGTGTTCAGTTCAAGGTAGAATAATCCGAAGCCAAATAACATCGCGATGATCATCATCGGTAGGGGAAGAAAAGCCAGACTATCAAAGGCATTTCTTATCCACCCGAGAAAAAAGCGATAAAGACGTTGCATAAAAGAGGGTTTGGAGTCCCTCTCTCTAAGGCAGATAATTGTCTTGATGTTCGATCAGGAGCAATCCCGGACACTCGTTCTTAGAAAAAACTACTTAGAAGTATCCAGAAATACCCCGACGCTAAATGACGGTGCCGCAGCAATAATGCGCCCACTCAAAGCAGTGGCAGCTCCCGCGCTGATCCCGATTTTAGGGGTAACGTAAACATTGATTTCGCCTCCCAGACTTAGGTACTCTGCATTGTTGCTGAAGACACTGGTGGAGGAGACCGTTTCCGCCGTTTCACCGTTCAGGAAAGATTTATTGCCAAGGAGGCGCCCAATGAGCCATACCCGTTGATCAGCCAGCCCGTAGCCAGCTTCGAGCGCATAACGGAATTCATCGCTGAACCCGTTGCTGCGGTTATTGACGCCGAGAGAGGCCGTAGCGTACAGGTCTTTAGTCAGACTTTTACCGGCACTTAGGGTCAGCATTTGATTAAATTCTCCATCACCGGTTTGCAGGTTCATTTGCTCCCCTCCGGCGGATTCTCCTAAAGGAAGCCCCAGGGTCAATGTAGCCGAAATGGGTATTGGTGACCCGGGCTTATTGAGGGCATAACGTAAGGCAATGTCCGTGTCTCCCAGGCCACCGATCGCTTCTCCGGGGATGATGATATTTCCCCTGGTGGCGGACACTTGATTGTTGATCACGTTGCGGCTGTAAATCGGTAGGTTGATGACCCCGGTCAGCCGATCAGTAAGGCCGTACTCGGCGTAAACTGAGGTGTTGTATAGCCCCAGCGTTGCATTTGGGTCCAACTCCCCGGTACTGGTGAAATGCTGATCAAACTGTAGCCACCATTGGTATAATTTGAAGTAACCTTTTCCCTTGGGCTGAGGCCAGGGGCCGGCCATCAACGACGCAGAAAAAAAGAGACAAAACAGAACGGAGCGTAAGCGCATCAGAGGGATCTTTATAGATTTGAACCAGTTCAATACGGTAAAGGTAAACCCAAGTAAGGGGTGAGGGAGGCTGGGGAAGCCATGAATTTAGTTTCAGGCCAGTTCACGACAGTTTGGTTCAGACTAATGGAACGCTTTAATTCATACAGGTATCAGGGTGTGCATCGCAAGGTGCGCGTAGCAAACTTTCCTTAAGTTCGCCGCCATAACCCTACCTTACACCTACCCAAAGGAAGGCATGAAAGACTATTTTAAGTTACAAAAGGTGATCATCGAACGCTTCCTGAGGGGATGGGGGTTGGCCCCGTGGTTGGTTTATGTGCTGGTCCCGATCTTGTTCGTAGGTATTGGTTTGCTTGTATTGGAACGACCAAATTACTTTGCTTACATAATTGCTTCACTGAGTCTGTCAGGCTACAATTGGCTTAGTGGTAGAAAGAGAAACGATTTTCTGCTACTTCACTTTGGTAAATCCGTCTTCAGGAAAATTCGCCTCATCGAAAATGGCCTGGTGACATTACCCTTTCTATTGGTTTTTCTCTTCACAGGTTTTTGGGCGCTGGCGCTGGTGCAATTATTGGTTGGAGGAGCCATGACCCTACGTATCGGCAACAGACTAAGCTCCTTTACTTTACCTACGCCCTTCTCCCGGCATCCCTGGGAGTTTGCCCTTGGTTTCCGGAAATACTGGTGGCTTTTACTGATAGCGGCGTTTCTCCTGATCATGGGAATCCGGGCGGAGAATTTTGAATTATCTGCCTTCTCCTGGTTCATTACGGTCTTTGGGGCAACGGCTTTTTACCAAAAGCCCGAACCGGGCTTCTTCGTGTGGATACACGCCATGACGGGCAGGCAACTGCTGAACCGGAAGCTACTTTTTGGCGGGCTTCACCTGGTGATGCTTGGTCTGCCTTTCGTTATTGCATTAGTGGTCTTTTTTCCAGAGCAGTGGTTACTGATCGCCGCCGGACAGCTGCTGGCTATGCTGTACCTGGCCATGGTCATTACCGTAAAGTACGCCGCTTATCCAAACGAGATAGACATTGTGAAGGCCTACATTATGGGAGCTGGCTTCATGCTGCCGCCACTCCTGCTTTTCATAATTCCCTATCACTACCAACGAGCGGCCCGTCAGCTGGGTCTCGTCCTGGCCTGATGATAATAACATAAGATGATTGAACTCAAAAACCTGAAAAAGAGCTACGGTAACAACCTGGTGCTTAAGGGAATTACGGCTGATTTTGCCCCCGGCAAAGTTTACGGCATCATCGGTGAAAACGGTGCAGGTAAAACAACGCTGTTTCGATGTATCGCTGGGCTGATCGTTCACGAGGGAACGGTAAAGGCAACATCATCTGATTTTCGCCACTCCCTCGGGTTTCTGCAAACCAATAATTACTTCTTTCCCCGGATGACGGGGCGGGAATACCTCCGGCTGCTGTGCCAGGCCCGGCACATTGTGCCGGATAAGCTGGATGACCGCAACGTATTCGATCTGCCGCTGGACGAATACGCTGAATCGTACTCCACCGGCATGCAGAAGAAACTGGCGTTACTTGGCGTACTCCTGCAACACAACGATGTGCTCATTCTAGATGAACCCTTTAATGGTGTAGATATTCAGAGCAATATCGTCATCGCGGAGATCATCCATGAGTTGAAGCGGTTGGGAAAAACCATCCTGATTTCTTCTCACATCTTTTCTACGCTGAGTACCACTTGCGATGAGATCCACCTGTTGCGGGAAGGCCTGTTCATTCGTAGCGTTACCCCATCTGATTATCCTGAGTTGGAGCGGGAGATGATTGACGTTACGGTGGGAGATCGGGTGGGACGATTAGGGCTTTCTTAGGCTAACCACTTAACGCGGTAAGAACATGAGCAGGGTTCTCACAGAGGACAGTGCAGAGGGAGGAACGGAGGTAGCACCGAGGAATTTAATTCGACTCCGGGCCATTGGAAACTCTGTGCATCCCTCGGTGCCAACCTCTGTGAAGAATTAGCTGCTTAAGCAGCCCTAGCCTCAACTGTAGTAGGGCGGTTTCGTTTTCTAAATTCAATTCAGATGGATAGTCTCCTTGCTCTTTAAAACCTCCCTTTGCACCTGCGGCCCCGCCCAAAACTTCACCCCTAAACAAAATGCAACCTCCTGTCTTCAACAAGTGTTACCTTTGCACGCCTTTTGGTAGAGTTGGAACGAATAGACCAACAATACCAAAAGACCAATTTTGGCCAGGCCCTTGAACCTGCGCGAAAAACAATGAATTATGAGTAAGCACGGACGTGTTCTCGTCGCCATGAGTGGCGGCATCGATAGTACCGTTACGGCCATGATCCTACACGAACAGGGTTACGAAGTTGTCGGTATCACCATGAAAACCTGGGATTATGCCAATAGTGGCGGCTCCAAAAAGGAGACCGGCTGTTGCAGTCTTGACTCCATCAACGATGCCCGTAAGGTAGCCGTTGACATGGGTTTTCCCCACTTCATTATTGATATCCGGGAGGAATTCGGTGACCACGTCATCGACAATTTTGTTGATGAATACATGGCCGGCCGGACACCCAACCCCTGTGTGCTCTGCAATACCCACATCAAGTGGAGCGCGCTGCTTAAGCGCGCGGATGCCATGGACTGTGAGTTCATCGCCACCGGTCACTACGCCCAATTGAACCAAACTGATGCTGGTCGTTGGCACGTACGAAAAAGCGCCGATTCGCATAAAGACCAGAGCTACGTGCTTTGGGGCCTGAGCCAGGAATGCATGGCCCGCAGCCGCTTCCCACTAGGCCATATGACCAAGCCGGAGGTACGTCAACTTGCCTACGATTGGGGGCACGAGGAACTCAGTAAAAAGGCAGAGAGTTTCGAAATTTGCTTTGTCCCGGATAATGACTACCGCGGTTTCCTAAAGCGCCGGTTGCCCGACTTGGAAGCAAAGGTTGCGGGTGGTGACTTTGTCTCCGTTGACGGAAAGAAAATGGGTAAGCACGCAGGCTATCCTTTCTACACCATAGGGCAACGTAAGGGCCTCGGTATTGCCTTCGGGGAACCAATGTACGTGACCAAAATCGATGCCGCTACCAACCAGGTAACCCTGGGTAGAGTAGGGGACTTGGTTCGAAATGGCATGATGGTTGGTGGTGCTACGTTGCAAAAATATGATGCATTGCCAGCTGAAGGCATGGAGTTCATCACCAAAGTCCGTTATAAAGACGCAGGAACTATGAGCCTCGTTGAGCAAATATCTCCCGACCGTTTTGCGGTAGATTTTTACGCCGATGTGCGGGGAGTGGCGCCCGGGCAAAGCGCAGTGTTTTACGAAGGTGATGATGTTGTCGGTGGTGGATTGATCCATGCGAGCCGTTAGACAAGAAAATAAGGCCGGTCATTTATCTTACCATTCGCGTTGAAGTGTCGTAAAAGGTAACTCTTATTGTTTCTAATTCGCCGTCCCCAGGATATTGTTCTACATTGAGCGACTGAAAACCTGCAAATATGAATTCTCGCGCGCTGAAAACTTCATTAGCACTCCTTGCATTAGCCTTTTTGCAGGTAAGCTGTGCTAATTATGTCCCTCAAGTAACGAAGGTCGATGCTGACTGGTCCGCACAAGTAATCCCGGAAGGTAAAACATTGACTTATCGCACCTATTTAGTTGGCGATGCGGGTAATGCTGCTGCAGAAAAGCAGCCCCCAGTGCTGCGTCATTTACAGACAAAACTAAAAACTGCACCAGAAAACAGCACGGTCATTTTCCTGGGAGACAATATTTATCCCGACGGAATGCCAAAAAAAGACGAGGAGGACCGCAGCCTTGCGGAACACAAGTTGTTGGTCCAGACTAACGCGGTAAAAGAGTACCCCGGAAAGGTCCTTTTCATCCCTGGGAACCACGATTGGTATAAGTATGGCCTGGATGGCCTACGGCGGCAACGCAAATTCATCGAATCAGCATTGGGGAGTAAAAAGATCTGGCACCCGGAGGTCGGGTGTGGAGGCCCTGAGGTGATTGAAGCCAGTGAAAATTTGGTTTACATCATCATCGATTCTCAATGGTGGCTGACCAATTGGAAAAAATACCCGGGCATTAACCAGGATTGTGAGGCAACGAACCGCACAGACTTTATGCGTCTTTTCAAAGATGCAGTAAAGGGGAATAAGGAAAAGAACATTGTAGTGGTCTTGCACCATCCGATGGAAACCTACGGTAGGCATGGCGGCCATTTTACCGCCAAGGATTTCTTGCTGCCGGTTCCTGGTCTGAGTACCCTGCTTCCCTTCTTACGTACTAACGTTGGAAGTCTGCAAGACAACGTAAATGCCTCCTTCCAAGAGCTTCGGAAGGGGTTGTTGGCCAACGTGCGGTTGAACGGCAATGCCACCTTCGTGTCCGGTCATGAACACAATCTCCAGTACATCGAGAAAGATGATCAGCGTTACATCGTCAGTGGTGCTGCTTCGAAGATTGCTCCCGCAGGTATGGGAGAGGGGAGCCGCTTTGCCTACGGAGGGCGCGGCTGGTCAGAGCTGGATCTTTATGATGACGGCTCGATGTGGGTGTCGTTCTATACGGTCGATGAAAAAGGTGAACAGGAACAACTGTTGTACCAGAAAGAGATTCAGGCACCACCTGCTGCCGACAACTACGTTGCGCCAAATTCTTATGAGAAGTATCCGCTGACCACCGAAACAGTAGAATGCCAACTCGTACATGAAGATTATAACCGGAGTAAATTCGGCTTGATGGTCCTGGGAGATCACTACCGAAAAAGCTTCAATGAAACGGTGGACCTCAACCTCCTTGACCTGGCTACCTATAAGGGAGGACTACTACCCGTCAAGAAGGGAGGAGGAAATCAAACTCAATCGATCCGCCTGGAAGCAAAAGATGGAAAGCAATACGCCATGCGGTCACTCGCAAAAGATCCTTCGGCCACCTTGGGGTATGAGTTGAGTCAATCTCGCGCCATACAAAAATTAGTAGCCGATGCATTTACGGCTTCTCATCCTTTGTCGGCACTCCCCGTAGTACCAATGGCGGCTGCGGCGGGTGTCAACCACACCAATCCTGCGCTGTTTTACGTACCCGCCCAACCTGCTCTTGGTAAATACAATACGCAGTTTGCGGAAAAGGTCTACCTGGTCGAAGAACGTCCAGACGATGACCTATGGGGAGAGGAAGCATCTTTTAACAACGCCGAAGACATCATCAGTACTTCAAAAATGCTGGCACATCTCCGGAAATCCCATAAACACGTTTTGGATAATGAAGCAATGGCCCGGGCCAGGACATTCGACGTTTTTTTGGGGGATTGGGATCGACACGACGATCAATGGCGATGGATTGTAGAGAAGAAAGACGGATGGACCTATTACAGTCCCATTCCCCGGGATCGTGATCAGGCGTTCTCTAACTATGACGGATTGTTACTAGGGTTGGCCAGGATGCTGGCACCAGACGTCCGCCCCCTGGCTCCTTTTAAAGGTAACCCTAAGGCCATCCAATGGAGTACCCACGGCAATCGCTTTTTCGACGCAACTTTCCTTTCGGGAATTAACCGGGAAATGTGGGTGCGCGAAGCGCGCCACCTTCAAGCAACCATTACCGATGAAGTGATCGAGGCAGCTTTCCAGGAAACCTGGCCAGCAGGCATTTATCGGGCCGATGCGGAACAGATCATCGCTATCCTCAAGGAACGACGCAATAATCTTGTTAACCTGATGACCGATCTGTATGAATTCAATGCGAAGGTGGTTGAAGTAGCAGGGACCGACAAGAAGGATCAGTTTGCTATTGAAGTCAGGCAGAACGGTAATGTTATGGTGCAGGTATTCGATGCGGACGGTGATGGCAACCGGGAAGGTGAAGCCAACTACCAAAGGCTTTTCCTGGCTGCAGAAACTAAAGAGATCATCTTATACGGGCTGGATAACGACGATACCTTCGAATTTTCCGGAGACGGAAACCCGGGAATGCGTATTCGGTTGGTCGGTGGAACCGGTAAAGACCAGGTAAGGAACCAAAACGGTACCGGGAAAGTCAGAAAAAAGGTTTACTACTACGATTATACCGAAGGCACAAAAAAGACTGATTTCAACGATGTAAGAGGGATAAAAGATCGGCGGTCTCCAATAGCCCGTTACAATACTTACAGTCGCCTTTCGCTGGACAAGAACTACGATTTTCTGTCTTTAATTCCGGTGATCGGACTTAATCCGGATAACGGATTCTTACTTGGCGGTGCAGGTACACTAACGAAATATGGCTTTAAGAAAGAGCCCTTTGCCTCTCAGCATTACCTCAGCGGGGTACTTGCCTTGGATACAAAGGGATTGAAGTTTGATTACCGCGGAGAATTTACCGATTTCTTCGGGCAGAGCGAGCTACTGCTGGATGGAGGATTGTCAACCTCCCTGTATGGCGTCAACTTCTATGGATTCGGTAACGAATCGGTCAATGAGGAGGAGACACGAGGTTTAAATTTCAACCGGGTCCGCCAACAACACATACATTTTGCACCAAAACTATTGCGGAGACCTAACCCAGCAACTGAGTACACTTTTGGCCCACGGTATTCCACCATTCAGACGGCCAGAACAGAAGGTCGGTTTCTTGCGGAAAACTCTGACGATTCGGCAGAAACCGGCATATTTAGTAACTACAGCTACCTCGGCCTGGAGGCAGACTTCTCTTTTGATAATCGGGACTCGAAGGCCATGCCCACCCGTGGCATCCACCTGGAGTTAGCGGGTAGCTATGAGGTGTCTTTGGCTGGCCCAGGCGAGAGTTTCCCCCAGTTGAGCGGTGCGCTGACGATAAATCAACGGCTAGACCGCAGAGGAAACCTGGTCTTGGCCAATAGGGTAGGGTACGCTACGGTATTTAATGATAACCTGGCTTACTTTCAGGCCGCAACGTTGGGAGGTGTTGGACCAGACAGCAATTTACGCGGCTTTCGCCGAGAGCGCTTTTCGGGCCAAAGCGCCTTCTTTCTGAACAACGATCTTCGTATTCGTCTGCTTAGTTCCAGCCGAAGGGCGGTACCTTTTTCCTTCGGCGTTCTGGCCGGATATGATCTTGGTCGGGTATGGCTAGAAGAGGAAGATTCTACTACCTGGCACTACAGTTATGGTGGTGGGATATTCGTCAGCCCTTTTGATTTGGCCACCATTAAAGTCAGTTATTTTGTTGGAGATGGAGAGATTGGCCGGATAATTGTTGGTGGCGGATTTTTCTTCTAGTGGGTGAGTTCATAATTATCTGGCCGTTTAGTCCGCAGGATTTTCGTGCCGTGGCAAGGCGCTGAAACCGGATTTTAGCCATAGCTAAATGAGGATTTCAGCAACGAAGTCACGGTGCTAAAAGGCAAGGAA
>JBGCFZ010000044.1:0-11205 GCA_045110355.1 Lewinella sp. | reverse complement strand
TTTTACCCGCTGGCTGCGTTGCTTGAATCCTCATTTAGCTACGGCTAAACTCCGGTTCAAGCGCCTTGCCCGCAGGCAAAATTCACCAGCATTTAATGCGACAGAATCGACCTGACAAAGCACTAGTGGTCGCCGAAGTTTGAAATTAGCAAAACAACATCTTGCGTTTCGGCCCGCCTCATCTGCCTGCGGCGGTGGCACCGGCCACGAAGCAGTGCCCTGATGGCCGAAAAAAAATGC
Source organism: Lewinella sp. (assembly GCA_045110355.1). GTDB lineage: Bacteria > Bacteroidota > Bacteroidia > Chitinophagales > Saprospiraceae > Neolewinella. Next base: position 10,965 of record JBGCFZ010000044.1, on the reverse strand, counting down.
AAGCTGTATGAGCCACCACCAGGCTGCTGCCTTGCCGAAAAGCTCCAGCATCCGAAAAATTGAGCACAGAGCATAAGACCCAGAGGCGAGTTTTTGCATTTTCGGCCATCAGGGTACTGCTTCGTGATCCGCCGGGGCCACAGCCAAAGGGTTTTGCTGCTTTTGCCCTTCAAAAGCAGGCCGCCGGCAGGCATGTAACGTTATGAGATAATGGTTCTTTAAAGTACTAAAATCAAACTTCGGCGACCACTAGCGTGTGCATTTCAAATTGTACGAGCCAGTTAAAAAGAGGCGTGAGCCTTACCTGCGTTAACCGCCGCAGCCACGCAGCGCAACCAGGCCTGTGCAACAAGGCTCTAACGAGCCGCAACAATGTCGCTAGCGCTCGTGACGGCTATCGCCATTTGAAACAACTGACTTGCACCTTCATTTGTGCAATTTGCTATGTACACGGCAATAGCTACAAAGTAACGACTTTCGAAAATTGACCTTACATTGCTCCTTTAACTGATCAATGCACCGGCGTCCGCGCCAAATACTAAGTACATTCATGATTACACTGAAGCACGTTTCCCCATTCCTATTATTGCTGTTTCTCTTCTCTTCCTGTGGGACGGGAACGGCCACGGACGCAACTGAAACGGAAGACACTACGGAGGCCGCTCCGGAAGTCGATACCGATTTTGGCGGCCTGGCGCTCTACACCCTACGGGATACCATCAACGGAGACGTGGCCGGTGTATTACAACACGTTGCCGACCTGGGATACGAATATGTAGAGGCGGCTGGTTACTCAGACGGAAAGTTTTACGGGATGGCACCCGCTGATTTCAAAGCAACCTTGGACAAGGTTGGGCTACAGCCCATCAGCTCCCACCAGGGAGGTGCTACAGTTGAAAATATCGACCAGATGATCGCCGACGTAAAGGCAGCGGGATTCACCTATTTCGTTCTTCCCGTACCGCCAATGGGAGCTTTTAGTTTTGACCCTGAAACCCGCACCCTGAGCATGAATCAGGACGCTGAAACGGTAATGGGTAACATCAACATGATCGCGGAAAAGTGTTCCGCTGCTGGACTTCAATGTTTATACCACAACCATGATTTTGAGTTTAAGCCGGACGTAAATGGGGTGACTGCTATCGACTACTTCATCGAAAACTCTAACCCCGAGCACCTAAACTTCCAAATGGACCTCTACTGGGTAACCAAAGCAGAAGCGGACCCATTGGCTTATTTCGATAAAGCCCCTGGCCGCTGGAAGGGCTGGCACGTAAAGGACATGGATGATCAGGGACGTTTTGCCCCTGTGGGTGAAGGCAACATCGATTTCAAGCGTATCCTGGCGGCCAAGGAAAAGGCCGGAATGGAATTTTACCTCGTCGAGCAGGATAGGTGCTTCAATCATACCGCACTGGAGGCCATCGCCATCAGCCATAAGGGGCTTAAGGAGATTGGATTTGAGTAATTGGGTGATCCGGGAGGGATCAAAACTATTTTCCCCGGGTAAAAGTCTGCGTCGCAGCCTTTCACCCGGGGCAAATAACAATTCGACTACTCCGTGGTCTTTTTTAGCGTTTAATAACTTTCTTTAAAATCTCCACCGACTGATTTAATTCCTCTTCCGTCATGGATGCAAAACCGAGACGCGTGCCATTTCGGCTGCCTGGGTACTGGCTGCCATCGGAGAAACTTAATCCCAGTTGTGCAGCTTTTCTACTTGCGTTTACAAGGTCAACGCGCTGGTCGAAAATGGTCCAGATGGCCATGCCGCCGTCTGGCAGGCGAAAGTCCACCAGTTCACCCAGGTGGTTTTGTAGTAACCGGCTAAGGTGGTCTCGCCGGCGTTGATAGATGCCCCTTGCGCGCCGCAGGCTGCGCGGGAGTACTTCCAGCCTGAAGAGTTCGAGGACGGCGTGTTCTAGGGCAGGGTCGCCCTGCCGGTCAACGATGCGCCGCAGGCGCGTGAGCTGTTCGATCAGGGCAGGTTCGCCAACGAGGTATCCCAGGCGAAATGCAGGGGAAATGGCCTTCGTGAAAGAACCGGCATAGAGTAATCTGCCGTCGTGCCGGGCACTGGCCAGGGGCATAATCGGGACGTTGCCGTAATGAAAGTCAAAGTCATAATCGTCTTCAAAAACGAATAGATTGTGTTGGCGGGCAAGCTCCAGTAATCGTATGCGGCGGGCGGCAGGCATGATGACTGTGGTCGGGTATTGATGGTGAGGAGTAAGGTAGATCATCCGTACGTCATGTTGCTCCAGAAGTTCGGCTACGTGGTCAGTATCAAGGCCTTTATCGTCTAGCCTGGCCGTCAATAATTCCGCTCCGTGGTACCGGATAGAGTTGTTGCCATTGTGCCAGTTTAGTTCGGGGACGATGACTTTGTCGCCGGGTTTAACCAGGGCGGTAAGGCACAGGTGAAGTGCGTGGGTGACGCCGCGGGTCAGCAGTATATGTTCGGGGCCAACCATCAGGCCACGGGTGGCTCCGAGGTAATCGGCCAGTGCCTTGCGCAGCGGCAATAATCCTTGCGGAGAAGTGTAGCCCAACCTGTGGTACTGGTTGCCACGCCGCAGGGCGCTTTTCCAGGCCCGCTCCAACTCGGTGAGCGGGATGAGTCTTGGATCGGGGAGCCCATCGTCGAGGTGATAAGGTAGGTGGTTGATGGATTCCTCTATTTTCAGATAGGCAGGCAGCTTTATGGGCGCGGCCGCAGGTGCAAATTCAGTTTCAGGAATCGCCACCAGGGTCCTCGCCTCCATGTCGGGGAGGTCGGTGGAAACGAAGGTCCCCCGTCCTTTTGCCGTGGCTATCCAATCCTGGAGCTGTAACTCTTCGTAGGCCTGTACAACGTTCTTTCGGTGGACACCCAGTTGCTGGCTGAGTCGGCGGCTGCTCGGCAGCCGGGCACCCGGCTGTAAATAACCCAACTGAATCTGCTCAATGAGCCCTTCGGTAATTTGCCGGTAAAGCGCAATGCCATTATTTCGGGTGAGGGAAAGCGGTCTTAGCATAGTGGACTACTTTGTTTTGTGATATTGGGGTGGTAAAGGTAGTCCAGTTTGGTGGTAATTTTACAGTATGATCCTGAAGAAATAAACTACCGAGGCTCAGAGTAGAAGGAATACATATTTAGGTAACTCCGTTTTTAGTCCCCCTTCCTACCCATGGTCCTGATTTCCGCTTGCGGCGGGCCAGGGAGGGGGCTTTAGGGAGTGTGTTTGCAAACAGCACCTCCCTTTTTGCCAACTATACCATTGAAACATGTTTCATCAACAATGAAGAATCAACCATCCCGCACCACTCCCTCCCGCTATCCAAAGCGTGCACACCATGATGCCGAAACTATTTACCCCATCCTGGATGAAGCCCTGTTTTGCACCATGAGTTTCGTTTGGGAAGGCCGGGTACGGTCCATCCCACAGTCCGTCGTCAGGGTGGGGGATGCTGTATACTTTCATGCCTCCGTAGGTAGCCACTTCTTCCGCAGCCTGGCACAGTTGGACGAGGTGTGCATTACCGTCACCCTGGCCGACGAAATAGTGGTGGCAAAGACCGCCTTTAATCACTCGATCAATTATCGATCCGTAGTGCTTTGGGGGAAGCCTGAAATAATTGAAGACTACGACGAAAAGTATGCCGCCTTTAAACAGCTGACGGAGAAAATGGTCCCCGGTAGCTGGGACTACCTGATCCCGATGACGGAAAAGCAAATGGATAAGACGATGGCCATTAAGGTGCCGATTAAGGAAGCTTCGGCTAAAGTCCGTCAGGGACCTCCTTCAGATGTGGAAAGCAAGGAGCTCATCTGGACTGGGCTGATTCCGATAAAACCGGTAAGGGGCATGCCGGTGGCTGGGCCGAACGCTGAGGGTATTGGGTTGCCTTTGCATTTGGGGGGGGAGTCACGACTAAAGAACTAAGGGCTACACTAAGGAAAGAGAGAAGTGTAATTATTGAGGATATCAAGGCGCTTGATTCGTGTTCTTAGTGTAAAACTAAATGCCTTAGTGCCTTGATGGTAATAAAAACTACACCAGGTTCCGGAGATCAAATTCAAAACCTGGCACAACGTCTTCTCCGTTGATCGTCCGTTCAAAGTCTTCAATCAGGTCGACCGAACCGTTTTGCCGGTAAATCCAGAGCTTTTCTGCCTTGACGTCGACCAGCCAACCGAGAAGAACACCGTTGGCCATCCAAACATCTTTCATTTTGGACATGGCTGTCTTTAATTGATCAGTAGGAGAAACTACCTCGACGATGAAATCGGGAACAACAGGAACGAAATGGTTCATTGCTTCGTCAGAGATAGTACTCATCTTATTGGCCGATACATAGCAGGCATCGGGAGATTTTACTGATCCGTCGGGTAGTGAAAACCCAGTGCTGGAGCTGAAGGATTCTCCTCCAAATTCCATTACATAATTGAATAGGAAGCCATTAAATTTAAGCTCGCTTCGTCCGCTTCTTCCAGATACTGGTGACATAACATTGATTTTACCATCAGGCTCCCTTTCAATGACCAATTCCTTATTCGCAAAGCACAGTTCCTCAAACGCCTCATTGCTTAGGCCGTTGGGGAAAGTGAGTGCTACCTCAGTTGCGGGAATTTTTATTTCAAGAACCATGATGGTGGATTTTCAATTTGCCTGCCGTCCTTGTCTGTTTTTTAAACGTTGTGTAAGGCCTTAAAGTTACTCATTGCCTAAATAACTAAGGCACCAAGGCACCAAGAAAATCTTAGTGTAGCCCTTAGTGCCTTAGTGGTTCCGAATTAGCAGTTACTTAACGGTAAACTTAGCTTCTGCAGTAGTCCCGTCCACCTCCAGCACCGCCGTGTACTTGCCAGCCCGGAGGTAGTAAGCCCCGTTATCCGCAGCCTTGACGGTAACGGGCCTGGTCTCCTTTTTACGGTCTTTGTTGAGGGCCTCCTCCATCATTTCAGCGAAGCGGCCATCGAAGGACATATCGTAGGGGATGACGTTGACGCCGGATATGAGGTCGACGTCTTTAGTGAAGACCGTTGTTCCATCACTGCTCTTAATACTCAATGTTGCACCTGCGGCCCCGCCCGGCAAATACACGCTAAATGCCGTCTCTGGTTCGCGGACCTCAAAGTTGAAATCCCGGCTACCATACCGGCTGGAATACCGCAGGCCGCCCGGCGCTACCAGTGTAACGCCCGGATTCTCAACCGCCGCCGTGCGTAATAAGCCAATGTTCGCCTTGTACAAACTCCTGCCGTGGGTGCCCACAATGAGGTCTTTGGCCTTCTCCTGAATGGCCAGCGCATGTACCGCCACGGCCGGCAGGCCACCGTGCATAGCGACGAACTTCTCTCCCCGATCCATACTTACGTACAAGCCATGGTCAGTGCCAACAAACAGCAACCGCTCATTCTTGGCGTCTTCAAGGATAACATTGACGGCCTCGTTGGGCAGGTTTTTGCCAATCGCCGTCCAGGTATCTCCCATATCTTCACTCCGGTAAACGTAGGCGGTGAAATCATCGTTGCGGTAGCCATTCAGGGTGGCGTAGACCACCTTCTTATTGTGTTTTCCGGCGGAGATGTTAGTTACCCAGAGGTTCTGTGGCAGGCTTTCATCCAGCCGCTTCCAGGTTGTTCCGGCGTCCATGCTGCGGTGAATTTTCCCGTCGTCGCTGCCCGTATAAAGCAGGCCGAACTGTAAAGGGCTTTCATCAATTGTGGTTAGGGTGCCGTAAGCAACATCTCCCTTTTTTCCGCCGTGCGTCAGGTCGGGGCTGATGATCTCCATATCTTCTCCCTGATTGAAGCTGCGGTGTAGAAAGTTACTGCCGAGGTAGAAAATATCGGGCTGGTGTGGGCTGATGAGGATGGGCGACTGCCAATTCCAACGGTAGGGCCGTTCGCCGAGCTCGTGCTTTGGGGTGATGGAACTGCGGGTGCCAGCCTTGGGGTTCAGCCGGAAGTAGTTACCGTACTGGAAGCCAACATACACCGTTTCGTTGTCTCGCGGATCCACCTGTACCTGCATACCGTCGCCTCCGAAGAGCGCTTTGTAGGGGTATTCGCCGCGTTGCATCCAGCCGGGACTGGCTTCGTAGTTGCCGGGCCCACGCCAGGTGCCATTGTCTTGCAAACCACCGTAGACGCGGTAGCCATCGGGGTGGTTATCGACCGCCACATCGTAGAACTGGCCGAGAGGAGGTGCATTACACTTGATCCAGTTCTTGCCGCCATCGTAGCTGATGTTGACGCCACCGTCGTTGCCGTTGATGATGTGGTCCGGGCGGTTGGGGTTAATCCACAGATGGTGGTGGTCCGCATGGACATTGGCGCCGTTGGCACCGCCCCAGGTTTTACCGCCGTCGGTCGATTTAGCAATGGGTACCCCCATGGCGTAAATCGTTGAGGGATCCGAAGGGTGAACAGAAATGGTGCCGAAATAGTAACCGTAGGTGTTATAGATCGTAGGCAGGTAATCATCGTGTGTCCGGGCCCACTTCTCGCCGTTAGAGGAGGTGTGGTATAATTCGAAACCCTTCACCGGCGTATCGAACAACAGGCTGTTGGCGTCTTCGAGGTACTCAACGAGCTGGGCGGTGGTTACTTCATCGGCGGCGACTTTTGCCTTGATGGCTTTGGCTTTAAGCGAACGGTCGAAGCCGTTGCTGCGCAGAAAATCTTCCACCTGATAGTCCTTCAGGGCTGCGAAAGCAGCCTTGTCCATCCTGCGCAACTTGTTTTTGGTGAGGGAATCATCATCGCCCTTATCGAGTTCTGCGGCTGTTTTGCGGAAGTAATTATCGATGGCGGCGTAGAGGTGGCGATTGCCTTTGTCGTCGTAGCTGACGGCAAGGCCGATGCGGCCACCACCGTCGCCGGTGGGGAAGCCGCCGTCGGCGGAGCTGATACGGCTCCAGTTCGAGCCGCCGTCGGTGCTGTGCCATACACCGCTACCGGGGCCAGATTCTTTAAAATCCCAGGCCCAGCGCTGTCGTTCCCACGTGGCGGCGAAGAGTTCGTTGGGGTTACGGGGGTCGCGGATGAGGTCAACCGCACCGGTTTTATCATCGACGAAAAGGGTCTTGATCCAGGTCTCACCGCCATTCGTGGTTTTATAGACGCCACGTTCCGGGTTGGTGCCATAAAGATGGCCCAATGCAGCTACCCAGACGGTCGATGGGTCTTTTTGGTCGACAATGACCTGGCCGATGTGGTGAGTCTCATCAAGACCGACGTGTGTCCAGCTGCGCCCTCCGTCAGTACTTCGGTAGACGCCATTTCCAGCGTAACTACTGCGGCTGGAATTGACTTCTCCGGTGCCGATGTAGATGGTTTTTTGGCTCCAGTTGACGTCAATGGCGCCGATGGTCATTACGGGCAGGTCATCGAAAAGTGGAGAGAACGTGATGCCATTGTCCTTGGTTTCCCACAGGCCACCGCTGGCGTAGCCGACGTAAAAGTGGGTGGGATCGGAGGGGTCAACGGCCATGTCTGCCACCCGGCCACTCATGATGCTTGGGCCGATGTTGGTGAACTCCAGGCCAGTGGCAGGGCTGTTGCGTTGCAGTGCAAGCCGTTGCTGAAAGGCCTGCTGGCGTTCCTGGGCCGTGGAGGTACGCTGGGCCAGTAAGGGAGTAAGGGAGAAAAGGAGTAAGGGGAGAATTAGGAGGAACGAAAGTCTCCAGTTTCTTCCTTTTCTCCCTTCTTCCTTTTCCCCTTTTCTCTTTTCGGGGGCGGGGCCGCAGGTGCAAAGGAGGGGAGTTAAGGAGCAATATTTAGCTATGGGTAAGTCTCTCATGGTTGGTTTTGATCCGATGAAGGCGGGAAGATAGGGGTTCTGGGGTGTTTGTTATGTACTCATTTAGTCAGCATGTGCATGATAATGGCCCGCTAAGATTTTTACTCATAATGTTGATGTGGCAAACTATCTTTAGCAAACCAAACTAAAGAGCTGAACATGAAACGCACTACCAAACGCCGCCTACTGATCGGCTGGCTACTCGTCACCATTCTGGCAGGCGTCGTTTACGTGACGGGTTTCGACGAAACCGTTGTGTATGCCTACCGCGACTGGAAGCACGACCGTTGGCTCAAGGAATGGCTTAAAACCGCCGAGCCCAGCAACGCTCCGAACGCCCAACGACTGGAGAAGGCGGTTGCGGCCGATTACCTCGGCGAGCAAAAAGATGTGGACATCTTCCTGCCCCGGGGCTATGCAGAGAATGACTCGGTCCGCTACCCAGTCCTGTACTTCTATGATGGAGACAACCTGTTCGATCAGATCATTGGTGAAGGCTCGGAATGGGAAGTTGACGAAGTGATCAACCGCGTTGACTCGGCCGGCGGGCCGGCGTGCATCGTTGTTGGCATTCAATCAGGCAGTAACCGCTCGGCTGAGTACAAACCCTTCCCCTCGGATCAGGTGAAGGAAGACGGCGAAGTATTCGGTAAGCAGCACGCCGAGTGGTACGCCAAAGGCTTGAAGGAGTGGGTCGATGCCAATTACCGCACCAAGCCCGAACCGGCGTTTACCGGCATCGGCGGCTGTTCTCTTGGTGGGCTGATGGCCCACTACAGCCTGATGAGCTATCCGGACGTCTATGGCATCGGTATCATCTTCAGCCCCTCCATGTGGGTAGACGAACCTCAGGCATTGGCCTTGGTAGACGAACACCCCGACCTGAACAAGGCCCGCATCTTCCTCAACTCCGGCTCGTTGGAATGGCCCATCGTAGAATCATCAGAACGACTGCGTGATCGCCTGCTGGCCGCTGGCCTGCCCGAAGACCAACTGTATTTTGACGTTGAACCCGACGAAGGACACTGGCACGCCACCTGGCGAAAGGGGTTTGCTAAGGCTTATCCTTGGGTGTTGGAGTGAGGCGATATCAGTACTTTAACCACAGAAACTGAGCGCACAAAAATGACAACCATCCAAAGTGTTCTCCTAAATTGTCTGCTGGCCCTCCTGTTGATAAGCTGTGAAAAACCAGCTGATGGAGTAGGCCAGCCAAACGTACTCTTCATTTCGTGACTGGATAGGAACAACAGCATTTCGTTAAGCATAACTCCTTTTTAAGTAGCTTGCCCTTAATTCTATTCCTTCCTTTAGAGGATGTTTAGCCAAGCCACCACCATGACCATAAAACCATTCAAACTAGAACGCTACTACACCAAGTACGAATTCACTGCGAAGTACTCCCTTTGTAATTCGGACTGTGAAGCGATGACCGTTGGTGACTTGCTGGCGATGGAAGAAGGGGCGGCAGACAAATTCCAAAACCTCTGGTTGGGCTATACCGAAACTAAAGGACATCCGGAGCTAAGGCGAGATATTGCCGGGATCTATGGCAAAATAACAGACCAAGACCTACTGGTTTGTACCGGTGCGCAGGAACCGATTTTCCTTTTTGCCCAGGCTAACCTGGCACCAGGTGATGAGGTGATCGTGCAATCCCCTTGCTACCAGTCTTTGCAATCTGTACCAGAAGGCATTGGCTGTAAGGTGCTGAATTGGATGGTACAGTATGAAGGTAACCGGCCCACCTTCGGCCTGGATACACTGGAAGGCATGGTGACGGATAAAACCAAGGCGATCCTACTCAATGCTCCGCATAACCCAACGGGTTTTCATTTTACTAAAGCGGAACAGCTGGCCATCATCGAGATTGCGCGCAAGCGCAACATCATTGTTTTCTGTGATGAGGTCTATCGGGAGCTGGAGCACCGCCCGGAATATGCCCTCCCTGCCTTTGCGGACGTGTACGAAAATGGTGTTTCGGTTGGCGTAATGTCTAAAGCTTACGGCTTGCCTGGTCTGAGGATTGGCTGGCTGGCTACACGGAATAAATCGGTCTTAGAAAACGTCGCTGTTCTGAAGGAGTATACCACAATTTGTAATTCGGCACCAAGCGAATTTCTGGCGGGCGTTGCCCTCAGAAACCGACAGCAAATTCTACAGCAGAACCTACAGATTATTCACGATAACTTACCACGCTACGACCGGTTCTTTGAAAAGCACGGCGACCTGTTCTCCTGGTACAAACCTAATGCTGGTCCCATCGCCTTCGTGAAAATGAACTTCGGTTCGGACGATATGGCTTTCGCTAAACGGGTGCTTAATGAAGGAGGAATTCTGCTGTTGCCCGGAGGAATATACGATTACGGGGGTTACTTCAGAATTGGCTTTGGCCGGAAGGAAATCCCTAAGGCTCTAGAACAATTTGAATCGTTTGTTATGCAAAACAGGGCCCTAGAATTATTTCAAGCGCTCAATGAGGGTATTGGCCGAGGGTAATGTTGCCTGTTCAGGCGGGGCCGCAGGTGCAAAGAAGGTTAGGATAGAGCAAGGAGCTTAATCAGCAAGCGAAGGAGGTGTTCTTAGCGCCTGACTTACTCGCTTATGATTGAGGCCAGCCATATTTGTATTGATGGCGTTTAATGTGTAACCAAATTCCAGATAATGAAACTTTACACTTCTCTCCCCTCAGGTCTGCAGCCATATTATCAGGAAGAACTGATTAATTATGAAAAGGAATACCTTGAGGGGAATCTGGTACGTGCTTGGGAACACCTGGAGAGGGCGCACATCATTGGACAAAGGTATCCTTTCGCTCATACCTATGTTCATTGGGAAATGCTGCAATTCGGGATGAAGATTAAAAGCGGAAAAGAAGTGATGGGGCAGGTTCCGCGCCTAGTTTTTGGAGGCGTGAAATCTTTTGTTGGCAAAATTCCAGTTGGTAATCCAGGAGGGGCTAATGTTCCTCCCTTAAAGCCATTTCCAATCGAGGAGGAATTATTGGAAATTTTTAAAGCCGCTGGGATAACTTACTAGTGGGTGAGTTCATAATTATCTGGCCGTTTAGTCCGCAGGATTTTCGTGCCGTGGCAAGGCGCTGAAACCGGATTTTAGCCATAGCTAAATGAGGATTTCAGCAACGAAGTCACGGTGCTAAAAGGCAAGGAATAAC
>JBGCFZ010000043.1:0-19787 GCA_045110355.1 Lewinella sp. | reverse complement strand
TGATCAGCGTTTGCGCAGAAATTTCACCCGGTCCAGGTTTTTGCTCAAAATCCGCTCATAGTTCGCGGGCATCAACCGGGTTATCTTATCGATGAAGCGGGCGTCTGCACCGATGGGGATGCGGCTTTTGCCTCGCTCAATTCCGTTAATGATGACCGTGGCCGCCTCCGCCGCCGTCGTCTTAGCGTTCTTATCAAAAGTTTTGACGAAGCGTGCATTCGCCGCGGCATCCCCTCCTTCGGCGTTCCGGGCAATGTTGGTTTTGATGCCACCAGGGTGTACACAAACTACCTGCAAACCAGTTCCCCGCATCTCCACCCTAAGGGTTTCAGTAAACCCTCGCACGCCGAACTTGCTGACGTTATATGGCGCCTGGCCAGGGAAGCCCATCAAACCAAAAACGCTGCTGATGTTGACCAAGCAGCTTTCTTGCTGTGCCCTAAGGTGCGGCATGAAGGCCATAGAACCATAAATAACGCCCCAGAGGTTAACGCGGATTACTTTTTCATAATCCTCAATTACACTATGAATGATGGGGTTGATGGACAAGGTAAAGCCAGCATTATTAATAACAACGTCTACCCTACCCAAGGCCTTGGCCACACTGGCGGCAAAGTTCTCCACGGCCGTTCGATCTCCTACATCGAATGCTTCCATGTAGCCCTGTGATTCCGCCGGGATGATCTCCCACGTTTCGGCCAGAGCCTCTTTCTTGAGATCATTGAGCGCCAGTATTGCTCCTTTGGCGGCAAACTGCATGGCCAGTTCCTGCCCGATGCCTGATCCGGCTCCGGTGATGACGATTACCTTATTTTTAAAACTTTGCATGATCGAAGCTTAATTATTTGAACAAAGGCCGGAAGTCGTTCAGGCGCGGCCGCAGGTGCAATAAAAGGCTTTTTAACCAGCAATGTTTCGGAAACCGAAGATTCCCCGTTATTTCGGATCGACGAAAATTCGAATCCCCACCTCAATGGTCGCCTGCCAGGGGTTCACTTTTGAAAACTCTTTTCTGTTCATCGACAGCAGGTGATACTGTAGCACTGGCATGGCGTACATCCCGACACTTTCGTTAAATTGATAATCAAAGCCTCCGCCGAAGCGACCAATCAAGGTTGTACGCCTAAACGAATCTATAGAATCGTAACTCCGCGTTGTTTCCCCTGCAACCGTTTTGGTCCCCGTACCTCCATATTTGCCAATACCCAAGCCTCCTTCTACAAAAGGACGCCAAAGCCCTCTGGCAGGAATCTCGTGGCGCAGTGCGATGATTCCCTCTACATTCAGGTGGCGATGGCGGATTTTTATGTCGCCAATCATTGGGCCACCTGGCAAGGTTGGATCAAAGCCTCCATTGCCATCGTGTTGCGTTCCCCAGCGCAGCGAACCCTCTTCAATTTTAAATCGCTCACCGTACTGACTGAATTGCATGCTAGTTCGTAGTAAGGTCCGCTGCCCCACCAGAATACTAGCCCCAAAACCAAAGCGATTGGCCAAGATCGGGCCCGACTTAACAACCGACCACTCTTGAGGGAGAGGCGTTCCTGAAATACCCGCCCCACCAAAGATTTCAAAAGAACCGTAGCATTGTGCACCAGCGATCAATGGTAGAAAGAGAAGACAGAAAATGAGGTTTTTCATAGTTGTGTTGGGTTTAAAGAAAAGCGTAAGGTCTCAACTGCAACTTAAAACACTCGCTCTTCCACGTGCTCCTCGCATCGAAAGCTGATTGATCTAAGGGCCAAAACGAAATTGACCGTCCCGGGTTGGCAGCCAAAACCTTAGGCTGTTTCTGATGATCAGACCGAAAAACAGTAAAATTCCGCACGTGTAGGCTAAATTTTAACATTTCGTCTCGACTTACTGCTCCTTTAGGCGTTGCTTCTCCATGACCATCCTTGATCTTCTGCGTCGTCACCCCCGCTACCTGTCTTTTGGCTTCCTGCACTTCTTTTTTAGTGCCGTAGGCCAAACTTTTTTCATCAGTCTTTTTGTCGCTGACATGACCGCAAGAATGGCCTGGGGAGACGGTACTTTTGCCGGTATTTACTCCGGCGTAACCCTGGCTGCTGCCTTTGCCTTACCGTTTATTGGCACACAGGTGGATCGCCTCAAGGTTCGCTACGTCAGCACCGCTACGGCGATTGCCCTTATTATTGGCGCGGTCGTTCTTGGCCTCACCACTAATATTTATGGACTCGTTGCAGCGCTACTTGTCGTCAGGTTAGGCGGACAGGGGGTGATGACCCTGATTGGGTCTACGGCCATCGGCCGGTATTTCAACGAAGGCCGGGGGAAGGCGCTCTCCGCTTCGATCATCGGTATTTCCGTTGCGGAAGTTATTTTGCCTCCAGCCGTGGTTTGGCTCATGGTACGGCAGGGCTACACAACCGTTTGGTTGGTGGCTGCAGCCATCTTACTGGTGGTCTTCATCCCGGCCATTTGGCTGCTCATCCGACGAAACGATAATTTTCAGCGTGCCGATACCGTCGCGGCAGAACACCTGGCTACTGCCACGGATAAAACCGAACAGGTATCCTGGACACGATCGCAGGTGCTGCGTGACCGCAGGTTTCAACTGCTCATCCCGGCTTTCATTTTCATTCCGTTCGTTTTTACCGGATTGGTCTTTAATCAATCAGCAATTGCTGCCGAACGCGGCTACACCGCCACCTGGATGGCCCTGGGCCTGAGTGCCTACGGCCTGAGTAAAGTTTTCTGTTTGCTCTCGGCTGGGGGTATTTCCGATCGTTTCGGACCGGACCGTATGCTCAGGTTTGTTTATCTGCCCGTATTAGTGGGCCTTATTTGCCTCACTTTAATGGAAACTAAGTTCGCAATTCCGTCGTTTTTCGTGCTCACCGGCATTACCGCAGGCATGGAATCGGTTATTTGGCCTTCTCTTTGGGCCGATCGCTACGGGCCGCGCTTCCTGGGCAGTATTAAAAGTACCGTCCGCTTTATGGTGGTGCTGGCCTCGGCCTCGGCACCCATCGTTTTTAGTTTTGGACTCGGGCTGGGTTTACAGAATTTGCTGCTTGCCCTGATCGGCTACGGTCTGCTTTGTGTGGCATTGGTATGGGTGGAGTATCGTTTGCGGGCATAGCCTTCAGGCACAGAGAATAACCTCGGGCCGGACTACAAAACCGGACCTGGAGCTCCGAATTCTTTCACCCTGCACCTGCGTCCTCGCCCATAAAAGAACGGCACCTCCGACCACAATGTCGAAAGGTGCCGTCGAACCTACTTCACAAAATTCTTGTAGTTAATCGCGCGTTTCTGCCTGTGGCTGCCCCTTCAGGATGAGTGCTTCAAGGCGGGCCAGCCTGGTTTCCAGGTTATTGATCTTAGTTTCCTGTTGATCAATAATTTCCTGCTGCTCCTGGATGGCTTTAACTGCTACCATACTGAAGCCAGCGTAGTTAACACCATACAACTTATCCGCAGCGGAATAAGAAACCAACTCAGGGAAGAGTTCTTTGGCATCTTGTGCCAGCAGTCCCAGGGTCATTTCATTCGTCTTGTCAGACTTATAGGAGTAGGTCTTTACCTGCAAGTCTTTGACGCGGTCCAAAACAGGGATGATTGATGCAACATTCGTCTTCAGGCTTTTATCTGAAGACTGGGTGTAAGCTCCGGTAGTCGCATTAATGAAGCCTCGGAGTGAACCGCCGTAGTGGAAACGAAGGGCAAAACCGTGGGTAACGTCCCAATCCTGATTCGCCGTACCATCGCTGAAACGCAGGCCGGTGCCTACCGTCTGACTACGCTGAAAAACGTGCAAACGAGCTGTTGGGGAACCATTGATTCCTACTTCTCCATCACCGGTAATCGTCATGCGGTCAGCTGCACCGTTAGCATTCCGGAAGTAGAAATTTAGGCGGGCCGAAGCGGTTGTTGCTGAAGGCAAGCCAGCCACGTGCCAGTAAGCACCTCCGGCAGATGAATTGGTCAGCTCCAGACGAGCGTAATCGTTGCCAATTTCCTCCAGTTTCAGCTGTGGCTTGCTGATGGTGGAATTATGCCGGAGGTGCATCCACGCCGTTGGGCTGGACGTTGTCCCAGACTGAAATTCGCCGCCCTGTAGCATCCGAAAACGTGTGGTGGAGGAATTAGAGCCATCGGCCTTAGAACGGAATTGGAGGTTTGCCCCGCTACCAATGGTATTAATCGCCCAGCGATTTCCATTGTCCGGAAAGCCCAAAAAGAGGCTGCCAAGGTTAGTTTGTACAAACAGGTCGCCACCTACGTGCATTTTAAATTCGGGCTCATCAACACCGATACCTACGTTACCAACACCCGTAGTAAGCGCAGCTGTACCCGTGGAAGTAGTGTAGAAATGACCGCCAACGCCACCACCGAAGCCGTAGCCCTGTACGCCAACGCCCGTTGCCGAATTGGAGACACCCTGAACACCAGCCCAAAAATTGTTTGTGGCAACACCGTATACGCCGTGTGCATTGACGCCATGGCCCAAGACGCCAGCGTTATTGCTAGGAAGGATTTCAGCTCCCCTACCGGCACTTCCTGCTATTCCGTACCGGCCATTTATTGCGTCGTTTTGGATGTGGAAGGTGGCGCCATTTTCTTGTGACGCTTCTCCGTAGTAGGAGAGCTCTAGTTCTCCAGCGGGTCCAACTGGTCCTGGAGGGCCAACAAGTCCCTGGTCTCCCTGGTCACCTTTATCACCTTTGAGGCCTTGCGGACCGGCAATTCCCTGCGGACCTTGGTCTCCCTGTGGGCCGGCAGGACCAGTTTCTCCCTGTGGTCCCTGAGAACCGGTATTGCCCTGTGGGCCCTGGTCTCCCTGTGGGCCGGCAGGACCAGTTTCTCCCTGCGGACCCTGAGAACCGGTATTGCCCTGTGGGCCCTGCGGGCCTTCGGGGCCCTGAATCGGGCCAACGTTAGTCCACATCGAACCGTCCCAGGCATATCCATCGCCAGAAGCAGAAACGATGTATAAGTCGCCTTCGTCGTTTCCGGCGCCAGGCAAGTCACCAACCGTAGCGACAGTCCCCAATAAAGAAATCCCGGTACCATCCTGGCCAGCAGGACCTTGGGGGCCCGTGGTACCCTGAGGGCCTTCGGGGCCGGCAGGGCCAGCTTCGCCTTGTGGGCCTTGCATTCCGGCAGGACCTTGATCGCCCTGGGGACCAGTAGCGCCGTCAGTACCATCAGTACCGGCAACCCCAGCGGGGCCTTCGGGGCCAGCAGGGCCGGCGGGACCTTGAATAGGGCCAACGTTGGTCCACATTGAACCGTCCCAGGCATATCCGTCGCCGGAAGCCGTGACGATGTAGAGGTCGCCATTAGTTGCGCCAGCAGGCAAGTCTCCAACGGTAGCCACCGTTCCCAGCAGCGAAATGCCGGTACCATCCTGACCGGCGGGACCTTCAGGACCGGCAGGACCAGCGGGGCCTTCAGGACCTGCTGGCCCTGTGTCCCCCTGTGGGCCCTCCGGGCCAGCAGCGCCACCGGGAATAACAATCGTATTGCCGCCAGAGATGGCTAGTTCCCGGGTGTTGTTATCAAAGGTGAGTTCCTGGGGCATACCACCTCCTCCGCCTACCTGCAAGGTGACGGAGTTTCCGTCCGTCAACGTCAGTGTTTGGGTCGTGGGGTCGTAGACCAGGTTTTGTAGTTCATCGGTGGGGTTTCCGCCACCGCCGCCAGATCCGCTTTCCTTGGCGTAAAGCGCGTAGGGAACGGATAGGAGTTGGCTGGAACCAAGGTTGACGTAGCTGTCACCGCCCATTGGGTCAATATCAATTTTCAGGAAGTAGTTGTCGGTTCCCCAATCCAGGGTATTTATGTCTCCCGACAGGGCGCTGCCGTTACCGATGTGGAGGTCAAAGACTCCTAGGTCAGTAGTGGTTACTTCGTGCCGTTCTGAATAGCCAACGGCTCCGGATGGGCCACCGCGCAGTAAGCTGACGCGTACGGCAATGTTGTCGGTAGCCATTACGTCATTACTAGCATCACGGGCTACTGCCTGAAAGCGGAAGCCTGAGGGTGCCTGAGCATAAATACCGGCACTCGCCAGCAGGAAGAATAAGAAGAGGATAGCGTGTCGCATGGATAATGTATTTGGGATGATGTCTTTCCCCTTCATGCCAGAGCAATCCCATCCGTTACACTTTTCACGAAAAATGTTTAGCCTGGTAAAACCTTCTGCCTTAAACCGTTAATTGCACCTGCGGCCCCGCCCCCTGATCAGCATCAGCATCAAAAAAGCCTCCCGAACCAATGTCCGGAAGGCCTTCAAACGTATTTCGCAATTGAAATTTCGAGGGATTATAAATTTGTATTGAGACTATTAATTCTTATTACTTTCGGATCACCCTTAAACTCTTCAACGGTCGTCCTTCCCGCAGGATCGTAAAAAAGTAGGTCCCCGAAGGATAAGTTTCCAACGAAACTTCCGCACGTTCCAGTGGCAAAACACGCTCCAGTAAAGGTCGACCAAGCAGGTCGGTCACCCTCAACTGATCGTCATATTTCCAGTCTCCCGTAAGGTTAACCAGGTTCGCGGTAGGGTTCGGGTATACCGTGAGGTCCAAATTCACCTCCGGTGAAGACCAGACGGAAGTACTCAATAATTCGTAGATACCATGATGAAATCCACGTTCGAGAATGAGGCCGTTCGTTGTCCGGTCAATCGCTATTTCACCAACGGTAAAGTGGATGTTTCCCACGTTTACGGCGGAGAAGTAGCTGCCGGCGGAACCGACCACGCTACGGCTCAACTCCTGGGCGAATAGAACAGAGCCAAGGACGAAGGTGAAATAAATAACCAAGCCAGCTCTGAGTATTTTTTTCAGGGCGCGGACGCGGGTGCGGGGGGAGGGATAAAGAAGCATGGGTTGATAAGCTTTGGGATGATGAGAATAAGGAAATGGTTAGCGCATGAGGGTGATTTGCCCCCGAACCTGTTGGCTGCTGCCGTCGGTATAGCGGAGGGTGGCGGAATAAATATAGGTGCCCGGAGGTAAGGGTTGGCCCTGGTCAGTGCCATCCCAAGCTACCTCGGTGGGTAGTAATTCTGTTGCTTGTTGTTGAAACCGTACACCGCCCCAGCGGTCCGCTATTTGCAGGCCGATGACGGCCTCCGTTCGGGGGCCGGTAAATATTTGCCAGCGGTCGTTCTGGTCGTCGCCGTTGGGGCTGAAGGCCGTGGGAGCAAAAAAGCGCCGGCTGTCTTTAACGAAGACCGTAATACTGTCGGTTACCGAACAGCCACCCGAGGCGATGGCCTCGACTTTGAACCGGGTGTCAATTGTTGGGAACGCCATCGGGTTGGGGCAATCATCGCAGGAAAGAAACGAGGTCCCGTTCCAGCGGTATTCAACCACGTCAAAATCGGTCATTAGCGTGAGCGCAAAGGAGTCTCCTCTTTCAATTGTCGTTTCCTGGGGCAACGCCGCCGTCAGGCTAAGTGCGGGAGGATCCGTCAGGGTCGCAGTCGAAGAGGCACTACAGCCGTCGGCGTTTTCCACCATCAGGTCGTAGTCCCCAGCCGGGAGGTTATTGAAGAGGGTATCTTGCTGAAAGCGCTGTCCGCCGTCGATGGAGTACAACAGGTCGGTATCCCCCGAGACGACGAGCGCCAGGGCACCCGAGCTGCCACCCGGGCAAGCCGGGGTAGTGGGTATTACCTGATCGATCGTCAGTTCCGTTACCTCCAGCTCATGGCTGAGTTCAAGGGTACAACCGTTAAAATCTGTCAGGGTAAGTGTATAAATTCCTGGGGCAGAGACGGGCGCATCGTCGCCGTCATTGCCCGTACTCCAGGCGTAAGAAGCGAAGACGCCATTTACTTCCAGGCTGGCATTTTCTCCGGCGCAGATTCGGTCAGGGCCAGAGATCACCGGCCTGGTGGCAAAGGCGACGGAGACTTCGTAGGTGGCGCTGCTGTCACACCCCGCCACGGTCATGAAATGTTCCGTAAAGGTGGTATCCGCCACGATGTTGAGCCCCCGAAATTGCTCTCCGGGGCAAAGGTCAATGAGGTAAAGGTCTTCATAGGTTGGTAAAATATTGAGGAAAGTGCTGACGATGCTGTCGCAGGCACCGTCGGAAGTTTGCAGTACCGTCCGGTGATTACCGGGCGTGGTAAGTGGTGTGTCTCCCACAAAAACGGTATCGCCCTCGCACCGGGTGAGTCCCTGGCTGAAGGCGGGTATGGAAACGGTAAGCCGGGTGCCGGAGGTGGTTTGCCGGCACGCTGCGTCTGCCAGGCAGGCCGGGCTCAGGGCATAGGCCAGGCGATAGCTAATGCCAGATGTGGGATTATTGATCACCAACGAAGCATCATCAGTGCCCGTCGCAATCCAACTGGTGCCTCCATCAAAACTGCGTTCCCATTGGTAGAGGTAGACCTGTCCGTCCGTCAGCGGACTCATCAAGGTATAAGGGCCTTCGGTACATACGGTGGTCGTTGGTGCAAAGTCCTGCGCAGCGAGGACGCCGGGAAGCAAAGAACAAAACCACAAAAGGACGGACCACCGGAACATGGGCAAGGGATGTTTGCCTCTTAATGTTCGTTCGTCGGGGAAGTGTTACACCTACCGCTTATTAATTTTTCCCAACGTCGTATTATCTTACGGCATGGCGGAGCACAAGCAGCAACCGGAGCAGGAGGAAGCAGGGTTAAAGAATTGGCTGGACAACCTACAACAGGAGAGTTGGCAGCTGGAACTATTGATCAGTGGTTTCGTACTCTTTTTATTGATCGGAGGTTGGGGGCCGGTGACGGAACTGGAATATGACCTGAGGTTGCTTCAATTCACCATTGAATCTTATTACTCTTTTAATTTCATTTATTACGTTCTGCGAACGGCCTATCTTTCTTTGCTCATCTGCCTGCTCTTCCACGTCGTGCTACGTGGCATCTGGATTGCCGCCATTGGGCTACGCTCCGTATCTGGCGAGATTGACTACGACAGTCTTCGTTACCAATCCAAGTTCACTAAACGGTTGCGCCGAAGAGTAGGGTCTTTCGATAAGTACATCGAAAGAATGGAGCGCAACTGCAGCGTAGTCTTTTCTCTGGCCTTTATGATCATCTTTTGCTTCTTGAGCTTGATCAGTTGGGCAATAGTCTCTATTTTGATTCAACAGACACCACTATGGTTGCTGGGAGAAAGCTCCAATGGGAATTGGCTACTGAGAGTTGCGGATTTTGTAAGCATTTTGGTAATGGTATCCGGAATCATCTACTTTGTGGATTTCGTCACCCTAGGCTGGTTAAAACGTAATCGCTGGCTCGCTAAACCTTATTACTACATTTATGTGATGATGGGGTGGATAACCCTCGCCCGTTTTTACCGGCCAATTTACTACAACCTGATTGACAATCGCTTTGGCCGGAAACTCGGTATGGCCCTACCAATCATTATTATATTGACCCTCGCCATGGCATCCATTCAGCAAATCAGCTACGATTATTATCCAGTATATCAGCAGGGCGGTAAAGTATGGCAAGACAACAACAACTACGACGACGAAGGCCCAGACTTATATGAGCAATTATGGCGTATGAGTTTGGCCAGTAAATACGTTGAGAATAACTACATAGAAGCCTTTGTCCCTTATCGACCAGTTACAGACAATGATCGACTGAAGGCCATTGACCCAGACCTGGAGGTAAGCCAATACACCGGAACCAAACTAAATGGCGCCTTTACCCTTGGCGAACGATACAACGAATCCGCAGATAATGATCAATTGCTCAACGCCTTCACCAAGTTAAATCGCCTACTCCTCAACGACAGTTTACTCCTCGATGTGAAGCCACTGTTTCACTTCCATCCTATTCGGGGGCAACCGGGCTTAGTTTACATGATTCCTACACATGACCTACCGACGGGCAGGCATTCTCTCGTAGTCCAGGTCCAGGAACTCAATAAAGACTCGCTTAGTTGGACCGCCGGCCGCTCCATCTATTTTTATAAATAACTTATGGCAGCACCAGAAAAAAATCCACGCTTAAGTAATTGGCTGGACAACCTCCAGCAAGAAAGCTGGCAACTGGAACTCATCATCAGCGGTGTGGTCATCTTCCTGATGCTCGGAGCTTACGGCCCCATCATGGATGCTCAGCCTTTACTTTCCAGGAACTACCTAACGGGAGGCGGGCTTTTTGCCATTATTGGCGGAGCATATTTCATTTTCCTCATCGCCTATTACGCCCTGCTCATTATTTTCATCATCCATCTTATTCTGAGAGGCTTCTGGATTGGGGCTATTGGCCTGCGCTCCGTGTCGGGAGATTTCGATTATGATGTACTCGACTATCAGCCAAAATTTAATAGCTGGCTGCGTAACCACCTGGGGTCCTTTGATGATTACATCGAACGCCTGGAGGTGCAGTGCAGCGTAGCCTTCTCCTTTGCCTTCCTGATCTTCTTCAGTGTGCTTAGTGTGGGGGCTTTTACCCTCGTCATAGCTGGAGCAACATTTGGTATAGCGACCGTTTTAGGTGCCACTGATACGGACGTAGCTTCCTGGAAGAAGGCAGTTGTTGCAGCGGTCAACCTCATCAGCTTACTGTTCGGACTGATTTATTTGATTGACTTCACCAGTCTCGGCTGGTTCAAAAAGAAGCGTTGGCTGCAGCCTGTCTATTTTCCCTTTTACCGGGTGATGGGCTGGCTCACCCTGGCCCGGTTTTACCGGCCCTTTTACTACAACATGATCGACCATCCTTTTGGCAGGAAACTGGTAAAACGACTGTGGTTAATTGTTTTCGGGACGATGGTCGCCGTATCAGTAACCATTATTCGCAATCCATTTTATCCAACGAACAAAAGTAGCAGCAGCGTAATTAATGAAGCTGTTTACCTCGACAATGTAGTCAATACAGGAGTATACCATTCTCTCCCAAGCCTGGCCAGCCGCTACGCAGAACGGGATTACCTTGAGGTATTTTTACCCTATCTGGGCGTAAGCGAAGATCAAATTCTTATCCATTTATTTCCGGACTTGGCCCCTGCACTAGAGGGCAGTTTTGCCATTGACGGGCCGATAAATATGTGGAGCGCCCGCAATCGATCCGTCAACAACGACAGCTTGCTGGTGGCCCACCGGGCCATTCACCGGCTTTACCTCAACGACAGTTTATTGGTAGACGTACCGTGGCAATTTTATGAGCATCCGGTTCGGGAGCAGCAGGGCCTGCTGTATGATCTCCCTGTTTATGACCTGCCACGGGGTCGGCACATCTTACGCTTTGAGGAGTATAACCTGTCTTTATCGGATAGTCTGTACTGGGATGTTAAAGCGGAAATTCTGTTTGTGCGCTAGCCTGCTGGACCAACGAAATTTAGTAGATCCTTTTCTCAACGTCTATTTGGGCGGGGTCGCAGGGGCAAAGGGAAAGATAATGAGTCAGGTAAGACGCTGATAACCGTGCTGTATATGGGCAAGTGGGTTGTGCTCCGAGAATTTTCGGGGCGCACCCACTCGCCCTGAAAAAACCAAAACTCCTCCCTTCTCTGCTCTTCAAAATCCTTACCTTGCACCAGCGTCCGCGCCTAAAAGTGAACCTTTAGCAAAGACTTACCTTTACACCTAAGGAAAGTAATTCCATCAACAACATCACCATCTAAAATTTACCACAATGAATCATCAACTCTACGATTTCGGCATGATCGGCCTCGGCGTTATGGGACGCAATTTCCTCCTCAACGTAGCCGATGATGGTTTTGCGGCACTGGGTACCGACATCAACGAAGACTCGGTGAATGCGCTTAATCAAGAAGGTGAAGGGATGAACGTTAAGGGCGTACACACCCAGAAAGAATTTGTGAGCCTACTGAGCACGCCCCGGAAGATTATGCTGCTGGTACCTGCCGGTAAGATCGTAGACAAAGTCATCGAAGGGCTATTGCCTCTCCTGGACGAAGGCGACATCATCATAGATGGTGGCAATAGTCACTACGATGACACCAACCGCCGTTACGAATACCTGAAGACAAAGAACATGCGCTTTTTGGGCACCGGCGTATCCGGCGGTGCGGAAGGTGCACGGCGTGGCCCCAGTATTATGCCCGGCGGCGATAAGTCTGCCTGGGAGGTGGTGCGGCCGATCCTGGAAACCGTTGCCGCAAAAGTAGATGGTGATCCTTGTGTCACCTACATTGGCGAAAGCAGCTCCGGCCACTACGTAAAGATGGTTCATAATGGCATTGAGTATGGCCTGATGCAGCTCATTGCTGAAGCTTACGACGTACTCAAGCGCGTAGGCGGCAGAAGTAATGCTGAAATCGCCACCTTGTTTGACCAATGGAACAAGGGCCGGCTCAGTAGCTTTCTGATGGAAATCAGTGCCGACATTATGAAGCAACCTGATGACAAAACCAGTGGGGACCTGATTGATGCTATTCTTGACAAAGCCAAGCAAAAAGGCACTGGCAAATGGACGAGCCAAACATCTATGGACCTCGGTGTTCCAGTACCAACCATTGATTCCGCAGTAGCGATGAGGGGCATCTCCTCCTTTAAGCCTTTTCGTGAGCAACTGTCCAAAACCTACACCAGCCCTCACAATAGTGAGCTGACCATCAAAGGTAAAGGCCTCGATGCATCAGTAGAAAGTGCCCTTTATTTCAGTTTCATCGTCTGCTACACGCAGGGAATGCACTTACTGGCAGAAGCCAGTGAAGAACTGAAGTACGACCTCGACCTTGAAGGCATCGCCCGGATATGGCGCGGTGGTTGCATCATCCGTGCGGAGCTCCTGGAACAGATCCGCAAAGCCTACTCCGCAGATACTTCGTTGAAGAGTATGCTGGGCAGCCCGCAGTTTTCAGGTAGCCTGCAAGCCACCCGAAATGCTGCGGCAGAAGTACTTCGTCTGTCAATAGAAAGAGGTGTTTCTACCATGTGTCTCTCTAGCGCGGTGCAGTACTTCGATGCTTTCAGTACCGCCCGCCTTCCTTTGAACATGGTACAAGGCCAGCGAGACTACTTCGGCTCACACACTTATGAGCGGATTGACCAGGAAGGTGTATTCCATACCGAGTGGAAAAAGTAGCGAATAGGTTATCAGTGATAAATTGACGGTTACGGGTTGAAAATAAAGCCTGACTAATGGCTCATTGAGTGAGGTAGCTGCACCATGGTCATGCCAGCCACGCTTTATTGTAGGCACAATAAATTGTACAAAATCGTCGACTTCCCCTAACAACTGTGCCTCAAAAGCGTTATAGCACCTGTTAAACCAACCGAGTAGCGTTATACTTATGCAGCGCTGCCCATTAAATTCAAGTAATATGAAACGCTTTTTTGCACTAATCGCAATTTCTTCTCTCTTCGTCGCCTGTGGTGGCCCGGAGGGCACCGCCGTTGAGTCTAAGGACGCCGTAGACGCCGCTGCCGAAACTACCACCGAGCTGGTAGCCTCCGCTCAGTACAACGTTGACCCTGCGGCAAGCATCGTCAACTGGGAAGGAGCCAAGGTCGCTTACGGCCACGTTGGCACGGTACCCGTTACTACTGGCCAGTTGATGGTTGCCGAAGGCAACCTCGTTGGTGGTAAGTTCTCTCTCGACCTCCGCAAGATGGAATGCACCGACATTGAGGATGCTGAAAAAAATGGCAAGCTCATCGGTCACCTGATGAGCCCTGATTTTTTCGACACAGAGAAATTCCCCATGGCCGAGTTCACCATCACGCAGGTACAGCCCGCCGCTGCTGACGCTGGCCACAGCCACAACATCACCGGTAACCTGACGATGAAAGGCGAGGAGCGCAGCATCACCATTCCTGCTTCCGTCACGATGGAAGGTGATATGTTGAAAGCCAGTACCCCCAAGTTTACCATCGATCGCAACGAGTGGGGCGTGAACTACAACAGCAGTAGCCTCGAAGGAATTGCCAAAGACAATATCATTAATGACAACATTGGTCTTCAGATCGAGCTTGTTGCTGGTAAGTAAGGTTACGCTGCTTCATCTTTCGTAAGACGAAAGCAACATCTAGCCCCCGAATGTCTTCTTCGCCTTAGGCGAAGGGGGATGTTCGGGGGCTTTTTTGTTTTTGGGGCGCGTTGACAAATGTGTTCCGAGCAGTTAGCTAAAGCCGGCAGACGAACTTTTGTCCGGCTACGCCAGGCCAAAGCATTCGGCTGACGGCTGGCCGATCTAGGTCCCGTCATCGGCCGAATGCCTATCGTATCCGTTCGTAGACCAGTGTCTGCCCCAAGAAGGTCTCAAAGTTGCCAAAGAAGTGGGCGTAGAGCACACGTTCCGGAAAGATGTTGCGGGGGCGGAAAGCACGCAGGAGACGTGCGTCGTCTGCCTGGCCCGTAAGCAACGACTGCATCCGTTCACACTCTTCAACTTTGTTGCAGTTATAGACTTCTTCGCAACAAGCTGGTAGGCCAAAGGGCGTGGTCATACTCTTATAGTAACGACTGAAGTAAGTTTCGTGGAGGATGGCGTAATCCCAGTCGATGTCCATAAAGAAACGGGTCCGACGCAGGTTTTTGTGCTGGACGTAGCCCGAGACGGCGACTTTGGCATCAGCGGGTAATTCGTTGTTCACAAACTCGCGCATGGCGTAGCGGGTATCGAACCAGTGATTGCTCTGGCCTACGATGGCAAAGGCCAGGGTGTAGACAACAACGGCTGCGGGAAGCCAGGTACGCGACCTTAACCTTTCCAGACCGTATGCTGCCAGCAAACACAATGCTGGCATGAAGATGTTGACCCGTCGAATGAAGGCGGTATCGACGGACCAGCGCACCAAAAACTCCGTTGCCAGCCAACCGAAGAGATAAAGCAACAGCCAGCGACGGGGGGTAGTCCAACCTTGCTTCTTCTGTCCTTGGTTTGCACCTGCGGCCGCGCCCGAAAAAAGCCGTCGGAGGCCATACATTGCCAACCCGAAAACCGGCAGGCCAATACCCGCAATGACCCCGGCGGGATAAACGATGAGGTTGTCGCGCAAGTGATTATCGACCGGGACGCCTTCCCGATTCAGCTTACTCAGGGTCCGGAAGGTCGATTGAATATTGTTCCAGGACCAGCCATAGATGAAGACCCCGACAAAGCCAGCCACCAACCCGATGCCCAACACAACGTACCACCAGGGAATACGACGGGTAATGGCGAGGTAGAGGAGAAAAAGGCCTCCCCAGGCAAAGGGCAGCACGTCGAACTTAAAGGCCAGGGCTCCAGCGGTACCAATGGCTAAGAGTAAGAGGCTACCAATGTCTTGTTTATACCCAACCGATGTACGGGAAAAACGAATACTGCCCAAAACGGCCAGGTAACTCCAAAAAATGTAGCCGGAGGCGGGCAAGCAATAATGGCTGTAGGTTGCATTGACATCGCAGGCAGCCATTAGCAGGGCCGCGACGCCAGCCATCGGCGGACTCAGGCCACTGGCATGGCCCATTGCCCAGACCACCACAATGAGCAGTAAAGCAAACACGGTGGAGAGCTGACGACCCAGCAAAATAAAATCGTGGTAGCCCGGCGGACGATCGGCCAACGAATACCAACCGTAGGCGGCGTAGGCCATGAGGTGGCCGAAGCCACGGACGTTCCAGGGGGGATTTTGATAATCTCCAACGTCTGGCCCGTTTTGCAGGTCGTTGTAGCGGGTAATGGCGATGTGAACGTGTTGTCCTTCATCAGGCTCGAAGGTGACCCAGTCATCCTTCATGTCCTGGGTAAACCACCCCGGGACGCGTAGCGCCAGCCCCAACAACAGGGCAAGGGGCAACAACCAGCGGGCGGAGAACGGCAATTGCATCAAAGGCCGTTGAAGTAGGTCTCCAGGTAGGCCCAGTGATCTCGCCAATTACGCAGAAGCAGGATCAAGCCCAGTAAAACGGCAAATAACAGGACTTGCTTCGCGCGGCGACCTGCGGTGTCGTTGCGTTCACGGCGGCTTTTATAGCTGTGGCGGGTGGATTGTTTTGGCATTTGGCAAAGGTAAAGTTTGGCGGTGGAACCATCGTACTGAATCAATATCCACGAATAGGGTATTCGCAAGATCGGACCTTACTACGGCTGAAGCCGCAGCCTGAGACATAAAAGTCCTACGGACTAAGCGTACCTTTCGATTTCCCCGTATTAACGAGCGCTCCTAACATTCAGACAGCGGCGCGAACGCAGGTGCAAGATAAGTTGAAGAGCAAGCATCGATCCGACCTACCCGTCGATTGAAACGAAGCGTGGTATATTCCCCCATTCAACTATTCCCCCATTCACTAACTCCCCCCTTTACCATGTCCATCATCCTCCAGGGAATCAACTGGGACGAAAAGTCCTCTTATCAACAAGGGCCGGCGAAGGCGCCGGCGCTCATCCGGCAAGCTCTGCATTCCGGCTCCATGAACCTGTCTTCGGAACTGGGCGTAGAAATGGGAACCATAGGCCTCACCGATGCAGGAGATTTTCCGATCACGGATTATTTCAGCATTGAAGGAATTACCGCCGGGCACCTGGCGGGTGGGAATAAGGTATTTACCCTTGGAGGAGACCATTCCATCACTTACCAGATCATCAAGGCACACGGGGCGCACTACCCTAAGCTGGACATTCTGCAAATCGATGCACACAGCGATCTGTACGATGAGTTTGAAGGCGACAAATATTCCCACGCCTGCCCCTTCGCCCGAATCATGGAAAGCGGACTGGCCGCCCGGTTGGTGCAGGTGGGCATCCGGACGTTGAACCCACACCAGGCCGCCCAGGCAAAGCGCTTCGGCGTGGAGATTCACGAGATGCGGAACCTGGACCTGGGCAATATGCCCAGCTTTAAAAACCCTTTATACCTCACCCTGGACCTGGATGGCATCGACCCCGCCTTTGCACCCGGCGTCTCGCACCACGAACCAGGAGGACTGACCTCCCGGGAGGTCATCTCCCTTATCCAAAACCTCGATGCTAATATCGTCGGTGCCGATATCGTGGAGTACAATCCCGAACGAGACTACCAGGGCATGACGGCGTTTCTGGCAGCGAAGCTGATGAAGGAAATATTGGGGCGGATGGGAAATACGGTGTAAACATAGTTTACAATGTATTGGTGGCCGATAAAGTTAAATCACTTGATGTAGTAATAAAGCAGAGATGAAATTCTTTTCATCTGATGAATAAACCCTATTTCAAACATGCGTTACTCCTTACTATTGATGCTAAGCATCTTAACCTCTTCCCTGTTTGCTCAAAGTACTAAAACTGCTCAAAAACAACGTTGGGAAATCAGTGCCAGTTTTTCTCCTGAGCTGAATAAAACGGTTGTTGCTGAAAATCTTCAACTAGCATACATCCCTGAAAACATCCCAATAAGCCAAAGGCCAAACATTATTCCTGATACGGTAATGATTGGAGGTGTGAATAGATTATTTAACCGTAGCGGAATACAAGGCTTACGGATCAAGCCCACAGTGGCGGATTTCTGGTTTGCGACCAACGTAAAGGTCCACCGTCGTTTAGGACGATTTGATTTTTCTGGAGGACTTTACTACAGCCAAGGGAGCTATACGAGCACCCCCACGGAGACTAATGAAACCCTCAACGGGTGGTTCCTACCGTCGTAACAACTCTATTATACGAAGTGGCTGATGTCCGCTCGCGAAGCACTGGTCTGGAAACGGCGATGCATTACCACCTTTTTCAAAGGCATCGTTTACACCCATATGTCGGCGGTGGGGCTTTGTTGTCACACAACCGGACAACCCGTGAGGTAAAGGGCAGGGTACATAGTGAAGATCTAAGTTTGTTGCTTGATGCTCCCAACGCTGGCCCGAGTCCGGTCAGTAATTCGTTTAATCTAGACCTCGTCGTCACTTTTGGTGTGGTTTATGAACTGACGGAGCAATGGTCGGTAGCCTTGGAGGCGAACGGTCAGGCTGATTTTGCCCGAGGTCTGGTTGGCTTCCAGGTACGGCGGCAGCTGTAGTTTCCTAGTTCCTAGCTCCCAGCTCCTAGCTCCCAGCTCCTGCTCCTGCTCCATAATCCCTTCCGTTGCACCTGCGGCCGCGCCCGAAAGTCATTGAACCCGATTAGAAAAGTTTAATTGGCTTCATTACCTTCCGGAGACCAAAACCAACCGTTATGCGTCTGCTGCTGCTCTTGTTCGCCCTTTCCCTTTCCGCCCTTACTTTTGGTCAGGCCAGTTTTTCGGTCCTGCTGCCCAAGGGCATGGCCGAAAAACCGTTGGATGGTCGTTTGCTAGTTTTGCTCTCCACTAATGATGACGCTGAGCCAAGATTTCAGATTTCTGATGGGGCAAGCACTCAGATTGTAATCGGTGCGGACGTAGCGCACTGGCTGCCCGGGCAAAAGCATCTCGTGGGAGCAGCAGACCACGATAGTTACCCCATTGCTTCACCTACCGAACTGCCCGCAGGGACGTACTACGCTCAGGTATTGCTGCACAAATACGAGACTTTTAACCGTGCCGACGGGCACGTAGTGAAACTCCCCATGGACCGTGGCGAAGGCCAGCAATGGAACCGTGCTCCCGGCAACCTGATCAGTACGCCAGTAGAGGTTGTCGTTACCGGAAAGCCGGGTCAAATGATCCACCTAGCCTTCGATAAGGCGATCCCTGCCATCGAACCCGCCAAGGACACGGAATGGATCAAACACATCAGGATTCGTTCAAAAATGCTGAGCGATTTCTGGGGGCGGGACATGTACCTCGGTGCCCACGTTCTCCTGCCCAAAGACTGGGATAAACACCCGGAAGCGAAGTACCCTCTGGCAGTCAACCACGGTCACTTTCCCGCCGATTTTGGTGGCTTTCGGACCACCCCACCTGATGAAACCATTCCTTGCGAATACAGTGCCCGCTTCGGCATGGATTGCTACAACCGTATCGTCCAGCAAGAGGCTTATGATTTCTACAAGGCCTGGTCGGGGCCGGATTTTCCCAGGGTCATCGCCATCAAGATTCAGCACGCTAATCAGTATTATGATGACAGCTACGCGGTTAATTCCGAAAATCTTGGGCCATACGGTGATGCCATAACCTATGAGCTTATTCCTTACATCGAGGAGAAATTTCGTGGCATCGGAGAAGGCTGGGCACGCTTCCTTTACGGCGGCAGTACGGGAGGCTGGGAAGCCCTGGCGGCCCAGGTGCTGTATCCCGACGACTACGGGACCTGCTACGCCGCCTGTCCCGACCCGATTGATTTCCGGGCCTACACCGTAGTTAATCTCTACGAAGATGACTACGCCTACCACGTAGGCAATGGCTTTAAGAAAACGGAGCGGCCCGGACGGCGAGACAGCCTCGGCCACGTCTCCACCACCCTGCGCCAAATGAATATGCGGGAAAAAGCACTGGGCAGCAAAAGCCGTAGCGGGCAGCAGTGGGACATCTGGGAAGCAGTATACTCCCCCGTCGGAAAAGATGGGTATCCGCAGCGTATTTGGGATAAAACCACGGGCAAGATCGACCCCACCGTAGCCAGCTACTGGAAGGAACATTATGACCTGGCCTGGATCATGAAACGTGATTGGGCTACGCTCGGGCCAAAGTTGGCCGGCAAGGTCAACATCTACTGCGGAGACATGGACAACTACTACCTCAACAACGCCGTATACCTCGCCGAAGAATTCCTGGAATCCACCACCACGCCGTACTACAACGGAGAGGTCACCTACGGCGACCGCGCCGAGCACTGCTGGAACGGTGATCCCACCCAACCGAATGCCATCACCCGGCTGCGGTACCATCGGATGTTTATTCCGAAATGGGCGAAAACTGTGGGGGTGTTGGCGCCTGAGGGGGCGGATTTGAGTAGTTGGCGGTATTAA
>JBGCFZ010000042.1:0-12163 GCA_045110355.1 Lewinella sp. | reverse complement strand
ACCGGAGAGTGGTTGCCGCAGGCAACCCTTGATGCCATCGACGAGTTCCTCGTTTCCATTAAAGGCCCCCTCACCACACCAGTAGGTGGTGGTATCCGCTCGCTCAACGTGGCACTGCGGCAGAAGCTGGACCTCTACGCCTGTGTACGCCCAGTACAGTACTTCGAAGGTGTCCCCAGCCCAGTCAAAAACCCCGAGCACGTCGACATGATCATCTTCCGGGAAAACACCGAAGACATCTACGCTGGCATCGAATTCGCTGAAGGCACCGACGAAAACGCCGTCTTCCTCCAGTGGCTCAAAGCCAACTACCCCGAGCGCTACGCTAAGGTGCGTTTCCCCGAAACTACCGGTATTGGCATCAAGCCCGTTTCTCAGGAAGGAACCAATCGCCTCGTAAAGGCAGCCATCCAGTACGCTATCGACAATAACAAAGACAGCGTTACCCTCGTCCACAAGGGAAACATCATGAAGTTTACGGAAGGGGCTTTCCGGGACTGGGGCTACGAAAGTGCTGCCCAAGACTTCGGTGGTGAAGAACTTGACGGTGGCCCATGGCACGTCATCACGCTCGAAGACGGTCGTAAGATCACCGTTAAAGACGTAATTGCTGACGCCATGCTCCAGCAGATCATTCTGCGCCCGAAAGAGTACGGTGTCATCGCTACGCTCAACCTCAACGGTGATTACATCTCCGACGCCCTCGCCGCACAGGTGGGTGGTATTGGTATTGCCCCCGGTGCTAACATCAACTACAGCACCGGCGTCTCCATCTTCGAAGCAACCCACGGTACGGCACCGAAGTATGCCGGCCAGGACAAAGTCAACCCAAGCTCCGTTATCCTCTCCGGAGAGATGATGTTCCGCTACATGGGCTGGGGCGAAGCTGCAGATCTGATCATTAAGGGCCTCAACGGCGCCATCGGCAACAAACGCGTTACCTATGACTTCGAGCGCCTGATGGACGGTGCAACACTGCTTAAGTGTAGCGAGTTCGGTGACGAGATCATCGCCAACATGTAAGATGTCAGTGATTGTTTTCTTGTTTGTACTTCATGCGGTGCATGAAGTACAAACAAGAAAACAATCACTGCAAGACATATAACTGACAACCTGAGCTGGTTTACAGTTATTGGAGGGTTCCCGCAGTAGCGGGGGCCCTTCTTCGTTGTGTAGGTTACTGCCAAAGGTGAACACCATACAAGATGTATTCAGTCTTCTAAAGATCCCGGAGTGGTCACCAGGCTGTCTAAAACTATTGAAGAAGTCCGTTACCTAGCCGCATAATCCCCCACCCTAACCTCCAGCACACTTTCCGGTAGTTCCTTCAACTCCAGAAATTCAGCAAGTTTTTTGAGTTCATCCACTCCATCCCCTCCCGTCAGTAGGGCGTAATCCAGAAAGTACGTCTGCTCAGCATGAAGGTGCTCACGAGCAGAATTCAGGTTGTTGTCATAATTGTTACGGAAGAAAGCTTCGTCCTGCTCGTTGCGGACCATCTCCATTTTACGGGCCGACGTCAGGCACTCGTCAAAGTCCCGCACAACATAGATCGTTTTAGACTCGGGAAAAAAGGATTGCAGAAAGTAAAGACTGGCCGTTGGCCACTCCGGGAATTTGACGCCCCAGCGGGGGCGGCCGTGGTGCGCGGCGGCGCGGGCGAAGCCTGCGCACAACTCGCGTAGCATGCCCTCGTGAATCCCCAAATACTCCTTTACCTCCGGCAACAAGTCCGGTATCCATTGATTTACCTGACCATCTAACACTTCGCGCAGCTGATTGTCTCGCCATTCAGCATTATAACTCATCATTTGCTGCTTATTCTGCAGCATCCCCGCTGCGACGAAAAGGTCATTAGCAGCAGATTCACCAAAAATGAGGGCCTCACCTGACCCCGTACACAAACGTTGCAGTAAGGTCGTTCCGGAACGACGGACGGGGGCGGCGATGAAGATGGGGGCGGTCATGAAGCTGGGTATTTACAAATACAGGTTTGCCAAGGTACAAATGAAAATTCATGGTGTCTTCTTGGCGGTTTATCAGGCTATACTTTTTACGTACAACTCTAAATTAACTGACTTCCCATCCTTGATTTCGTGATTTTCTAAAGTTGCTTCTCTGACATAATCAAGCTTTGACATGGCATTTATACAATTTACATTTTCAGTCTCAACATACCCCTCAATACGATTTAGTGATAGTTTTTGAAAGCCGTACCTAGTGATTAAAGCCATTGCTGATTTCATGATTCCTTGTCCCCAATATTCAGGAAGTAGCCAAAGCCCAATTTCAGCCTTTCCATTATTGATCTCAATTAATCCGCCTGCTCCATAGAAAGTATTGCCATTACTTGAATAAATAGTCCACCATACTTG
Organism: Lewinella sp.; assembly: GCA_045110355.1. GTDB lineage: Bacteria > Bacteroidota > Bacteroidia > Chitinophagales > Saprospiraceae > Neolewinella. Next base: position 9,788 of record JBGCFZ010000042.1, on the reverse strand, counting down.
ACTTTCACTTTCATACCAATTCATCTGATTTCTTGCATCTTCCATTGTATGCAACCTCACTCCATAGTACTTATTGACTCTTGAATCTGAAAGCCCTTTAAATATATCATCAACATCAGTCATTACTATCTTTCGAAGCAAAATTTCATCCGTTCTGATGGTGGTTATTTCGTTATTCATATTGCTTTATCTAAAAAAGGTGATATGAACGGGCCAATCAGTTTAAGCGATAAGGTGAACACCAAACGGCTTACAACATGGGCGTAAACCAAGCGAAGAGGTAGATTGATAGATTTTCTGATAGATTTATAGGGCTACCGCAGGTACCGTTCACTGCGCTGCGCTTGCTCACTTGTTACCGTGCAGCAGTCCTATAAATCTATCACATCTATCACATCTAAGTTAAGCCGGCAAGCTCCGCTTCACCAACTCCAGCGTCGCCAAACTCATCAAGAGCTGCTCTTCTTTATCGTTGAGGTCTTCGGGGATGAACTGAAAAGCGCGTTGGCTGAGCGCGTCGTTTTTGGCAACTGGTAGCGTAGTAATCGCTCCAACTTCGCGGTTGCCGACGCTGACGGGCAGGTAATTTTCGCGGGCAACGGTGCCAATGCTGGCAATTTGCTTGCCGGTTTTGTTACCGAACAAAGCGCCTTTATCGATGGTGCCAACGGGTTGGCTATCGATTTCGAGGGTGGTTTTACCATTCTCCGTCCAGTACACATAATCGTGCTCCGCCGTGCGGGCATAGAGCAGTTCATTCACCTGCTTCCCCAGGTATCGGCGGTAAGAGTAGCTCACCACCGGCTCGTGGAATATGGTGGTAAAGGTTCCTTTGGCGGAGGCTCCAGCGCCGGTTTTTACGACCTGCTTATCTTGTGCAAGGCTGAACAGGTCGAGCTCCTCTTTATTAAGCGGGACAAGATCTGTACTCCAGTTATCCATTTCTTCCTTCAGCTCGCGCACGACACGGGCACGTTGTTTTTTACCGGGCATCCGATTGGCCGCCCACATCTTAAAAAAGACCATGATGGCAACCAGGAGGGCAACGGAAATGACGAGCAGTGGAATCATAATAATTAATGTCTTAGTTGGCTAAGGTAAGTATGATTACGCTTTAGAAGCCTTGTTGGTTGTGCGACTTCGACGAATGGCCGGATAATGGAGACTTATTTATGGGGCAACCATTAAGGCCTTTCGGGTATTGGGCTTTTGGGCGGGGCCGCAGGTGCAACACACCCTTGAGAGGAGCAAAGTAAGCCCATTAAAGTTTACCTTTCAGCCTACCTAATAATCCGATTCACTATGCTAGACTTTTGGAACAACCTAAGCTACACGACCAAATTCTCCGCTATTGCCTTCGTCTCCACCTTCGTGCTGGGCTTCATCAGCATGGGCATGCTGGGGGCCCTGCTCTATTACCCGGTGGCCATCCTCTTCAGGTCCTATCCTGGCATTGACTATTGGCACGGCGACTGGGTTTGGCCGGCCGTGATCATGGTGGGACTGGGGTGGTCTTTTGGTTTTCTCATTGCAGGTCTGGCCTGGCATTATCTCGATGGTGCGATCTCTTCCGTTTGGCTCCTGCGGTTCATCTACGGTGCCATTCTTTGGGCGTGGGCGGCGTTTTTGTGGTACTGGATTTTGCGGAGCCAGTTCTAGACTCAACGCAAAAGCTCCACCACTTCCCCCCGTTTCCGGCTGGCCACCGGAACTTCATCACCATTAGTCAACCGAAGATAACCGGAGTCGATTTTCTTGAATTCGACAACGTGCCGAAAATTAACCAGGTGGCTTTGGTGGACACGGACGAAGTGATGCCCGTCCAGCAGTTTTTCGTAGTGTTTCAGGGTTTTGGTGACGAAAACGGACTTCTGGCCGCCGTCAAAGACAAACCGCGTATTGTTACTGTCGGCTTCGCAGCGAATGATGTCCTTGATTCGGGCGACTACGATGTTTTCGGAAGTATGTAAGGAGATGCGATCGGGCAGCTCTCCGGGCCGGCGAATGGTTTGTTTCAGCAGGTCGATGCTGGCGGCATTCTGGGTGCCACGCCGGGCTTTCGCCCGGCCCACCGCTGCCTTGAGCAGTTCGCCATCAACCGGCTTAAGCAGGTAGTCTACCGCAGCGAAGCGGAAGGCGCGGACCGCAAATTCATCAGACGCCGTGATGAAGATCAACTCCGATTTGATGTCCGGTACGATCTCCAGAATATCGAAGCTCGTTCCGTCGCCCAGCATAATGTCCAGCAACAACAGGTCTGGTTGTTTTTCGCGAAGCAGCTTCGCGGCTTCTACCACCCCGCCGGCGGTACCGATGATGTTGACGTCGGGGCAAAAGGCGGCAAGGTCTGCTTGGAGGGCAGCCAGGGCCTGGGGCATGTCTTCTACGATGATGGCGGTCATGGGCATACTGTTCGGCAGCCTTCAGGCTGCGGTTTTACAGCCTTCAGGCTGAAAGCGCCGTAAGTTAAGCACTGGTGCTTTGTCAAGCCAATTCTGACAAAGCACTGGCAAAGAATTGGCCATGAATTGTTCCCTGCCTCTATCCCTCCTTTGCACCTGCGGCCGCGCCCTGAAACTCAATACAGCCTGAAGGCTGCCGAACGATCAGAGCGCAATCGGCGCGCCCAGCAACTTATCGGGAATACCGAAGCCGTTGACCAGCGCCCCAACTTCATGGCGAAGTTCGGCACACAGCACATCTACGGCTTTGCGAATCGCTTTAGATTTCTGCCCCGCGATGTAATCACTCTCCAGGTACCAGCCCCGGTGCCCTTCGATCGTGTGCAGCGCGTAGAGTTGTATCGTTTTGATCAGGACGTCCTTTGCCGGATGATCGGCGGCCAATGAATCAATGCGTTCCAGACTGTGCTCCAGGCAAAGTTCCTCAACGTAGGCTTCCGCGGCTTCAATCATGTGGGTCTGGCACAGCAGGCCGGCCTCGTGAGCAGATTTCCCTGCCTTGATGTATGCCCTAAGGCGCTGTGCCAGGGTACTCGTCAGCCGGCGGCAGCGGAAGCTGAAGGCGTAGCGGTAGAAGTCTCGCGAAGTCAGGTGTTCCCGGTCCGTTTGCCGAATGGTGATGGGGTTTTGTTCCGTCACGATGGTCGTCATGCGGCGGCCCATGTATTTCAGCACGGCGAAGTTGCCGTCCTCTTTAAACGATTTCTGAAAGTCAGAGAGCATCGCTTTGGCCACCAGTTGCATCAACACATTGTTATCACCTTCGAAGGTGGTGAAGATATCGGTGTCCGCCTTGAGATCCGCAAAACGATTTTCGGCCAGGTAGCCCTTACCTCCGGTGGCCTCCCGGCATTCCTGAATGGCGGCAGTCGTAAACCAGGTAGCGTAAGATTTGAGCCCGGCCGCCATGGCCTCAATCTCCCGCATGTCTTTTTCACTACGGTGTACGTAGCGTTCCAGCAGATAATCAAGGCCAAACTGAACGGCGTAAGCTTTGGCAACCAACGGGATTAAGCGCCGCTGCTGGTTAGGATAATCCATGATGATGGTCTCCGCTTTAAGCGGGTCGGCCGCAAATTGCCGCCGGCGCAAACCATAGCGCACGGCGATGGCCAGCGCAGTTTTCGCCGAGCTCATCCCTGCCCGGGGGACACAAACGCGACCGCCCACCAGAGTACCCAGCATGGTAAAGAACCGCCGACCGGGGTTCTTGATCTCACTTTCGTAGGTTCCCTCAGCGGTAATGCCACCAAATTTATCCAGCAGATTGGCAACCGGTACACGGACGCGGGTAAACCACAGCCGGCCATTGTCCACACCATTCAGGCCCAGTTTATACCCGTTGTCCTCTACCCGGATACCGGGTAGGGTATTGTGCGCTTCATCCCGGATCGGGACGACTACGGCATGAACGCCCTGGCTTTCTCCGTTCACGATCAGCTGACAGAAAACCGCCGCCATTTTGCTGTGCATCGCGTTACCAATGTACTCTTTCCCTGCTCCAACACTGGGGCTATGGACGATCAGTTCACGGGTTTTGTGGTCATACACCGCCGTGGTTTCCAGGCCACGCACGTTGGAGCCGTGCCCGGTCTCCGTCATCGCAAAGCAGCCGGGCAATTCCAGCGTACCGGTGGCCCGCAGGTATTTATCGTGGTGTCTTTTGGTGCCCAGATTGGCTACTGCACCACCCCACAAGCCGAACTGGACGCCGAATTTGATCGTCATACTTTGGTCGTGGTACGCAATGGTTTCAAAGGCCGCGGCGTAGCCCCCCATATCATCCTGACCACCGTAGGCTTCGGGAAAAGCCATCGCTCCGATGCCTTCTTCCCCAAGTTCTTTACACCAGGCCAATACCTGATTACGGTAGTCTTCTTTGATGCGTAGCGTTTTACGATCGAAGCTTGGTCGTTGAACGATCTCCTTCACCCGGGCAATGATCGGGGCGTATTTACCGTCAAGCACCTCCTGGATGGCCTTGGGGTCAACACTTGCTTTTATGGTGGCTTCTACTAGTTTAGCCCGTTGATCATAATCAGGGAACAGCCCACGGTAAGTATCTTCGTTTACACCGCCCAGCCCGCGTTCAATTTCCAACAGTGGGGCGACCTGACTTTGCCAGAACGTTGCCCGTTCGGTATCATTCCCCTCAGCAGCGTGGCCCAATATGGCACCAAGTTCAGCGAGGCTGGCCGTGCGATCTTGCGGTAAGGCTTCCGCAGCGTTCCGCCCCAGGGTTTGCCATTGCTGGAACGCTTCCCGTTCGGGTGGGTAGGCGGGGTCCGACCAGTTCAGCAGCGTTTGCTTATCGGTGTCGGTCAGAAACGGCAGGTCAGCCGCCTTCTTCCGCAGGGCGTTAATTTCTTTCAGGTCGAGGTGGCGGTCAGCCCATGCGGCGTAGAGTAGCGGAATCATCACCTGTATTCCCGGTGTGAGTTGCGTGTTCATTTGGAAATCTGCGCCCATAGGTTGGATATATTTTGGATTCTGCAAGTTAACGTCGTTAGGGGAATGTTCGTTTTAGGAATGGCGTGATTTTTAGGGCGCGGCCGCTGGTGCAGGGGCCGGTTGAGGGCTTATAGCCTGAATCGAGTAAAGCAACGCAGCGATTTTGCCCGGGCCAATATTAAGAGCTGCCGCAAGCACACGCTCCGGGAGCCTGACGGCCCCGTTCGCTTTCGGGCTACAAGCCCTCAACCCTAGTCTCAAAAAGCTCCTCCACTTTACGCACTGGTCGCACCAGGAAGTACAATAAGGAAAGGCTAAGCGGTAGCAGCACCCCACCTAACACCAACGCACCCCACCGGTTTCCCTGCGCCCAACCGCGCATCAATGCCGACCGCTCTGGATCGTCCGGATTCACGTAAACGGTAAGCGGCGGATGATCTTCCCGCAACAAATAACGATGCAATTGTGGGTTACGTAATGCCTGCTTATTGAGTTCCGAAAAAGGACTTAGCTCAACGCCCCCTCTGGCAACTCCTTGGTACTCGTACCGATAGCGAATTTCAATGGAATATTCATTTACCTCAGTGGTATACAGAGTATTTTCCATGGTACGTAGCTGCTCCAACCATTCGGCATATTCTTCCGAATTGGCAGACGGTCTTTCAATTGGCCATTTAGGCTGGTCAGCTACTCTTATCTCATAGTCCGTTGTCCAAACAGGCTCCCAGGTATAGAGCTCTTTGGCCACGGCTTCCTGCTGCCAGAAATCGAAAAGACAATAGCAGCTGAACCCTAAAAATAAGAGGGCTGCCGGCAACCCTACAATACGGAAAAACGAAGCGTCTAACATCTTGTTCGTCATGGCTAATTAATTTGGGTGCCCAGGCTTTTTCCAAAAGTTACGGCATCCCACCATTCCGCAGGGTCAGTCAGCAGCGCCAGTGCAGAATAAACAAGCAAAAGTGGTATCACTACCCCGAAAAAAGCATAAACGCACACCTTAGCCCAACTCAATCCCCCGTGGCCAACGGCCAGGAAGTTCCGGGCCGGGCCATCGGGGTCATAACGTACTTGCAGCGCATCTCTCCGAGTGTTCAACTGCTCCAGGACCCTCTTTCCAGTTGCTTCTGCAATACCAAGCTGCTCAGGTAGCAACTGTCGGCCAACAAACCTCTGGCCATGCGTATAAAATTCATAGCCTTTTTTCAGGCAGGAGTAAAAATGCATTGTTTCATTAAGCGGTGTTATTTCCAGTTTCAGTGTGTGGTTCACAAAATGGGCCGGCACCGCCGGCCAGGAAATCTGTCGTTGCCGGTCAAACTCCGCGTTGAAGCGCCGCCGGAAGCGGAAGACGACCAGGACAAAGAGGATTATGGGCCAGACTAAAAGTAGCATTCAGGTTTAGTATTCAGATTTTAGTAATCAGTATTCAGCAGTCAGGTTTTAGGCCTCAGTATTCAGGTCTCAGGACTTAGTAATCAGTATGCAGCTTTCAGTATTCAGGTATTAGGGCTCAGGGGGCCAGATTTTAGATTGCATGCTAAATCCTGATCCCTGAATACTGCATTTAAACCCTAAAAACTGAATCCTGAAAACTAACTACCTCCACAACATATCCCGTTCCGCCACCGCATCCACCTTACTACTTGCCTGCAGGCGAGCAGTAAGCAGGTGAAGACGCCCCGAGGGTTCGCGGGTATAGATCGGTTCAAAGTCTTGCTCGACGACCTGGCCGAGGCGGCCAGCCAGATCGGCGGTCATCTTTTTGTTCCCCAGGGCGGCGGGGACGGAGAGGAAGTACTCCCCTTTGGTCCAGTCGCCCGGCAGGGCGAGGCGCAGGAGGTAGCGGGGGTTATCAACGGGGCTCATCAGCTCCGCCAGGGCGCCGGCAAACAGGTGAGTGTCGTGGTGCTCCGCACCACTAAGGTAGAGGAACATTTCTTCTCCATCCTCCTCCAATCGAAGTTGATCCGGCGTTGCTTTGTGGAACAAGCCTGCGGCGGTAATACTCTCGGCCAGGGCCCGGCCGTATGTCATCAACCGGTGTTTAGTATCCGACAGCAGCTCGAACCGGCGGGTCGCTTCCGTCATACTCCTCCCTGGGTTCATCGTTAGGTAAATGAACAGCCACCCCAGACCAATCATCCAGAAAACAATCGTTCCCAAAGGGTTGAAGATGGCAGGTAAAAGCGATAATCCGATCGGGTACCCCAGATAAGGCGCAAGCTTCAGCTCCCGGGCATATATCTCTTCGTGGCGTTCGGCCAGCTGAAGTTCTTTCGCCCGCCGGTGCATTACACTGAACCGTTTGAAGACCATAAAACCAGCCACCAACGCTACCACCAACAAGGGAACAAAAGCCCACCACATAAAGGGAAGCAAGGTGGTAATTGCCGAAGCAGCAAAGGCCACCAGAGTTGCCCGTTTTATTTCCAGCAGGAACAAACGGTAATCCTGCTCAAAGTAGCGATCAATGCTCTCTTTGTAATGAAGCGTCAGTGGGTCTTTTTTCTCGTAGTATCGTTCTGCCGGGGGCTTGATGGCTTCCACCAGTTGAGACCCGGTAGCCAGTGCTTTTTGCCAGCTGGCAATCAGGTCATCGCGCTTTACGGCAGCCTGAAGGGTTTGCTTGCGGACGAATTCCATGGCCTGTCCGCTGGTCTTGTCCCAATCAATACCGAAGCGGGCCATCCCGTTTTGGATGATCGGTTTACCGTCGAGCCGGGGCCCGGCAAAAGCCCGCATGCGGCGGCGGAGCCGATTTACGTCTGGCCCGCCCTTGCGCACACCAGGGTGCACCACCACCGGGTGCCAAATATTTGCCGTTTTATTAGGTTGTCCACGAACCGTTCGGATGGCCCGGCCACGCATCTGATTACTGAGCACGAAACTGCCAACCGTATTCGCCAGCACCAGGCTGTTGATCACCGGAGCATCCCAGCCTTCCCCAAGGAGAGACTTGGTTCCGACGATGATTCTGATTTTGCCTTCCGTAAATAATTGAGTGATCCAACCAACGGAGTATTTATTGGCCAGTCCGCCCGTATTGACAACTATGTATTTTGAGTCCGGAAACAGCGGCTTAGTCTTGATCACTCTTTCGGTCGGGAGTTCATCGTAGGCGATTTCAAGCAGGCGGCTTTCCGCTGTTTTGGGGATGATGACGAGACTACCGGTTAGTACCGCCAAGTCGCCCTCGTACAAAGTCTGCCGCTGGCGGCGAAGGACTTCAAAAACAGGAATGGTTCCAACTTTGCTTAACTCCGTCAGGTCATGCTCAGTCGTTGGCAACAACTCTGGGTAGATATGATCGGTTAGCATGACCATCCGTAAGTCGGCGCCCAGGTCTTCGCTTTCAAAGCGGGCGATCTCGACCAGTGCGTCAAGCTTTGCCTTGGGGCTTTCCAGCTCTGCGGCGGTTTTACCGGAACCAGGCGGCAGGTCGCTGTCGAGGTACAGTTTGCCCTGGCTCCAGGCGCCCATCGTGGTGATGATGCGGCGGTAGGGGCGCAGCAGGGCTTTCCCGTCGTCGGTAGCAAAGTAAGGGTCTTCCCGCAACGCTCGCTGGAGGAAGATGGCGGCCCAGTGGTCCGTCAATTCCGGAGCCAGGGTCACCTCTCCGTGCAGAACGCCAAGGGCGGCAGCGGGCGGCTCACTGCCCTGTGCCCGCAGTACGCTGAGCAGTGCGGTGAAGTATTCGGGCAGCTCGAAGATGTCGGTATAATTCTTTTCAGGATCCTTCAGCCAGGGGTGATCCCGGAGGTAGAGGGCGAGGCCGGAACGTTCGTGCATCGCCGTCAGTAGTTCTGTTTTTTGGGCCTGCCATTTCTCCACCACTGCGGCTTCTCCAGGAGGTGGAAGTACGGGGTAGAGGTAATCCTGATGGGGGCAGAGGTCTCCGGAGTTGACGAGTTCGGGAATGCTGATCTCTTCGTCGATCTCTCCGCAAAATTCGTGGTACCGCCTCCATTCAATGCCGCTGACATCGTAGGGTGGTGTAGCAGTAAGGGCCACAAGTTCAGGTTTAAAGGTATCTCTTATGGCATCGAGCACTTTCCACCATTCGTTGCGGAGGTGGTGGCATTCATCAACGACTAGTAGTTCGACCCAGTCGAGCCCATCGGTGCCGTTGCGTTTAAAGTACTCGAATACGGCCTGGTAGGTGACAATGGTCAACGCGGCAGGTTTGGTAAGATCGTTGGAGATCATGTCTTCCTCGGCGCAGAAATCGTCACGGAAGCGCTGCGCCCATTGGGCGCGGATGGTGAGGCTGGGCGACAGGATTAGGGCAGGCTTATTTATGCGTCGGGTAATCTCCAGCCCCAGCACTGTTTTACCTGCTCCGGGAGGCGCGACGATGTGGATGCGCTTGTCTTCCCGGTAACGATCCAGATTTTCCAGGACCCGCGCCTGATAGGCGCGCCAGGGGTATTGGAATTTCAGGGTGTTTAGTTTCATGGGAGTAAGATAAGCAGGGGCGGGAAACTGGACGAATTTGGTCGACTTACCAAGCGAAAAGAACGACGGTCTTAGGAGAGAATGCGTGAGTTATAGAAGGAGTTAATAGCTCCGCAGGGGAGTGCTCGCGTTGCTCGTGCGCCTCTCCCCCCAAGAGGGGAGACAACTCTGCTCGCTGGCGCTCGTGAAACAATGTCGGTTTAGATTACACCTCTCTGCGCTTAAATCATTCCTCTGCACCTGCGACCCCGCCCTTATTAGTCAAGCAGTCAGGGAGTCTAGTGGATGAATTCACAATTACTTGACCGTTATTCCTTGCCTTTTAGCACCGTGACTTCGTTGCTGAAATCCTCATTTAGCTATGGCTAAAATCCGGTTTCAGCGCCTTGCCACGGCACGAAAATCCTGCGGACTAAA
>JBGCFZ010000041.1:0-15609 GCA_045110355.1 Lewinella sp. | reverse complement strand
GGATCGTTTCAATCCGAGCTTTGAATTCATTAGAAACTTCGTACTGATCGCTGCGCGCCGCCATTTCCTTGAGGGCGATGAGCGTGTTGAGGTCGTTAGGATCAGTCATCTCCGCTTTTTGGAAGTAGGGGAGTGCCTTTTCGAATTCCGCGTCAACGGTAGCCTTCAGGGCTTCGTACTTCTTCTGGCCTTCTTTGCTGAAATCATTACCGAGCTCTACCAGCTCCTGAGACATAGCTGCACCGCGGTTGTAGATCATTGCGCCGAGGCTGTAGATCAGACGGCTTGCATTAGGATCCTTTGTCAGGCCTTCTTCATACTTCTTCTGGGCAAGATCGAAGTACTTAGAAGCTTCTGCTTCGTTTCCAGCTTCGTTCTCTTGGTTGTAAAGCTGCTCGTAAACCTGACCCAGCGTAGCGTAAAGGCTGGTGTTCTCTGGCTCCTTGTTAATGGCTTCGCCAAGTTTCTCCGTCAACTCGTTGAGGCGACCCTGCGAAAGGTAGAAGTTGATTTCAGTGAAGAGCAATTGAGTCTCTTCCGGGAATGCAGCACGGCCTTCAGCCAGGTACTTCCCCGCAGCTTCCATGTCGCCTTTAGCTTCATAGATCTTGTAAAGACCATCGTAAAGGCTGGCGTCGCTGTACTTGCTTTTGTAGAGGTCAAGGAACATTGGTTCCGCAACGTCAAACTTCTCCAGCAAAATGGCAGAAAGACCACCATAGTACTTTTCGTCGTTCAGTTTATCGGCATCGAGTGCAGACTCGGCACCGTTGCTGGTGAGGAATTCGTGCGTCATCACACTTGTCTTGAACGCGGTCATGCTCTGTTCGAAGTCTTTGTCCTGGATGGCGTAGATGCCTTCGTTGGAAATATTGCCCTGTACCTCGGCCAGGCCCTTCAGTGCGGACTTAATGTACTTCTTGCCTTTTTTAGGGTCTGCGTTCTTGACGGCTGTCATGAATGCTTCAGCAGCTTTTACTGCTGCGCCTTCTACCAGTTTCTCAGTGGAAGCGGGGTCCGTAACGTTGGTGGAACGAGCAATCACATAGTTGTTTATTACGGCGGCGTAGATGTCGCCAACTTCTACAAGTGCTTTGGATGTGGCATTTGTGGCGGGGTCGGCCATCACCTTCGCGGCCATGTCTACTGCTTCGGTGAGCTTTGTGGCGTCGTTGGTGAGGTTGTAGTTGTCGAATGCTTTTTTGGCATCTTTGAGCGCCTGCTCTCCCGACTGAGCCATGACGGCCGTTACGGAAAGGAGAAGGACGAGCATGCTGAGGAGTAATTTACGCATGATGGTAGTTTGTTGGTTTTTCGTAATTAAGTTACACCCCTGTAGACGTGTTGCTCCGATAGGGGGGTAACATGGAAACGTTAATTGCTGGCGCAAAAGTCGTTAATAGTATCCTAAAATTAAAGGATTACTGAATATCTGTATAAAAAGCCGCCACACCGGTAATGTTCGGTATGGCGGCAGTTGCCCTGTTTTGCAGCGGCAAAAGGAGGCGTTTATTCCTCTTCTAAGCCTTCATCTTCGTCGCTGGCGGGCACTACGGCCACGTCTGCAATCGAATCTTTCTTCTCGAGTTTGATGAGTTTAACACCCTGGGTGGAACGGCCCATAACCCGTAGAGCACTCATCTTCGTGCGAATCAGGATACCGGAACGATTGGTAATCATCAGGTCATTGTCTTCCGTAACGGCCTTGAGCGTAACCAATGCACCTGTCTTATCGGTGATGTTCATGGTCTTCACACCTTTACCGCCACGATTCGTGACCCGGTATTCGTCCCAGTTGGTTCGCTTACCCATTCCCTGAGAGGAAACGACCAGGATCGTCTTATCCGCGTCCAGTTCGTGGTCAAGCGTGACCATTCCGACGACTTCATCGTCCTCTCCGTCAAGTGTGATCCCGCGAACACCGGCCGCATTACGGCCCATGTTACGAACTTTAGCTTCTTCGAAGTGGATGGCCTGTCCTTTCTTGGTAGCCAGAAATACGGCACTGCTGCCGTTGGTAAGTTTTACTTCCAGCAGTTGGTCCCCATCGTTAATGGTGATGGCATTGATGCCATTTGTCCGTGGCCGGCTGTAGGCCTCCAGGCTGGTTTTCTTCACTTGTCCTTTCTTCGTCGCGAAGATGATAGAGTGGGAGTTGAGGAACTCTTCGTCCGTTAGGTCAGCCACACTGATGTAGGCTTTCACGTTATCGTCCTTTGGCATCGCGAGGATGTTCTGGATGACGCGACCGGCAGATTGCTTGCCGGCTTCCGGAATTTCGTAGATGCGCAGCCAGAAGCACCTGCCTTGCTCGGTAAAGAGCATGAGGTAATTGTGGTTGCTGGCAATGAACATATGCTCCACGAAATCTTTGTCCCGTGTCTTAGACCCACGACTGCCACGGCCACCACGGCTTTGAGCGCGGTATTCAGCTACCGGTGTACGCTTGATGTAGCCGAGTTTACTGATCGTGACGACGACGTCCTCATCAGGGATCATGTCGGTGATCGAAATTTCTGAAGTATCGAAGCTGATTTCCGAGCGGCGTTCGTCTCCAAACTTCGTTTTCACCTCGGTGAGTTCCTCTTTTACAATGTCTCGCTGGCGCATTTCGCTGGCAAGGATGTCTTTCAGGTCGTCAATGATTCCTTTGATCTCCGCGTATTCTTCGCGAATCTTATCCAACTCCAGGCCGGTAAGTTTCTGAAGGCGCATATCAAGGATGGCTTTTGCCTGCCACTCGGAGAGCACATTGTCTCCTTCAACAATAAACTCACCAGTCTGAACCTCGGCAACGAGCTCGCCGAACTTCGCCCAGAAGGCTTTCTTGTCGTCGATGAAGTCTCCCTTCATCAGGCCAGCCTTCGCTTCGTCAGGGTTGGCACTGGCGCGGATCAACGCGATTACTTCGTCAAGATAGTCGAGCGCAATCAGCAGGCCAATGAGGATGTGTGCACGAGCCAGTGCTTTATTAAGCTCGAATTGCGTACGGCGTTGGATGACTTCGATGCGGAAGAGAATGAACTCTTCGATCATGTCCTTTAGGTTCAGGGTCATCGGACGGCCACCTACCAGGCAGACGTTGTTGACACCATAGCTGGACTGTAGCGGGGTATACTTATAGAGGTAGCTGAGGACGATGGAGCCCATGGCGTCCCGTTTGATCTCCACTTCGATGCGCAGCCCATCCCGATCTGAAAGATCATTAACGTCCCGGATGCCGGTTACTTTGCCCTCATTGGCCAGTTCGGCGATTTTAGCTACCAAGTTGGCTTTGTTTACCTGGTACGGGATTTCAGTGATGACAATCGTTTCACGATCATCGCTGTCTACCACCACCTCAGCGCGTCCACGTAGGATGACCCGTCCACGGCCTGTACGGAAGGCTTCCTTTACGCCTTCTATACCGTAGATGATGCCGCCAGTTGGGAAGTCGGGGGCCTTTACGTATTCCATCAGTTCGTCGATGGTAATCTCCGGATTTTCAACGGTTGCGATGATTCCGTCGACGACCTCATTGAGGTTGTGTGGCATCATATTCGTGGCCATACCTACGGCAATACCAGATGCTCCGTTAACGAGCAGGTTAGGTATTTTGGTAGGAAGCACCGTTGGTTCCTTCAACGTATCGTCAAAGTTGAGTTGATGGTCAACTGTGTCTTTGTCCAGGTCGCCGAGGATGCTTTCGGAAATGCGGCGCATCCGGGCTTCGGTATAACGCATGGCGGCGGGGGAGTCACCGTCCATAGAACCGAAGTTGCCCTGTCCGTCTACCAAGGGGTAACGAAGGGACCAGTCCTGGGCCATCCGTACCATGGTGTCGTACACCGAACTGTCTCCATGAGGGTGGTACTTACCAAGAACCTCACCAACGATACGGGCTGATTTTTTGTGCGAGTTGCGGTAGCTTAGGCTAAGCTGCTCCATCCCAAAAAGGACGCGACGGTGAACGGGTTTGAGTCCATCTCTCACGTCTGGCAGCGCCCGGCTAACGATCACCGACATCGAGTAATCAATGTAGGCGGATTTCATCTGGTCTTCAATATTGACCGGAATGATCCTTTCTTTATCTGGCATATTCTGTTATCTGGTAAAAGCGTAAGTCTCTAATACAATGCACTTTTGGGCGGGGCCGCAGGTGCTGGGGAAGTTGGACGGCAGGGTGACTGAGAATTGGTATTGAACCGGCGTACTTCACCTGGCTCTTTAACACATCTTATTGCACCTGCGACCGCGCCCAAAATAACCTGGTAGGGTCCATTGTGGACGGTCCGCGAAGATAAGAAATCTTACTGGTTTTTAGTAGGGTTTTCGCCGCTTTCTCAGGCTTTTTCGGAGCCTTTCTATACCTTAATTCACTTAGGCTGATCTTTCGCACTAAACGATGCGTTTGGATGCCCTTATCTCTATTGTCCAGACGTAGTTTTCTGATGGATTTTGGCCGCTTTTGGAGGAAAAGAACAGTTTCTTACGAACTTTCACTTTTTTCTGAAACCAAACCTTCTCCAAACCGTTTCAATGGTATGGCAACAACCGACCACAACGTAATTAAGCCCTACGGCGAGACCGATTCCAAAAAAGAAGAAGTTGGTAAGATGTTTGATAGCATCGCCCCCACTTATGACTTGTTAAACAGGGGCACCTCGCTTGGCGTGGATACGCTTTGGCGGGCGAAGATGATCCGCCAGCTGGACCCCGCCGTGCATAAAAAGATACTTGATGTAGCAACTGGAACGGCTGATGTGGCCATCCAGACCGTAAAGCGGGCAAACGTAGACCATGTCACTGGCCTGGACCTGAGCGAAGGCATGCTGAAATATGGCCGTAAAAAAGTAACGGCTGCCGGCCTGGACGATCGGATTACGCTGGTACAGGGCGATAGTGAGCAACTGCCTTACGCCGACGGATCCTTCGACGCAGTAACCGTTTCTTTCGGCGTTCGCAACTTTGAGAACCTCGAAAAGGGCCTCGCTGAGATGCATCGTGTACTTCGTCCGGGAGGAAAATTAGTGATTCTGGAGTTTAGTCGTATTACCTTTGCGCCGATCAGATGGGGTTTTAATTTCTACTTCGGTAAAATTATGCCGCTGATTGGTCGTTTACAGTCCAAAGACCCCCGAGCTTACGCCTATTTGTTCGAGAGTGTTCAGGCTTTTCCAAGTGGAAAAACCTTCACTGGCATTCTCGATAAGGTAGGTTACAAACAAACTGAATGCAAAGCATTAACTTTCGGAATTGCCTCAATCTATACGGCAGAGAAGTAGTACTCACACTGCTCCTCACAGTATTCCTTTGCACCTGCGGCCGCGCCCAATTTACCGGCGGTAACAACTATAACTTCTACGACTTTCAGAACAAACGGTTCTACTTCGGTCTTACCCTTGGTTTTAACTCCAGTCGGTATACCCCCTTTCGTAGTGAAGACTTTATCTTCCGTGATACCATCATTGGCGTTAAAAGCCTCAATGGCCCCGGCTTCAACCTCAATATGATCGCCAACCTGAAGATTGGACAATATTTCGACTTCAGGTTCTTGCCGGGCTTCAGCTTCGCTGAACGCCGACTCAATTACACCCAAAACACCCGAATAACCTCGGAAACACAGGAATCGGTACAATCCGTTTTTGTGGAACTCCCCTTCCATTTTCGCTACAAATCAGCCCCTTACCGGGATAAGCGGTTGTTCCTCATCGCTGGCGTTAAATATAGTTTTGACGTAGCCAGCGAAAGCCGAACCAGGCAGGCTGAGAACCTGGTCAGGATTAGTCCGCACGATTTCCACATAGAATACGGTGCCGGGATGCAGTTCTTCTTCGACTACTTCATTTTCTCTCCCGAATTCAAGATCAGCCAGGGCATTGGTAATACCCTCCTTTTTAACCCAAATCTCCCGGAAAGTACGGTGCTGGAGAAGGTGTTGAGCCGAACGTTTA
This sequence comes from Lewinella sp., assembly GCA_045110355.1. Classification (GTDB taxonomy): domain Bacteria; phylum Bacteroidota; class Bacteroidia; order Chitinophagales; family Saprospiraceae; genus Neolewinella. The sequence goes on along the minus strand of JBGCFZ010000041.1, from coordinate 9,676 downwards.
CGTTGAGCTTTCACATCGAAGGGTAACTTCTTTACCTGGCGGCAATAATCGGCACGAAGTTTTCAACGCTCAGGCTGGCTCCACCGACGAGCCCTCCGTCGACATCGGACATACCAAACAGCTCATCGGCATTTGCTGGCTTTACGGAGCCTCCATAGAGGATGGTAGTATTTTCCGCAATAGCACTGCCAAATTGGTTAGCGATCATCTGGCGGATGAAGGCGTGCATCTCCTGCGCTTGTTCGGGGCTGGCCGTTACTCCGGTTCCGATGGCCCAAACGGGTTCGTAGGCAATAACCACCTTTTCCATCTGGTCGGGGTTGAGGCTAAAGAGGGCTTGCTCAATCTGTTTGCCAACGATCATCTCGTGGTTTCCGGATTCACGGATGTCCAGTTTCTCTCCGCAACAGTAAATTGGGAGCAGGCCAGCCTCAAGTGCCTTATTTATCTTTACGTTGACCAGGGAGTCGTTCTCACCGAAGTAATCACGACGTTCGCTGTGTCCGAGGATGACATAGTCAATTCCTGCATCCGCGAGCATTGCGGCACTGAGTTCGCCGGTGTAGGCACCTTTGTCTTCGTGGTGCATGTTTTGTGCTGCTACGTAGTACCCTTCATGTTGGGCCGTAATTTCCTTGATACTCATCAACTGGATGGCAGGAACGCCGAACACAACTTTAGTAGGTGGGGTGCCTGCTGCAGCGATGATGTCTCCTGCCAAAGCTTTGCCCTGGGTTGGCGTGGTGTTCATTTTCCAGTTGCCGGCGACCATTGTGCGTGATGTCATATTATTTAGTTAGGTAGTACCGGGCTTTTGCCAGGTGGTTATTGTCTCTCCATTTTGTTGGCCGCTATGCGGCCGGGGACAGGAGTAGTTTTATGGTGCCCCCTGCGGGGGCGTTTTGGGGTTTTCCCGGATTTCGGCCGCTACGCGGGCCTGCATCCGGGGTTAAAACGGTTTGACCCCTCCGGGGTCGCAAGTTACTTACGTTTTTGTTCGTTGCGTTCGATCTTGTGACTTGGGCGCGACCACTTGATGCGTGTTTTTTCGCCGGGTGCGCCCGGGTCTTCTTTTATTGCTGGTTTCTCCCCCTTAGCATAAGCCGTAGCGGGTTTCAGACCGAGTGCACTGAACATCTCCAGGTCTTCGAATGCTTCGGGGTTGGGGGTGGTCAGTAGTTTGTCGCCGGCGAAGATGGAACCAGCTCCGGCCAGGAAACAGAGGGCTTGCCCCTCCGGTGTCATGCTGGTGCGGCCAGCGGAAAGGCGGACCGTTGTTGTTGGCATCATGATTCGCGTAACGGCAATCATCCGAACCATCTCGAAAATGGGGACGGGACGCTGATCTTCCAGCGGGGTGCCTTCCACCGCGACCAAGGCGTTGATGGGTACTGACTCCGGCTGAGGCGTCAGACTGGCCAGGGTGATCAGCATTTTTAGCCGATCATCTATCGATTCTCCCATGCCGATGATGCCGCCGGAGCAAACCGTTAGTCCTGCATTACGGGCATTTCCGATGGTCTCAATCCGATCTTGGTAACCGCGGGTAGAGATGACTTCTTTGTAGTATTCTTCGGAGCTGTCGAGGTTGTGGTTGTAGGCATACAAGCCAGCAGCGGCAAGCCGTTCTGCCTGGTTGGGGGTAAGCATGCCGAGGGTGGCACATACCTCCATGTCCAGGCTGTTGACCGTACGTACGAGGTCCAGCACTTGCTCGAATTCTCCATCGTCCTTTACATTTCGCCAGGCAGCACCCATGCAAAGACGGCTGCTGCCGATGCCTTTTGCACGTTCTGCGGCCGTTTTTACCTGTTCTACGGTCATCAAGGCATTCTCTTCGATGTCCGTATGGTACCGAGCAGCCTGAGGACAATAGCCACAGTCTTCCGGGCAGCCGCCGGTTTTGATGCTCAGCAGGCTGCTCATCTGTACTTCGTTCGGGTCGTGATGTTCACGGTGGATACTGGCAGCGCGGAAGACGAGGTCCATTAAGGGACTATCGTGTAATTCGCGCAGCGCTTCCAGGCTCCAGGCTTTGGTGATCGGTTCTGTTTTTGCGGTCATGTGGGTCGCGGTTTGGGCGGCAAATATAGGTAAGTAGTCAAGCAGTCAAGTAGTCAGGGAGTCAAATAGTCAAATAGTCAGGGAGTAAGATAGTCAAGCGGGTTGCGTAACTGCTTGACTACTTGACTATTTGACTGCTTGGTTTTATGGCGCGGCCGCAGGTGCAAGGGGAAGTTGTCAGAGAAAGTTGAGCGATTGACAAAGGGTTTATCCTAAGGGTAGGGTGCTGCCCTTGCTCTTAAAACCTCTTGTTGCACCTGCGGCCGCGCCTGGATAGTAAATACATAAATGGTTTCCTCGCGCGCTAATCGTGTGCTCTGCCCTTAATTTCTCCGCCAAGTACTGCTTTGTCTAAAGTATCCGATTTAGCGTAAATGATCGGTTCGGGAGAAAGCTTATTCAAGTCCGGTTGCCCCGCATCCACCCAGCAGGTAAACCATACACTGCCGACACTAAGAATAGACGCACGAAAGCGTTCTTCCACCATGCCCTGCATTTCCCGATCCCATGCTGCGGCGAACTCGGCACACTGGGTCTTGATGGTGCGGCCCGAGCGTTCATCGAAACACATTTGCTGATCTTCTGGGTAGGTATCCCTTAACCTTTGTTCGGTTCGTAAGACGCTATCGACCAGGGAGTGGCTTTTAAGGACAATGCCCCAGTAATAATCCCGCGGATTCTCGATGTACTGTGCTTTGCCAACAAAGTAGTCGTAGTTGGCATCCGCAAATAATTCAGGAATCCTACTTTCCCAAAAACCATGAATCCCCGTTTGTCCGGTCATCTGCCCGTTGTAGTTCTCGGTAGTGTGCAGCGGTACGTGAGCATCACCAATATAATGGCCCATTTCGGCACACAATCGTAGGATTTTGTCCGTATCCTCTTCAATAAAGGCCTGGGTAATCCGCTTATGCATCGACTCCAGGTGATAGGGGAGCATACCATATTCAGAGAATTTTTCCCGGACAAAAATCTCCTTTGGCGCTTCCGGAGGAAGCGGAAAGCCAATAGCTCGAAGACTGTCGGGTGATAGCGTAATCCGATCCTCATAAAACTGCGGCCAAACGTTGTTGAACCAGAAGCTTCGGTAGCTGCCCAATTGCAGCTCCAACCTTTTACCCTTCGAACTGCTCATCTGGACCCTGCTGTCGGAGTAGAATCGACGTTCAGGGCTGGGATGGGTGATCTCCGTTACTTTCCAGGTGGTAGAATCTTTTCCTTGTCCTACGATCACCAGCTCTGCTTTCCATATTTGTGCGTCGGTGTAACTGCGGGGTACATCCGGGAAGGTTTCGCTTTCTCCCCAGTGGTCAAGGTCGATGTAATGCCGAACGGCTTCGAACTTAGAGGCATACCTCCGCTTATCGGGGTCAACGGCATGGTCCGTTACCCACTCAATATTGGCCCTGAAAAAAGGCATCATCTCCTGGTCGAGGGTAAAGACGGCCAGCCGGTTGATGCGGCGGTGGCCGAAGAAACCCCATTGCGGATCATCCAGGGGGAGGGTAGTGGCGGTCAGTACGATACATGCGACACCGGCAAGGAGAAAATAGAAAGGCTTCATCTGGCTGATTTACTGCGGAGGGTAAGATACGGCAGAACGCGTAGCTGTGAACTTCAGTCCACATAATTGTCTCGGATGTATGAACTAAAGATCTGCCCCCGCTGGGCTAAAAGGCATCGTAGCCTACCATCAGCGGCTCGATGGTTTCAATGTTCAGTAACACCCAGTCCTTATCGTCATTAATAAAGGCGGTGTAAGCTTCCAGGCCACCACCTTCCACTACTTCGCCACTTTTAAGGTCGTGCTGGAAGGTCCGACCGGCATACCTGGGGTAAACCTTCATGGTTTGTTCCTCTTGTCCCTCTTGCTTGACCTTTATGGTAGCAAAGGGTAGAATTGATTTAGCCTGCGCTATGGTCTCCGTGTCCTTGTTTTCGAAACGGTTGACGTAGTATTTTTCATAGCGGGCTAAGACGCCTTCTCCCCTTCCAAAGGGGATGTTTCGTGTTTGCTGCCCCGTCTCATAAAAAGGGGCGAGCCTGAAGTCTGCTCCGTTTCTGGTCAGGGTGAAGCTTTGATTCCGCTGGGTAGGATATTCAATGCTGAAGCGCTCGACTTTGTCTGGGTCTACCCGGAAGTAGACTTTGTCGCGCCATTCGTCGTCCCAATGAGTAAACCGGATACGGACGTTGCCGGTGAAGTGAGGTAGATGAACCACGTAAGGATTCTCCTTACCTTCAACAATGGCGTTGGTTCCGGTTTCGTCAGAGGTGCCACCGCCCAGGTAATAGCCCCGGATTTTTTTGTCATTTTTATCAAAAACCTGTACGAGAATACCATGGGAGGCTATATCATCGATCATGTGTTTTTTAGCGGCTTCGGTTGGCAGACTCTTGATGTCGAGGTTCATGATGACGTCCTGCAGGTTCGCCATAATGTTTTCATTGGCAGCAACGCCGTTGGCCAGCCACCCGGTGATGCCTCCCCGGGTCAGCGTCGTATTGTGTCCGTTGCGGTCGGCAATCAGGATGCGGTGAACCTGATCAAAATCGGCAATGCCGAAACGGCGCTCCTCAGCGCGCTCTTCGGCGGTAGCGGGCTTGGAGCTGGAGGTGACCCACCAGGCAATGCCCCCCAGTAAGAGGACGGATAGGAGAAGGATAAGTGTTCTGTTCATTTGGTCAGTTCGGGATGAGCACAAGAGTTAGTGGTGGTAAGGCCGGAGAGGTTTCGTGCTAACGAGCGTATCGCCGCCGTCTTAACCAGTTGAAGACGAGGCCAAAGCCAGTAAGTAATAGCAACGGTGCCCCAAGGTTGAGAAGGCGCCAGTAACCGGCATCGGCCCTGGCGGCCACTTTATCGGTAAGGCGGAGCTTTACGTCTTTACCCCGGGCTGCAATGACGCCGTCGGGGTTCAGCAGATATTCTACCGCATTAATGAGGAAGACCTTATTCGCATAAGTAAATTTTTCCCACACGTTATAACCGGTGGGGTAGGTCTCTCCTTTTATTACGGGGTTGGAGAGCACATCACCGTCAGCGATTACGATCATGCTGGTTGGTACGGATACGCCCCGGAAATCGACTCCATTGTCTCGCAATACTTGTTCATTCGCCTTGGAAAGCCGATTGGCGTATTTGCTATTGAAGGTGCCTTCTAGCAGATAAGCAAAGGGAAGGCCTTCTTCGTTGAAGCGGTCAACGTCCAATTTATATTTCTGAGCGTCCAGATCGATTGGGGCGGGAAGTCGTTTCCTGCGGGAACGATTGCTTGACTGTAAAAGAACCGTTTTTTGAACACCTGGGTCTTCATCATTGACGGTTTCAATCACGGTGGGGAACCGCAAGTCGACGGGGTCAAGGTTTTTTACAATGGGGTGCTCAGAAACGGGTATTGCCCGAACATGGTAAGGGAAAGGAGACAGGGCAACGTTAGGCCTGCCACCGGTGCTGCCAGTAACCACGGCGATGTTGGTGCTTTGAAGGTCAAGACCAAGCACCGGAGACATTCGGAAACCGTATTTAAAGAACAAGTCTTCAAGACCAAGCTCACGAGGGTTCGGGTAAAACTCGTTGCGGGTCAGCAGCGAATCATAGTCCATGCCAACGGCATCGATCGCCCAGAGGACCTTACCTCCATTCATCACGTACTGGTCCAGTTTAAAGGTCTCGTAATCAGAAAATGGCTCGGTTGGTTTAGCAACGACCAGTAGCTTTATATCTTGAGGAATAAAAGCGAAACTATCGAGGTGAACTGGGCCAACTTCGTAGTCCTTTACCAGCGTACTAAACAAGTCTCCGGTATTTTGTGGCGGAAGTTCTCCGTGGCCAAAGGTGATGCCAATCAATGGTTTGTCGTTATCGGTAAGCCCTTGAATGGCCCTGGTGAAATTGTATTCCAGCAGTGCCTCGGCTTTATTGATTTGGCGGGCCTCGCTGAAGCCGCGGGGAGCCGGTTGCAGTAATGGGGCGATCCGGGTTCGGCCGCCGTAATAAAAGATGGCGTAAGGATAGACGATGTTCGAAGAACGTTCTGAGGCACTGGCTGCGGAATAGACGGTCACCGGATATATGCCTTCTTCGGCCAGGTTTCGTTGTCTTTCCTGAACCTGGTCTTTGTCTCCTGCCAGGGGGTCCGCAAATTCGTATTCAAGCAGCGCATTGTTCCCCGAAAAATCAATCAGCATTTCCTCTACCTTATCTGACAGGCGTTGGTAATTCGCGGGCAGGTCGCCGGTCAACAGGATGCGGACGAACAGCGGTTCCTCTAATTGACGGAGTTGCTCGACGGTGTTGTCCGTGAGGGTGAAACGTTTGTCCTCGGTCAGGTCCAAAGCAGCGTAGAGAGGAGTTCCGCCAATACGGGCGTTGGCCAGGACATTGATGATGATAAGTAACGCAATCGCCAGCACGAACTGGAGGAGAGATTGCGTTTTGTGTTTTCGTTCTATTTGAGCCATATGCGGAAAGAGAACGCGAAGATAACACTAGGGATTACACCATCCATCTTCTATTGTGGATTTGACGTTTGGATGGCAGTGATTGAGTGAGATAGTTGGCGAGTCACCGAGTGGCTACCGCAGGTACCGTTCGTATCGCTTCGCTCACTCACCATGGCGAACAAGCGCAGCGCACTGAGTGGAACCTGCGGTAGCCACTCAGTGACTCCCAAACTCGCAGACTCACTCACTCAATTATTTCAATCAGCATCTCCTCCATATCAACTCGTGCCTTAAGACCAATTGGCAGCGTACACATGTCCTTGATGTGGCCGATGGAAAAGCCGTAAGCAACGGGGACTCCGAGGTCCTCAAATCTTCCAGTAAGTGTTTCACGTAGGGAAAGAGACCGATCGTCCGGATCAGCCTCACATCCCCTGAAGACGCCCAGCAGAATCCCTGCAGTGCTGCCTAAATCCCAACTCTGTCGCAACTGGGTCAGCATTCGGTCAATGCGATAGGGGTTTTCTCCGATTTCCTCAATGAATAGAAGCTTGCCTTTCAGCGGGGGGGCATATCCCGTCCCTACCGCTGCGGATAATAAGCTTAGGTTGCCGCCCCAAATATCGCCAGTCGCTACTCCGCCCCTGATCGTAAAGGGGGCGAAGGTGGATGTTTCCGGGTGAGCGTCAGATCTTTCAATTGGAAGCCAATTATGCCCAGACAACAGGGCGGCCTTCAGGTACTTGGTGGTGAAGTCGGTAAAATCGGAGGAGCCTACCGGGCCGTGGAAAGTCACCAGGCCAGTTTTTAGCGTTATGGCCGTCATTAGGGCAGTGATGTCACTATAGCCAATCAAAACTTTAGGGTTACGTCGGATCATTTTATAGTCGATCCCGGGCAAAAGCCGGCCACAACCATAGCCTCCTCTTACGCACCACACCGCTTTTACCGTTGGGTCGGCAAACATGGCATGAAGATCGTCGAGCCGCTCTTGATCAGTTCCCGCAAGAAAACCATTGATGGCGCGCAGGTTTTTTCCCGTCTTTACGCTGAGTCCTAAGCTTTCAATTTGCCGAATGGCCTTCACAATGGCTTTCTCCGTAGCGGAACTTCCGGGAGCAATTAATCCAATGGTGTCGCCGGGTTGAAGACGGTCAGGCAGCGTCGCTCGTTTGTTTTCTCCAGCCATAGACATTAGAAAAGGTAGGGCGAGCCCGGCGCCAAGGAATGTTCGTCTTTGCATTATTCCGTCATTTTGATTCGACAAGATATTGTACTTTGTGTGGGCAACGGACTTGGTGCCGTAAACTATCGTAAATGAATTACCTCCAACAACTCCACGTCTTGTTCAGTGGGATGTTCACCCTTTTACTTTTGGGAGGTGTAACCGACCTCGTTTCTACCGAGAAGCGGCAGATGACTGAGTTGTGTGCCAACGCCATTGACGACGATAATGACGGACTTGTAGACCTGAATGATCCCGATTGTGTCTGTGAGGTAGTAGAACCAGAATCCCTGATTCCTAATCCTTCTTTTGAAGACCTTAATTGCTGCCCCAATAGCCGGAGCCAGCTGAATTGTGCGGAGGTCTGGATTCAAGCGTCTACACCCACAACGGATCTTATTCATCAGTGTGGCTGGGGTGGATGGCCAGATTATGCTCCGCCCCAACCGTTCCCGGACGGGGAAGGGGTTTTGGGATTCAGGGACGGTCGCCCATCCTTTATGATGGATGAGCCCAACCCAAATTGGAAAGAATATGCTGGTGCCTGCTTGCTAAGCCCGTTGGTGGCTGGTAATCGTTATCGGTTCGAATTTGAGGTAGGCTTTGTCGATCGCATTTTTTCGCCGCCCATCAACGTCACTTTTTTTGGCACTTCTGATTGTGGAAACCTTCCATTTGGGGGCAGTGACGATCGTTTTGGTTGCCCCACAAACGGACCAGACTGGTTTAGGTTGGGATCAACCATGGTTAACGGAGGGGCAGGTAATCAATGGGTCAACGCGGCCATTGAGGTGGAGCCTTCGGTTGATATCGAAGCTATTGCAATTGGACCCGATTGTCCGGAAATACTGGCGGAAGTAGGACTCTATTACTACTTCGATGATCTGATTCTGGACGACTTTGAGTCTTTTACTTTTAAAATCACCGGCACCGTTCATCCCTGCAGTGACGCGTATCGGCTGACGGTTCCTGATCGGGAGAACACGACCTTTCAGTGGTATTACGAGGGCGTTGCCATTCTTGGAGAAACGAACCCTGGCCTCAATCGAAGACCTGTTGATGGCCAATACGCCGTAGTGATTGATGATGGAACCGGCTGCCGAACTTCTCCGGTGTTTGAGTACCGTGAACCAGTCCTTGAAGTAGCTTCAACGGTCGTCATTTGCCCGGAGGAGACTTATTTTTTTGGGGGCCTTCAAATCGGCACCTCAGGGAATTACTTGGACACCTTTCGTTCCGTGAATAACTGCGACAGTATTGTTCCGTTGGAGCTTACGGTGCTGGGAGAGACCCTGGATACCGTTGACGTTAAGCTGTTTGAAGGAGAGTCTTACGAAATTGGAACATTTGACATCCAGAAAGAGGGGGAATATTTCGTTACGCTTTCTTCGATCCTTGATTGCGACAGCCTTGTGTTCGTTCGCCTGGATTACTACGATGTGTATTTCCCCACCGCATTCTCGCCCAATGATGACGGCATAAATGACAGTTTTACCGTACAGGGGGGAGAAGACCTGGTTGAAGTGCTCGAACTACGGGTATTTGATCGTTGGGGTAACCTACTATCTTCAGACAGCTCCTGGGATGGCCGTAGGGCGGGAGAACCCTTAAATCCCGGCGTTTATGTATACCAGGCGAGGTTGCTGATGGACGATGGGAAAGAACGAGACTTCTCTGGAGCAGTGGCGTTGTTGCGGTAGCTGATGATTAAAGGGGCGGGGCCGCAGGTGCAATAAATTGGATGTAAAAGCAGGGTAGGGGCCTGGGTTGAACGACTGTATCGACATGTCGTTTACACTGCACTAGTGCTTTGTCAGGTCGATTCTGTCGCATTAAATGCTGGTGAATTTTGCCTGCGGGCAAGGCGCTTGAACCGGAGTTTAGCCGTAGCTAAATGAGGATTCAAGCAACGCAGCCAGCGGGTAAAAGACGCCGCAGTTA